>NZ_JAMQTI010000004.1:0-299901 GCF_032883055.1 Mycobacterium sp. 29Ha
ACCGCGGCCTGAAATTCACACCCCGCGAGTCAACTGAACCCGGGGCAGTCCCGTCTCAGACTTGGTGGCAGCGACGTATTCTCTACCCTGGTTTTGCGATCGCCTATTGACACTGAGATGCCGAATATCAGTAGCAGCTCACTTTGCCCATCGACTCGGCCGGGGGCGACGGGTTCGATTCGCTGGAATATTGCAGCGCGGGCATTCCCAAGTATCGGGTGTTGGGGGGCATCCTCGCCTCGGCCGGCGGCACGCTCATCGGGAACGCGATGATGATGTCGCTGTAGTACAGCAAGTCCGATGGGCATCCAGACGATGCGCCCGCGGGCTGCGGATTCCAGGCTCGCAGTGTCACCTTGTTTGAAACACGGTAGCCCTCTGCACAGCTCGGCTCGCAGACGTTGAAAACAGCAATGCCACTGCCATCCGCACCGCCAGGTCCCCAAGCCGTCCACGTCAGGTCTTGTAGCGAGAGCCCTCCGCTCGCGCAGAAGAGAAGTTCTGCAGTCGTTGGCCGATCCATCGGCGGGTCGTTCGAGGTGAAGCAAGCCGTAAGCGCGTAACCGTTCTCCATCGTTGGCTGCGTGGACGTTGGCGGTATTGAGGCGGCCGACGTGGGCGGCGGCGCCGGTGGCCAGAACGGATCCGGAGGACCCGGGGTCGGACTCGTTCCCAATGTCGGGGATGCGAACAAGGTCGCCACAACAAGAGCGCGCCTGCCAACAGAATGATCGCCCCGGCCGCGATCGCGGGAATCAACCAACGCCTGTCCGTTTGGTGCCCAACCGGCGTCGATGTGCTCACGTCGCGACGTTGGGCCGGCGCGCGTTGAGTTGGCGCGTTGGCCCGTCGAGCCGTTGATTCGGGGAAGTTCCTGCCTTCCAGTGCGCGCGCGAAATCGACACATCGGACATACCGGTCCGCTGGCGACTTGGATAGCGCTTTCGACAGAGCTGGATCCAGGGCCGTTAGATCAGCGTGTGTATCGCCAAGTGCTGGTGCCGGCGAGTTCAGGTGCTTGCTGATCACGACAGCGGGATTCGAGTTCGGGAAAAGAGGCGTACCGGTCAACAGGTGATAGGCGGTGGCCGCTAACGCATACTGATCTGCGCGCCCGTCGATCTCCTCACCCATCAGCTGCTCGGGTGCGGCGTAGGCAACGGTGCCCACTGTCATGTTCGTAGTAGTCAGGCCGCTCACGTCGTCGATGTTTCTGGCGATGCCAAAATCGGCAAGCAGCACGCGCTGATCGCCATCCTCATCCTCAGTAAGCATGATGTTGCCCGGCTTCACGTCACGGTGAAGTAGCCCGCGCTTGTGCGCATAGTCGAGTGCGCTTGCCACGGCGGCGACAATTGGTATTACCTGATCAGCAGCCATTCCGGCGGGAAATTTGTCGGACAGCCGGAGACCTAAATCCTGCCCATCGACGAAGTCCATCGCGAGCCACAGCTGACCGTGGTGCTCGCCGCGATCGTGTACGCCCACGATATTCGGATGCCACAGCGTCGATGCAAGATCCGCCTCCCGGGTGAATCTTGACCGGTATTGCGAGTCGTTTGACCACTCCTTGGGCAGGAGTTTCAATGCATCGTGGCGCGGCAGTCTCGGGTGTTGAGCAAGGTAGACCTCACCCATGCCGCCGGAACCAAGCAGGCGGATAATTCGGTAGCCGGCGAAGTCCTCCCCTTTACTAAGCGGCATGCCGGGATCGTACGACCCGACCCCAAGCATCAGAGAGAGAGGGGATGCGTCCAATCGCTTGGTCTTCGCCTGCCGTGCTGACATCTGGTTAGCAGTCAAGACCAAAAGTCGACGTGCCCACAATTTGCCCACAGTCGTCCAGGATGGCCGGTGAATTCGCGTGATGTCTTGCAACGCATAATTGCTGGATATGGCGCGTTTGTCGGCCTGACCACCGGTGCAAGATAGGGTTCAAATCCCTCCGCCACCGCCATACTTTCCGGCCCTACCGCTGGTGGTCCAGCTCACCGGTTTGCATCGGGAGTTGTTGAACCGCTTTGGACACAACGATGGTGGGGGGCCGTCCAGCGCGGCGCTCGACGTGTACCGCATCTGAGCCGTTCAAGCTTCTTCAGATGCGGAAATATCGGACCTAACGGAGCCTAGACTTTTGGTCGTGGCGACTTCGGACAGTGGCAGCCGGATACCCCGGCAGCAACGGATCGATCCGACGGCGTTGGCAGCACTAGGGACAGCTGTCTTGGGTGCGATCGTGTGGTGGGTAGTCGGGGGTGGCCTTTGCTGCTGTTCGCCACGGTTTCGCTTACGTTGGGATTCGTCGCGCTGTTCCGGATCAAGCGAAGCGGCCGCACGGGCCGTCCGGCCGCGGTCGCCGGAATCGGTTTTGGACTCCTGTATTACGTCCTTATCCTGGTAGCTATCGTCCGGGACCTCCAGCCCCTATTCGAACCTGCGGCGCTGCACCCGTAGTTACATACGCCCGCTGCTTGTCAGCGTCCGTCCTGAAGATTCACCCACCGAGGAAGTCGTGTTTGCCACGACACTTTCCGGCAGCGAAAGCCGGGCAGTGCATACTTGAGTGGTCCAGCAGCGGGCCTGTCCGATTCGACCATTTTGGGAGCCCGCGCGTTGTCTGTCGCTGATCCGAACGGCGCTGCGCCCGAGGACTTTGTGCCGGTCGGTACGCCCGTCGATCTCGACAATTGCGCACGGGAACCGATCCATATCCCCGGCAGCGTTCAGCCGCGCGGCGTCCTGGCCGTCGTGCGTGAGTCCGACTTCGAGGTGCGCCAGGTCAGTGCCAACGCCGCGGAATTGCTCGGTCGCGCCGTGGACGACGTCGTCGGTCGGCACCTCTCGTCTCTGATCGGAACCGACCAGGCCGCGCGGGTCGAGCGGGCGGCGTCTGCCTCGGGCGATCTGCACCAACGCAACCCGATCGAGTCCGTGATCGACGTCGCCGGCGACAAACTCGCGTTCGACGTGATCTTGCACCGTGAGCTTGGTGGCGTGCTGCTGGTCGAAGTCGAGACCGCTTACGGTGAAAGGCCTTTCGCGTTCCCCAACACCTATCAGGCAGTCCGCGGCTCGGTCGACGAGCTCAACCGTGCCGCCACGCTGACCGAGCTCTATGACGCCACCGCGCGCGCGGTCCGCGAACTCACCGGCTTCGACCGCGTCATGGTGTACCGCTACGACGAGGACTACAACGGCGAGGTTGTCGCCGAAGCCAAACTCGACGAGCTGAACTCGTTCCTCGGACTGCATTACCCGTCCACCGACATTCCCTCACAGGCGCGTGCCCTCTACGAGAAGAACTGGCTACGGCTCATCGACGACGTCGGCTACACACCGGCACCGTTGGTGCCGACAGTCGATCCGGATCGGGGCGTGCCCACCGACCTGACGCATGCGACGCTACGCAGCGTCTCGCCGATCCACATCGAGTACCTGCAGAACATGGGCGTGCAGGCATCGATGTCGATCTCGCTGCTGCGGCACGGGCGGTTGTGGGGGCTGATCGCCTGCCACCACTACGCCGGTCCGCATCTACCGCCGTTCGGGTCCAGGGCCGCTGCCGAATTCCTCGGCTCCACCCTCTCGCTGCGACTGGTCGACCAGTTCGAAGACGAGCAATTGCACAGGCGGCTGGCTGCGCAGGCCGTCCTGGGCAAGCTCACCTCCGCCACCCTCGACGACGGGGAATCGCTGTCCGAGGTGCTGCTCGGAGCCCCGAACCTGCTCGATCTCGTGCCCGCCGACGGCGCCGTCGTCAACATCGGTGGCGACTATCGGATGCTGGGATCCGTTCCATCGCCGCACGCTGTGGCCGATGTCGTGGCATGGGCCCTGGACGCGGGCGACAACATCGCGAGCAGCGAGTCCCTGTCCCGGGAGCTGCCCGATCTCGATGTCGATTCGGCCGTGACCTCGGGCGCGCTGGTGATCAACCTGCCCGACGGGCAGTACGCGATCTGGTTCCGCGGTGAGGTCGTGCGATCGGTGGATTGGGGCGGCGACCCCCACAACAAGGCGATCGCGGTGGGCGAAGGTGACGACGTTCGTCTCAGCCCGCGCAAGTCGTTCGACCGCTGGCGCGAAATCGTGAAGAGATGCTGCGAACCGTGGCAGACGACCGAGGTGGACTCGGCCGAGTCGCTGCGGCGACACCTCGTCGAGGCGCTCTACCGCCGGACCCGGGGCGCACTGCGCGTCGCGGAAACCCTGCAGCGCAGCCTGTTGCCCACATCGATTCCGACGCTCGAAGGCTGGCAGTTGTCGGCGCACTATGAACCCGCCGTCGGAGGGCGCGTCGGCGGCGACTGGTACGACGCGTTCGAACTCCGCGACGGCCGGTTACTCGTGCTGATCGGGGACGTCGCAGGCCACGGCATGGCTGCGGCGGGGACCATGGCGCAGGTGCGAAACACCTTGCGCGCGTATCTGTTCACCGGCGCCGCGCCCGCCGAGGCGCTCAACCTGCTCAACGAGTTCTGCGTGCACATGGTGCCCCGCGCGTTCGTCACCGTGATCGTCGCGCGAGTCGATCTGGATTCCGGGGATGTCGAAGCCGCGTGCGCCGGTCATCTCATTCCGTTCCTGACACACCGCGACGGCGTTGCCGATCCGGCGCCGGTGTTGCTTTCCCCGCCGATCGGCGCGGTTGGCATGACGTACGAACCAAGCGCGTTCACCATCGAGGCCGGGCAGGGATTGGTGATGTTCTCCGACGGCCTCGTCGAACGCCGGAACGAGCCGATCGACGACGGTATCGCGCGGCTCGCCGAAACGCTCAGCCGCGCAATTGAATCGACGGCGACAGATATCGCAACGGCAATGGCGACGGCCGAAACCGACGACGATGTCACGATCGTCACCCTGCGCCGACCCTAGGCTGCTACGGTCCGACCGTGCATCGGGTAATTCAATGGGGAACCGGCACGGTGGGCAGCGAGATGATCGCCGCGATCCTCGACCACCGAGACGATCTCTCCCTCGTCGGCGCGCTGGTCTACTCCGATGAGAAGAATGGCGTCGACATCGGCACTCTCGTCGGCCGTGAACCGATCGGCGTGACCGCGACGACCGACGTCGACCAGATCCTCAGACTGGACGCCGACTGCGTGCTCTACACGCCGCGCACCGCGCACCTCGACGACGTCTGCCGGCTCCTCGAAACCGGGAAAAACGTTGTGACCACGGCATTTCTGTTCCACCCCGCGCGGATTGACGCTGCCGATCGCGACCGCGTCCGTGCCGCCTGCGAGAAGGGCGGCACGTCCGTGCACGGCAGCGGCATCAACCCGGGCAACCTCTCCGGTGTCCTGCCGCTGGCGCTTTCGGGTATGAGCCGAACGATCGAGAGGATCACCCTGCAGGAGCGCGCCGACTGGTCGGTGTACGAAAGCACCGGAATCACGTTCGACAACATGGCATTTGGTCAGCCGGTCGAGTCGATAAGCCCAACCGCGACCGACTTCCTGGCTTTCAACAGCTCGATCTTCACCGAGCAGGTCTGGTTTCTGGCCGACGCGCTGAACGCCGACATCGACGGTGTCTCGGCCACCGTGGAGGCCATTCCCGCCGCAGAGGATCACCAGATCTTCGACCACCTGCTGGCCGCCGGGACCACGGCCGGACAGCGCTGGAATTGGTCCGGTGACCGCGACGGCGAAACACTCATCGAGATCGAAACGCTGTGGACAGTGGGCGGCGAGTACCCCTCGCACTGGCCCAAACCCCAGCACGGCTGGACGTTGACCATCGAGGGCGACCCGTCGATGCGCACCCACTTCATGTCGCTGGCGAGCTTCACCCGCAACGCCACCATCGAAGAGCACGTACGGTCGGCCAGCGTCGCCACCGGCATGCAGGTCCTCAACGCGGTCACCGCCGTCTGCCAGGCGCCGCCCGGATTCGCCACCTCCGCGACGCTGCCGTTGATTCGCAGCCAAACGGGGTTCAGGCGGGGACCCCGGACTGTATAGCGTCTATTCTTTCCGATGTCACTAAAGAAGCGGTCACAGCGGCCACGGTGACGCGCGTGGGAAACGTGGTTGCCAGTGAGTTCGATATATAACCCTGTGAGGGGCACCGCCGCTGATCAGGCCGCCGATGAGCGGCCGTTCTCGGTGCTGCTCGTCGAGGACGACCGGGGTGACGCCATTCTGGTCGAGGAACTCATCGCCGATGCGGGCGCCGACATCAAGGTCGTGTGGGCGCCCTCGATCGAGGAAGCCGAGCGCCAACTGGCCGCATCCCGCCCGGACTGCATATTGCTGGACCTCAACCTCCCCGATGCGAACGGAATAAAGGCGCTGGATCAGGTCGCCAAACAAGACGCGACGATGCCCATCGTCGTGCTCACCGGCCTGAACGACGAACACTTCGGCGTCTCCGCCGTTGCCGCGGGAGCGCAGGACTACCTGGTCAAGGGCCGGGTTGAGCCCGACACGCTGCACCGCGCGCTGCTGTACGCGGTCGAACGTAAGCGCGCCGAGCTGACTGCGCACGAACTGCACGCCAGCGAGCTGCGCGCGACCGAGAACGCGCGCCTCGAACGCGGGCTGCTGCCGTCACCGTTGTTACTCGACGATCCGGGCGTAGACATCGTCGCGCGATACCGGCCGAGTAGGCAGTTCGCGCTTCTCGGTGGTGACTTCTACGACTTCGTCCAAACCCCCGATCGCACCGTGCACGTCATGGTCGGCGATGTGGCCGGGCACGGTCCCAACGAGGCCGCGCTCGGGGTCGCGCTGCGCATCGGCTGGCGCGCGCTGACATTCGCGGGATTGCGCGGCAACGAGCGGATGCGTCAGTTGGAGCGGATCCTGAGCACCGAGCGCCCCGGCACCAGTATTTTCGCGACGGTTCTCTCGGTGGCGATATCCCCCGACGATCTGAGCTTCAACGCGGTGTCCGCCGGCCACCCCGCCATGCTGTTGCACGGCCCGGATTCGGTGGAGTGGCTGGAGCCTTCGGTGGGTCCTGCGCTGGGCCTCAACGGATACGAGTGGCCGCTGAACATCATGGAACTGCCGCCGCGACACGGCCTCGTACTCCTCACCGATGGCTTGATCGAGGGCCGATCCGGACGGGGTACCGAACGCCTCATGGAGTCGGGTCTCCTGGAAGTGGCGCGGTCGTATGCACATCTGCCCGGCGCCCAATTCGTCGAAGCCTTGATCGACGATGTCGAGCGTCGCGCGCAGTCCGTCGGCGGTATCAGCGACGACATCGCCGTCGTGCGGGTCGAGCGGACGGCGACCGGATGAAGTGGCAGCCCACGGTCCAGGGCTGGCAGAACCTCGTGCTGGCCGTCATGGGCGCGGTCGTCCTCGCCGGCGCCGTCGCGGGTGCGCTGCTGGTGAATCGGACGGACGCCGTGTCGCAGGAGATCACCGGAGACATCGCTCCGATGCGGCTCGGCGCCTACAAGCTGCAGGCCGCACTACGTGACCAGGAGACGTCGTTGCGCGGGTATGCGATCTCCGCCAACCCCCAGTTCCTCGAGCCCTACGTTGCCGGGCAGAAAGCCGAAACGGCTGCGGCGCAACAGATCCGGGATGAAGCCGGGGATCGCAAGAAGGTGCTCGACGACCTGGACGCCATCGAGAGCGCAGCGGCGGCGTGGCGTACCGCCTATGCCGAACCGCTCATCGCCGACGTCAAGCCCGGTGTGCCGTCGGTGATGGACGGCGCGACGGTCGCCCGCGGCAAGACCTCGTTCGACAGCCTGCGCCAGCTTTTCGACACTCAGCTGCAACGGCTGCAACAAGAGCGTGAGGCCGCCGATGCCGAGCTTGCGGCCGTGAAAGGCTGGCGCAATGCCGTGCTGATCTCGGTCGTCGGGGCGGTGGTCGTCGCGGCCGTCCTGTCCGCGCTGGTGATCAGGAGGGCGGTCACCCGGCCTCTCGAAGCCTTGGCCGCTGCCTGTCGGAGGATCACCCAGGGCGACTTCTCCAGTCGGATCGTGCCGGAAGGCCCCAGGGACATTCGCGCCATCGCCGCCGACGTCGAGGACATGCGACAACGGATCGTCGAAGAGCTCGAAGCCGCCACCGAGGCACGAACCATGCTGGCCGAGCAGGCGCTCGAGCTGCAGCGGTCCAACGCCGAACTCGAGCAGTTCGCCTATGTCGCGTCGCACGACCTCCAGGAACCGCTGCGCAAGGTGGCGTCGTTCTGCCAGCTCATCGAAAAGCGCTACGGCGACAAACTCGACGAACGCGGAACGGAATACATCACGTTCGCCGTCGACGGCGCCAAGCGGATGCAGATCCTGATCAACGACCTGCTCACGTTCTCCCGGGTGGGCCGGCTCAATGCGGCGAGCGCCGACGTCGACCTCGGTGCCACGCTCGATGACGCGATCGCCAACCTCGACACCGCGATCGCCGAGTCCGGGGCCCAGGTCGTCCGCGAGGGGCAGCCACTGCCCCGGATCCTCGGCGATCCCACGCTGCTGACGATGGTGTGGCAGAACCTGATCGGCAATGCGGTGAAGTTCCGGCGTGATGGCGTCGCGCCACGCATCGTCGTCAATTGTGAGCGCAACGCCGACGATCCCGACGCCCCGTGGATGCTGACTGTGACCGACAACGGCATCGGCATCCCCGAAGAGTTCTCCGACAAGGTCTTCGTGATCTTCCAGCGCCTACACGGACGCGACGTCTACACCGGCACCGGTATCGGCCTCGCGCTGTGCAAGAAGATCATCGAACATCACGGCGGCACCATCTGGATCGACAACACCTTCGCCGGGGGAACCAGATTCCGCTTCACCATTCCCGTCGCGGCGGAAGACCGCGCCGCAGTCGATCTGGAAGGATCACGTACATGACATCCGAAGGCCGTGCTATCGACGTCCTGCTCATCGAGGACGATCCCGGAGATGAGCTGATCACTCGGGAAGCCTTCGAACACAACAAGATCAAAAACAATCTTCACGTCGCGCACGACGGCGAGGAAGGGCTGGACTTCTTGTATCGGCGTGGTGCCTACAAGGACGCACCCCGACCCGACCTGGTGCTGCTCGACCTGAACCTGCCCAAGTACGACGGCCGCCAACTGCTGGAGCAGATCAAGAACGATCCTGAACTCAGCCACATCCCGGTGGTGGTGTTGACGACGTCGTCGGCGGAGGAGGACATCCTGCGCAGCTACAAGCTGCACGCCAATGCCTACGTCACCAAGCCGGTTGACCTCGACGCGTTCATGACCGCGGTGCGCCAGATCGACGAGTTCTTCGTTCAGGTGGTCCGGCTGCCGCAGTTCTAGTCAGTTCTGTGCGGCGGGATCGAACGTCAGACGTACCGTCGTGCCGTCCGGCGACGCTTTGACGTCCATGCCTGCGCTCATCGCGCGCATGATCGGCAGCCCGTGCCCGCGAGTGCTCGGCTGGTTGGGTGGATTCTTCCAGGCTCCGTGATCGATGACGTCGATGACGATCTGGCCGTACTCGTGACTCGCATCGACGAGGATCGCCCCGGCGGCGACGTCGCGGTACGCGTGTTCGATGCAGTTGGTACAGGCCTCGTTGACCACCAGCACGATGTCCGCGATGCCGGCGGCGGAGATCCCGATCGGCTCCAGCCAGTCGGCCAGCCGACGACGGATCTCGGCCAGTTGCTCCGCGACTGCCGGCACTTCGATGCGGAGCGAACCAACCGGTCGCGAACACGCATCGATTGCCACGCGAGTCGTTGTACCCCGAATGGCCCAAGATCTCACGCACGCAACCGGTGCGTTATCGGGAAGTGACCTTTACTTGTAGAAGGTCCAGCTGTAGTCGGCGCTCCAGGCACCGCCCACGCAACTCAGCGGAACCCCGTCGGGTGACTGCGCGACGCCCGTCTGGTCCCCGCAGGGCAGCCGCAATGTGCGGACTCCGACCAGTGGCGGCGCCTCGATCCAGACCCTGCGCGAACTGCAGGCCAACGTGTTGCCCGAGGCGTCGAGGCCCCAGTTGTAGCGGGTGTTCTGGTTGCAGTGCTCGCCGGCGACTGCGGTACGGGTGAGGTACGGCACACAGTCCGCGCCATCGCAGTATCCGGGGGAGGCCGATGTGGTCGGCGCCATCACCATGGGGGCCGCCGCGAACCCACACGCCAGTGCAACTGCAGCCACGATCTTCATGAGCTTCAGCGTAGGTTTTCCTGCGTGCCGCGCGTAGGGTTTCCGTTCATGAAGCTGGTCTCGAAGCTCGCGGCTGCGTCGCTGGCAACCGCGGCAGCCACCGTCGCGCTCGCGCCGCCAGCCGGCGCAGACACCGTCGCGTACCTCGTCAACGTGCATGTGCGGCCCGGCTACAACTTCCCCAACGCCGACGCCGCAATCGGCTACGGAAACACCATCTGCGATCGGGTCGCGGGAAAGATGAGCTACGCACAGCTTGTCGACCAGGTGAAGGCCGACTTCCGCACGACCGACTATTACCAGGGCGCCTATCTGATCAACCAGGCGGTCAACGAGCTCTGCCCCGCGCAGATCTGGCAGCTGCGCCAGTCCGCCGCCGGCTATACCCTTCCGGCCTAGTCGTCCCGACACGAGCAACGGCGGCGCCCCGTTCGGGACGCCGCCGCTGAGCGCACTTGGTATGCCTCGACTACGGGCAGCTGACCTCCATCTCGAATGGCTTGTTCACCGGCTGCAACGGGTTGGCCATGTCGACACCGGTGGCGGTGCCGGAAATCTTGTAGGTGTTGCCGTCCTTCTCTACCTTGGCCTCTCCCTGGCCTGATCCGCTCTGGTAGCCCAGGGTCACGCCGTTGACGTTGCCCAGACCGACCGACTGCACCGTGGGCTCATCGCCCTCGCTGACCACCGCGGCAATTCCGGTGGCGGCGTCGCCGATCGCGATGTTCATGTTGCCGCCCATCGAGCTGCAGACGACCGTGCCCTGAACAGCCTGGTCCTTCCCGTCGATCGTGACGGTGGACTTACCCTCCGCTGAAGCAGCAGACGAGGTCTCGCCGGTCGTCTCGGACTTCTTGTCTTCCGATGAACACCCGGACAGACCCGCGACGAGGATGGCCATGCTGCCCAAGGCGACCACGAATCCACGCTTCACCACTGTTCTCCTTTATGTCGGCGCGACCCGTCAAGATCGGCGGATCATCTCGGCCAGTATGGTGCGCGGCACCCCCGCGGTCATCGGATTGAACGAAAACGTGGCGTGTTCGGAATGTGCCGCGTGGGGGCAGCTAACAAGACACTTTGAGCGAAAATGTGCCCGGCTTACGGAAGCTGGGGTTGTCGGTCTCGAAGCCGTCGGCGGTTCCGGAGATGTCGTAGGTACGCCCGGTCATCGTGACCTTCGCGGTGTCACCTAACCCGGCGTTGTAGCTCCCGGTGAAGCCGCCGAGGTCTCGGATAGCCACCGATTCGGCGGTGAGCTGGTCTTTATTGGAGATCATCGCGGTGACGCCGCTGGCGTCGTCGCCGGTTGTGATGGTGGTGAGTGTTCCGGTCGAGGAGCACTGCACCGCGTCTGTGGTGCCCGCATCCTCGCCGTTGACGGTTACCTGGGCCGTGCCTGCGACGAGCATGCCTGGCCCCGGTTGGAACTCCGGAGGGCCTGACGAGCAACCCGCCAGCGCGAGTGCGGCAGCTGCGGTAGTCAGCACGTGAGTCCTCACAGTGCAGAATCTACGGCGTGACCGCGCCGAATACTCCTCGTCCGAGAGACTCGTCGGCGCCGTTTTTCAGCGTCGACGCCGAACTGCCCGGCCGGGCCGGTCGCGCGGGTGTGATCCGAACTCCGCACGGAGACATTCACACTCCGGCCTTCATCCCCGTCGGAACCCAGGCGACTGTCAAGGCGGTGCTGCCCGAGACCATGAAGAGTCTTGGTGCACAAGCTATTTTGGCCAACGCCTACCATCTCTACCTGCAACCGGGGTCCGATATCGTCGCGGAGGCCGGCGGTCTCGGCGAATTCATGAACTGGCCGGGCCCCACATTCACCGACAGCGGTGGATTCCAGGTGCTGTCGCTGGGGGCGGGTTTCCGCAAGGTGCTGGCGATGGACACCGAGCGCGTCCAAGCCGACGACATCATCGCCGAAGGCAAGGAACGGCTCGCCAACGTCGACGACGACGGGGTGACGTTCCGATCGCATCTGGACGGGTCCACCCACCGCTTCACCCCCGAGGTCTCGATCCAGATCCAGCACCAGCTCGGGGCGGACATCATCTTCGCGTTCGACGAGCTGACGACGCTGGTGAACACCCGCGGCTATCAGGAGCGGTCGGTGCAGCGCACCCACGAGTGGGCGGTCCGGTGCGTGGTCGAACACCGTCGGCGCAGTGCTGCGAACCCGGATAGACCGCCGCAGGCGTTGTTCGGCGTCGTGCAGGGCGCTCAATATGAGGACCTGCGGCGTCAGGCGACGCGCGGGCTGACGCAGATCGTCGGCGACGACGGCATCGGCTTTGACGGCTACGGCATCGGCGGGGCGCTGGAGAAGCAGAACCTGGCCACCATCGTCGGCTGGGTCACCAGTGAGCTGCCCGACGACAAACCGCGACACCTGCTGGGCATCAGCGAGCCCGACGACTTGTTCGACGCCGTCGCCGCGGGCGCGGACACTTTCGACTGCGTGTCGCCGTCGCGGGTGGCGCGCAACGCCGCGGTGTACTCGAGTGGCGGGCGTTTCAACGTCACCAATGCGCGCTACCGTCGCGACTTCACGCCGATCGACACCGAATGCGACTGCTACACCTGCGCGAACTACACCCGGGCCTACCTGCATCACCTGTTCAAGGCCAAGGAGATCCTGTCCGCGACGCTGTGCACGATCCACAACGAGCGGTTTGTCGTCCGGATGGTCGACCAGATCCGCGCGGCGATCAGGGCGGGTGAGTTCGACGAGCTGCGCGCCGACGTCCTCGGCCGCTACTACTCGTCCACCTAATTGCGATTTCGGTGTAGCCGGTCGCGCTGAGCGCGACTCACGACACCGAAATCTAAGTGAGTTCGGCGATGACGGCCGCCGCTGCCCGCTCGCCGGCGTCGACCGCGCCTTCCATGTACGCACTCCAGTACGTCGCGGTATCGGTTGACGCCCAATGGATAGCGCCGATCGGCGTCGTGAGTGCCGGGCCGTAGGTGGTCCATACGTGCGGCCCGTGATTGGCGTTGTAGCAGCCGCGGGTCCACTGTCGCTCCGACCATTCACCGTCGACGTAGAACTCGGGTTTGGCTGCCCTGCTGCCGTAGTGGCGCACGAGTTCGGCGGTCAGCGCTTCGCGGCGTTCGTTCTCTGGCAGCCGACCGCACGTCCGGGCTTGATCGCCCTCGAGGAACAGCAGGATCACGCCGTGATCGTCGCCGGGGATACACGTGTCGTTGGACATGCGGGCCGGACCGAGATCGGAGATGAGCTGACCGTTGAATCCGTCCCTGCGCCAGAACGGTTCGTCGTAGATGAAGAATGCCTTCATCGCCGAGCCGTTGGGTAGCCGCTGCGTCAGCTGGTCCCGAATGCCGGACAGCGGCGGGTCGTACATGATGCGTCCGGCCAGCGTCGGCGAGATCGCGACGATCGCACGCCGGCCGCGGGCGACGACCCCGCCGCGGCAGTGCACGGTGACGCTGTCGGCGGTGTGCTCGATCAGCTGGACGGGCACGTCGAGCATGATGTGATCGGAGATCAGCGCCGCCAGCCGATTCGGGATCTCACTGGTGCCGCCGACGAAACGCGTCGTCTGCGCGCCGCCCTCGGATTCGGCGAACAACTCCGACGTCACACCACAGGTCTTGATGGTGAACAGCAGATGCAGGAAGGACACCTCGGCAGTGGGGACCGCAAGGATGCCGACGGTGCAGATCTCCAGCAGATTGCGAGCCACCGGTGAAAGGCCCTGCGCGTCATACCAAGCGCCGGCGGTGAAGGCGTCCCACTCCAGCGCCCGCGGCGCCGTCCAGGGCGCCTCGACTGGAACGTCCGCGGCCAGCACGTCGAGCCGTTTCAGTACCAGTGCGAGCTCCTGCAGCTCCGACTCGAAGCGGGAGTGAAACTCGTTCTCGCGCAACACCCCGGAGTCGACGAGCTCGTAGGACGTCTCGCCCTGGTCGTACTGCGGATACGTCTCGACGCCGAGTTCGGCCGCCAGCCGGAACATTCGTTCATGCGTGTCGCCGATCCATTGGGCGCCGAGTTCGACCGGCACCCCGGGCATCACCTCTTGAGTGAGGATCCGCCCACCGACCCGCTCGTCGGCCTCCAGGACCAGCGGCGCGAGTCCCGCCCCGAGCAGCTTTCGTGCCGCGATCATGCCGGAGAGTCCCGCTCCGACGACGATGACGTCCGCTTCCATGGTCGATGGCTGCACCATCGGCCAACCTTCTCATAGTGCTTCGCTTTGAGTTGAGATAGACGAAATCTGCTGCGGAATCCTTGCCTGTACCCCCACCACCGCGACGGACCGTGTTTGTACACCGACGCGCCGGAAATTGCCGTACAAAAGCGGTCGCTCGCGCAGCCCCGCTCACAGGAGCTCTGAACTAGAGCGGGTTCAGAATTCGGTCCAGGAACTGACGGGTGCGTTCTTCCTTCGGATTGCCGATGACCTCTGACGGCGGCCCCTTTTCGAGGATGACGCCGCCGTCGGTGAACAGCACCTGATCGGAAACCTGCCTGGCGAACTGGATTTCGTGGGTGACGATCACCAGAGTCCAGCCTTCGACGGCCAGGTCCTTGATCACCGACAGCACCTCGCCGACCAGCTCGGGGTCGAGGGCCGACGTCGGCTCGTCGAACAGCACGACCTTCGGCTTGAGCGCCAGGGCGCGCGCGATCCCGACCCGCTGCTGCTGTCCGCCGGACAACTGAAAGGGGTACTGGTCCTTCTTCTCGGCGAGCCCCACCTGATCGAGCAGCGCGACGGCCTCAGCCGCCGCCTCGTCCTTCGGCCGCTTCTGCACGACGATCGGGCCCTCGGTGACGTTCTGCAGCACCGTCTTGTGTGGAAATAGGTTGTGGGACTGGAACACAAAGCCACTCTGTGCCCGGTAGCGGCGCAGCTGATCCTTGGCCACCGGTTTGGAGAAGTCGATCTCGATCTCGCCGACGCGGATCACACCGGCGTCGGGGACGTCCAGCGCGTTGAGCGCCCGCAGTAGCGTCGTCTTCCCTGAGCCGGACGGGCCGATGATGGCCGTGACCGAGCCTTGGGCCACATCGAACGACACATCGGTGAGAACCTTGTTGTCTCCGAAGGCTTTCTGTACGCCTTCCGCCTTCACGCGGTATTCGGTCATCGTGCGACATACCTTTCCAGCCGGCGCTCATATCGGTTCTGGGCGAACGACAGCACCAGGCAGATGATCCAGTAGTACAACGCCGCCGTGCCGTACAGCGCGAAGAACTCGAAGGTCGGTGCGGCGACGTTCTGCGCGGTCCTGAACAGTTCGGTGACCAGGATCGTCGACGCCAACGACGTGTCCTTGACCAGTGAGATCAGGGTGTTCGACAGCGGCGGCACCGCAACCCGGGTGGCCTGTGGCAGGATGATCCGCCGAAGCGCGCCAACGTAATCGAGACCGATGGTCTCGGCGGCCTCCCACTGTCCCTTCGGAATGCTCAGGATCGCCGAACGGATGATCTCGGCGGCGTAACCGCCGACGTTCAGCGAGAACGCGATGACCGCCGCGAGGAACGGGTCGATCTTCACCCCGATCTGCGGCAGCGCATAGAACACGATGAACAGCTGGACGAGCAGCGGCGTGCCACGAATGATCGAGATGTAGAACCGCGCCAGTCCCGAGACGGCGACGTTGGACGACAGTCGCGCCAGCGCGACGACGAGTGCGATCGCCAGGCCGATCACGAAGCTGATGATCGTCAGCGGAATCGTTTTCTCGATCGCGGCCCGCGCCAGCGGCCAGAGGTTGTCGAGGATGAGCTGCCAGGTGCTCGTCGGCCCCGCCTTGGACAGATCGACGTCGAGGTACTTCTCCGAGATCTTGGTCAGGGTGCCGTCGGCGCGCAGCTCGTCGAGTGCGGTATTCAGCTCCGGCAGCAGCCCGCTGTCCTTGCGGGCCGCGAACGCCTGCTCGCCGCGCTCGTCGGGAATGGTGGTCACTTTGAGCGGTGCGTCGGGGTGTTCGGCCTGATAGGCGAGCACCGTGATGCTGTCGTTGATCACGGCGTCCACCCGGCCGTCGTTGAGCACGGTGATGGCTTCGGAGAATCCGTTGACGGAGACGACCTCCGCGCCGGCATTGCGCGCGATCTCGGCCCAATTGCTGGTGGGGTTCTGCGCGGACCGCTTGCCCTTCAGGTCTGCCACCGAGTTGATCGAATTGTCGTCCTTGCGGGTGACAATCACGCCCTGGGAGATCGAGTACGGCTCGGAGAGGTCGTACTTCTGCTTGCGTTCCTCGCTGATCGTGACCTCGTTGGCGACGATGTCGAAGCGGTCGGCCTCCAGGGCCGCGAACATGGCGTCCCACGGCGTTTCGACGAATTCGACCTCTACACCCAATCTTTCGGCGACCGCCCTCGCGACGTCGACGTCATAGCCGGCGAGTTGTCCGCCCTGTTTCGGGTCGTGGAACGAATACGGGGGATAAACACCTTCGGTGCCCACGCGTAGTACGCCCGCCGATTTGATGGGGTCGCTGCTATCGCTCCCCGACGAGCCGCATGCCGTCAGCAGCAGCGCCGCCAGTACGAGTACCGCGAGGAACGATCTTGATAGACGGTGCACTTCCGGACGTTAGCAACCGCGCGCCGGTCGACCAATAGTTCGGCTCAGGCTGAGGCGGGTGTGGTTGGCTAGCGCCATGCCCGAGGAGCTCAGCGCCGAGCAGGCCGCCGCGCGTATTCAGACCGCCGACACGTTGGGGATCCCACTGGGTCCCGGTCAGCCGCCCGCGTTCCTGCGCGCGCTCGGCGAACGTGACGACTGGACCGACCTGCGCGTCTACGGAGCGTTGATCGCGGTACTCACCGAACTGTTCTCGCGCAAGGGCGTTCGCCATCTGTCGGGATTCTTCGGCCCCCTCGAGCGCGCGCTGCGCGACGGCGGCGCCGACATCGCCTTCACTCCCGCGGACTTCCGGCGGTTCGGGCCACTGCTCGAACGCCAGCGCCCGCGCGTGATGACCACGGTAGCGGCGCCACCCGATGCCGACGGCTGGTGCTCGCTGTCACTGCACGCCGGCGGCACGATCGGCGAATTGCACCGCGCCGGAGCCGATTCCGACCGGCTACTCGTCGTCGAGGTGTCCAATGCCTACCCGCGCACGTTCGGGTTGGGTGACGAGCATCGGCACGCGCTGCACGTCGACGAGATCGACATCCTTGTGCACTCCACCGACGCGCCGCTCGCGCTGCCCGGCGGTGACGCGCCGCCCACCGAGGCGGACAAGGCGATCGCCCGCCACGCCGTCGAGTTCGTCCCGTCCGGCGCGACGCTGCAGACGGGCATCGGCTCGATTCCCAACCAGATCGCCACGCTGCTGGCCGAGGGCGACGGCGGCGACTACGGGCTGCACAGTGAGATGTTCACCGACGGCTGTATGCGTCTGCACCAGGCGGGAAAGATCTCCAACGCGCGCAAAGGCGTCTACAAGGGGGTGAGCGTGACGACGTTCGCGTTCGGCTCCGCTGAGCTCTACACCTGGCTGAACGAGAACTCCGACGTCGCGTTTCTGCCGGTCGAGATCGTCAACTCACCGGAGGTGATCTCCGCCAACACCCACATGGTCTCGGTCAATGGGGGGTTGGCCGTCGACATTCAAGGTCAGGTCGTCGCGGACACGATCAACGGCGACCAGTTCAGCGGTATCGGCGGCGCCGAGGACTTCGTGGCGGGTGTGGGGCTCGAGCTGTCGGACCGGTCGCTGATCTGCCTGCCGTCGACCTACGAGAAGGACGGAAACCTGCAGTCGCGGATCGTGCCGTGGTTCGGTCCCGGAGCGGTGATCACCACGCCGCGCCATCATGTCGACGTGATCATCACCGAGTACGGGGCGGCCGAGTTGGAGGGCAGGACGGTCGCGGAGCGCGGGGAGGCACTGGCCGCGATCGCACATCCGCAGTTCCGCGACGAGCTGCGTGCCGCCGCGAAGCGGGCGTCGAACGGCCGCTCACCGGTCGAGTGACGAGCGCGAACGTGGGTTACCCGCACACTTGAGGCACTCAAAGCGTGCGGGTAACCCACGTTCGGCGGCTACGGGCGGTAGATCCAGGGCTGGCGGGGCAGCTTCGACGGGTCGAACTGCGGCAGCATCTCCTCGACGGTGCTCGCTTGGTAGCCAAGGGAATCGGCGATCTGGGTGATGGCCCGTTCGGCGCCGATCTCGGCGAGCGTGATGGCGCCGTCGCGTTTGGCCAGCCGCGCGCCGTCGGAGTTCAGGACCAGGGCCACGTGCGCGTACGTCGGCTCCGGATACCCGAGCAGTGCGGCGAGGTACGCCTGACGCGGCGACGACGACAGCAGGTCGTCACCGCGCACCACCTGGTCGATGCCCTGCGCCGCGTCGTCCACCACGACGGCCAGGTTGTATGCCGCGACACCGTCGCCGCGGCGGACCACGAAGTCGTCGACGATTCCGGTGTAGTCGCCGTGCAGCAGGTCGTGCACGGTGTGCGTGACCGCCGGCGGTGCCGGCAAGCCAGCTCCCGTGTCGGTGCGCAGCCGCAGCGCGGGCGGCCGTCCCAGTCGCGCGCGTCTCTCGGAGCGTTCGGCGTCGGTGAGGTCGCGGCAGGTTCCCGGATATGCGCCCTGCGGTGCGTGCGGCGCGCGTGGCGCCTGAGCGATATCCTTTCGGCTGCAATAGCATTCGTAGAGCAATCCGCGGTCGAAGAGCACATCTATGGCGCCGTCGTAGCGAGCGGCGTGCTGGGTCTGCCACTCCGCAGGCTCATCCCAGGTGAGGCCGATGGCGGTCAGGTCGTCGAGTTGGCGGTTGGCGATATCGGTGAACGTGCGGTCGTCGAGATCATCGACGCGCATGAGGAATCGGCGTCCAGTCGAACGGGCGAACAACCACGCGAGCACCGCGGTGCGCAGGTTGCCGATGTGCAGATCGGCAGATGGGCTCGGGGCGAACCTGCCTGCGCTCACCCTCGCAATCTAGCTAGCCGCACTCCCATATCGGATCTTGACGCGGTCGACGTCGCACCCATAAGGCCATTGCCAGGTACGGAAGCATCAGCAGCGCGAATGCCCCCGGGTGGCCGCTGAGATCGACCAACGCGGCGTAGCTGCCGTAGACGGCGAGCGTCGCGACGTCGGTCGACATGCCCGCCAGCGAGGTGACGGTCGCCCTGGCCGGTCCGGCGATGCTGTTCTGCAGGCGGGCATCGGCGACGATGGTGGCGCATTGGAAGACGCCGAACGCGGCCGCGAGAGCGACCACGCCGAGTGGATGTTGCGTCAGGGCACCCGCGGCCATCAGAACCGCGCCCACACCGACGAGCGCCGCGAACGCCGTCGATCCCCAGCGCGCCACCCGTCCCGCGGCCAGACCGCCCGCCGATGCGCCCGCCCAGACGACCACCATCAGCAGCGAGACGTCGGCGGCCGAGACGCCGCCGCTCTCGATCAGCAACGGGGTGTACTCATCGAGCGCACCCCACACCGATCCGACGACCGCGACGAGGATCACCGCGGCGCGGACGGGAGCTGACCGCCTGGCTTCTCGCGTCCCAGCCGCCAACGTGTCCGCCCAGCTGAGCTCGGGCTCGTCGATCTTGCGAATCCGATACTCCGGGAACAATATCGCAACGACAGACGCCAGCACCGACGCGACGACGCTGGCCGCGCCGACCGCCGCGAAACCGCCGACCGAGATGATCGGTGCCGCGACTGCACCCGAACACGTCGCGGCCAGAACGCCGGCGACCTGTCCGCGTCCCATCAGGGTGGCGTATTCACCTGTCGCCTGCAGTCGCTGCAGTTCCTCGTAGACGAGTGCCTCCAACGCGCCGGACGTCAGCGCCGACTTGAGGCCCCAGAGCACGAAGCCGAGCGCGAACACCCAGTAGCCGGGAGCCGCCACCCACAACGTGAACGCGACGGCCGTCAGCAGCGGACCCGCGATCAACAGCCTGCGGCGTGAGGTCGCGTCCGCCCACGCGCCCGAGGGCACTTCGAGCGCGAGGCTGGACACCGACCAGATGACGAACAGCGACGAAATCTGCCATACCGACAGTCCGGTGTCGCTGAACAGCAGCGTGTACACCGGGTACAGCAGCACGAAATCGTCGAGAAACAGGTACGCGTACAAGACGCCGGCCAAGCGGCGGTGACGTCGTTGGCCCGCTAGCGGTCTAAATCAACATCGCCAGTTCATGCAACGAGACTAAGGGAGTGAACGCGACGGCGACACCGAATATCTCGCGTGGCGTCGGGATGAGTTCTGCCCTCCGGTGCAGTCTGATCTCCATGGGCAAACTCATCTATGGCTTCAACGTGTCGGTGGACGGGTACATCGCCGACGCGCAAGGCAACATCGACTGGTCCGATCCGAGCGACGAACTGCACCAGTACTGGAACGACTTCGAGCGGGAGACCGCCCTGTCGTTCTATGGGCGGCGGCTCTACGAACAGATGTCCGATTACTGGCCGAGCGCTGATGAGGACCCGGACGCCACCCCGCTGACCGTCGACTTCGCCCAGCTTTGGCGCGACCTGCCCAAGGTCGTGTTCTCGCGCACGTTGGAGTCCGTCGACTGGAACTCCCGGTTGGAACGTGGTGACCCGGTCGAGGTGGTGACGAAGCTGAAAGCCGAAACCGACGGCATCTTGGAGGTGGCCGGCGCGACGCTGGCCGCCCCGATCGTGCAGGCCGGACTGGTGGACGAGTACCGGATGGTGGTGGCGCCCACCGCCGTGGGCGGCGGCACCCCGTTCTTCCCGACTTTGCCGTCGTGGATCTCGCTGCGACTCGTGGAGAACCGCACCTTCCCGGGCGGCATTGTGCTGCTGCGATACGAGACCAAACACGACTGATCGACCACGCCGCAGCGGGACTCGTGACCTCTCGACTACACCTTCACGAGGCTGATCGGGTTCTGGCCGCTGGTCCAGTCAGGGTCGCCGCACACACCGGGCTTGGAGCGGAAGCTGATGGCGCCCACAAGGGTCGCGGGGTCGAACGAATACATCAGGTCCGCCGGACCGGTGCCGCCGTTGGGACAGACCCGGCCGTTCGGGACGTCAGTGCGCTCGATCGTCCACGGACCGCCGGCTATCCGGGTGATCTGCTCGAGCAGTCCGGTGGACGTCGAAATCGTCCCGCCGCAGGTCACCTCGGCGTTGCACTGCGTGGTGATGCTCCACGTGTTCGACGTCGGACCGTTGATGAAGGTGTACTCACCATCGAGCCGATCGTCGGCCGACGCGGGGCTGGCCATCCCGACCGCCGCCGCGATCATGGCGGTCGTCGCCGCCGTCATGCGGATCATCACTGTGCGAGCATCACACGAATCGGGCTTCTCGGTCACCGTTTCTCGGGCACCGGCAGCGGGGCGGGCGGGTATTCGGGCAGTTGCGCGGCGTCCCCACCGATGTTGGCCACCGCGGTCAACCGGGAAAGTGCTTTGCCGATCGGGCCAGCGACCACGCCGGCGCCCGCATGCAAAAGGCGAATGCCGTTGCGCGTACGTGGATTCGCCAGGCGCAGGGCGCCCTCCCGCACCTTCGGGGCGGTGCCGACGAACGGTCGCATCAGCGCCTGATACCGACCCAGCGCCGAGTTGATGTCGTCGGTGGCGGCGAGCTCACCGGCGAGGATATAGGCGCCGATGAGCGCCAAGCTGGTTCCGGCGCCGCCGAACGTGGCGTTGCAGAACGCGGCGTCTCCCAGCAGAGTGACCCTGCCGTTGCTCCACCTGGATGGCTGCACCCGGCCGACGGTCGAGAAGTACATCGGCGCACCGTCGTCAAGGGCATCGAGCACCCGCGGAGCGGCTCCTCCGACGTCGTCGAACGTGCGTCGCAGGATGATGAGCTGCGCGGCCCGGTCGAGGTCGTCGAAACCGCGAACGTCGGACATGAAGGACAGGATCGCGCGCGTGGTGCCCAGGTTGTCGGGCCGCAGGTGCACGGCGCGGTGACCGGTGGCGTGCTGCCAATTCCACCAGCGGTCGTCGTCGTCGGTGCGCGGGATGGTCGCGTACGCCAAGTACATCCCGAAGTTGGTGACATCGGCGGACGTGACGAACCGGCGGGATCGCGAGTGCAACCCCTCGGCGATGACGAGGACGTCGGCCTCCAGCGAGCCGCCGTCCTCGAGCGCGACCACGACGTGGTCGCCGTGGTCGCTGACGTCGGCGATGCGGGAGTCGAAGCGGTAATCGGTTCGATCGCGCGTGTGCTCGATGAAGATGCGCGACAACTCTCCGCGCAGTATCTCCAACTCGGCTGTGGGGCCGTCATTTCCGTTGGGAGAAACCGGGAATGACGCCGCTGCCGAACCGTCCGGCCTGACGAAGCGCGTGCCCACCTCGGTCGTGTTGGCTGCCCGGATCTCGGTGTCGAGGCCCATGCGGCGCACGACCTCGCGGGCGGCGCCCCGGATGTCGACGTTCTGCCCCTCGTCGCGCCGCTGCGGGAAGCGTTCGATGACGGTGGTACGCCAACCGTGGGCAGTGAGTTGATGGGCCAGAGCGGGTCCGGCGATGCCGGCGCCGGAGATGACCGCGTGCAAAGTCATGAGGTTCCTATCTGCCCGATCGCGGGCGCGGCTAAACGCCGGGGCCCGCCGCCAGCCCCGGGACGATATCGGCGAGGCTGAAGGTGACCGGCTGTTCGAGTTGTTCGTAGGTGCACGATCGCGGGTCGCGATCGGGCCGCCAGCGGTTGAACTGCGCGGTGTGCCGGAACCGCTCGCCCTCCATGTGGTCGTAGCGCACCTCGACGACCCGCTCGGGTCGCAGCGGTACGAACGAAAGGTCCTTGCCCGCGTTCCAGCGCGACCCCTCGTTGCGGCGCGGGGTGCGTTCCCCGGACATGTGGGCGGCCCAGTTCCACGGATGATCGTCGAATGTTGTTACGAGCGATTGCAATTCGGTGAACAGTTCGCGTCGCCTGGCCATCGGGAATGCGCCGATCACGCCCACCGATGCCAGCGTGTCGTCGTCCTTGTACAGGCCGAGCAGCAGCGAACCGATCGCTTCGTCGCTCGACTTGTGCACCCGGTAGCCGGCGACGACGCAGTCCGCGGTGCGCTCGGGCTTGATCTTGTACATGACGCGCTTGTCGGGCTGATAGGTGACGGTCAGCGGCTTGGCGATCAGGCCGTCCAGACCCGCACCCTCGAACTCGGTGAACCAGCGGTGCGCGGTCGGCAGGTCGGTGGTTGCGGGCGTGACGTGAATCGACGGGCCGGAGCCCGCCAACGCGTCGACCAGTGCGGCGCGCCGCTCGCTGAACGGCCTCGACGTATAGTCCTCGTCGTCGAGGGCCAGCAGGTCGAAGGCGATGAACGACGCGGGAGTCTTCTTGGCCAGCATCAGCACGCGCGACTCGGCCGGGTGGATGCGCTGCTGCAACGCCTCGAAATCGAGGCCGTCGTCGGTGGCGATCACAATCTCGCCGTCGATGACGCAGCGCATCGGGAGCTCCGCGCGGACAGCCGCGACGAGCTCAGGGAAATACCTGGTCAGTGGGCGCTCATTGCGGCTGCCGAGCTCGACGTCGAAGTCGTCGCGGAAGCAGATCGACCGGAACCCGTCCCACTTCGGCTCATAAGACGCGTCCGGCGGAATCGACTTGACCGCCTTGGCCAGCATCGGTGACACCGGCGGCATCACGGGCAGTCGCATCACTCCATTGTCCCCGTGGTGGCGGCGCGGTCGTCGTTCGCCGGTTCTGAGGTCAGTGGCCCCAGCGGTATCCGGCATGCATCCGGATCGCCGGAGTAGGCGCCGGCTTCGACGGTGATGTCGCCGTCGTCAAGCACGAAGCCGTCTGGGGTCCAGCGCTGCAGGGGTCGCGTCGAGCACTGGACAGTGACGGACGTACTCGCACCGGTCGACACCGCGATCGAGCTGAAGCCGACGAGATGGCGCACCGGCCGCCCGTCGACCGGGCGCACCGCATACACCTGGACGACATGACGACCGTCGCGATCACCGGTGTTGGTCACCGTCACCCTCGCTTCGAAGCTTTCGTCATGGACGGGCCCGAGCGTCAGGTCCGTTGTGGTGAACGTCGTGTAGCCCAGGCCGAAGCCCAGCGGGTACGCCGCCCGCACGTCGTCGTGGTCGAGCTTGCGCTGACCCCACCAACGGTCGTAGGTCACCGCGCGCGCGCGCCAATCCACTTGCGGCAGTTGTGATTGCTGTCTTGGGATGGTGACGGGCATCCGCCCTGTCGGCTCGGCAACTCCGAGGAGGACGTCGGCAAGTGCGCGACCGCCCTCCATGCCGGGGTACCACGCCATGAGGAGTGCGGCGACGTCGCGGTCCCACGGGTCGACGACGACGGTGCCTCCCCCGATGACGATCACCACGGTCCGCGGATTGGTGGCCGCGACGGCGCGGATCAGCGCCACATCCTCGTCGTGCAGACGTAGATCGGACCGATCGCCACCGAAGGTCCACCAGCGTTGCGAGAAGTTGAAGACCGCGCTGACGATTTTGGCGACCCGAGGCCGACGCATGATCCCACCGAACAACTGCATCGTGTCGGGCCCGAGCGCGATCAATGCCTCGCCTTCGTCCTTCGGCGTCAGGCCGACAACGACCACAGCGACATCCGCATCACCCGGGTCTGTCGTGACGACGCGGTGACTGCCGAGCTGTTCGCGCAGGCCCTGCAGTACCGAAACGGTGTTGCGCGGCCTGACATTCGACGATCCGGTGTCACCCAGGTTGGGTCGGTCGGCGAGCCGGCCCAAAACCGCGACGCGTCGAAGAGTCTGTTCGTCGAGTGGTAAGAGCGTTGTGCCATCCACACTTTCGTTGCGAAGCAGGACCGTCGCGCGGTGAGCCACCTCACGGGCCAGCGCGCGATGTTCGGCGCCGGCCACCACGGAGCGCGGGGGCGTCGGGCGGGCTCGTGCGGCGAATTCGATCTGGGTGCGCAGGATCCGGGCGCAGGCCCGCAGCACGTCGTCGCGCTTCAACTCCCCAGAACGCAACGCCGCCGGCAGCGCATGGGCGCGCTGCTGCCGAAACGGCATCTCGACGTCTTGGCCGGCCGCGACTGATTCGACCGGATGGCGCAGACCCCAGACCCAGTCGGTGTGCACGAAACCGGTGAAACCCCATTGATCGCGCAGGATTTCGGTCAGCAGGTGTCGATTTTCGCCGGCCCACTGTCCATTGACCGAGTTGTAGGCAGACATCACGGAATCGACACCGGCCTCGACGGTGCGCCGAAAGTGCGGCAGGTATCTCTCGTGGAGGACGTCCTCCGGCACCCGGACGTCGATCTGGAATCGAGCTTCCTCCATGGAGTTGAGGGCGAAATGTTTCACGCTGGTGATCACCCATGGCCGGGCGCCTTCGGTTGCCGCCGAACCCATTTCGCCGAGTAGGAACGGATCTTCCCCGTAGGACTCCTGGGCGCGACCCCAGCCGGGAAAGGGCGCGACGTTGATGCAGAGTCCACCCCAGAAGTTGGCGCCAAGAGCACGCGCCTCGGCACCGATCGCGGCACCGACGCGCCGTTCGACGTCGACGTCCCAGGTGGCCGCGCGTGCGATGGCGACCGGAAAGCTGGTGGCCGGGGCGATGCCGACACCGCGAGGGCCGTCGGTGAAACGGAGCCCGGGGATTCCGACGCGGTCGATGCGGCCCGCTGTCACCGCGAGGAAGTTCGTCCGCGTCCGCACACCGTCAACGACGGACTCCAGTAGCGCCTTGTCACCGTCGAGCAGCCACAACAGCTCCTTGTCCGTCAGCGTGGCCAACAGTTCGGCGGCGGCGACGTCGGAGGTCTTTTCGCCACGACGGACCGCGTCCACGACGCCGGCGAAGTGGGTGCCCGTCAACGGCTTACTCTCCGGCGCGCGAACTCTTCGGCGACGATCGAGACGAAGCGGTCGACGTCCCCGGGTGTGGTGTCCCACGAGGTCATCCAGCGGACCTCGCCCCGCGCGCGGTCCCAGTCGTAGAAGCGCGCCCGCTCGCGGATCCGGTCGGCGACGTCGTTCGGCACGGTCGCGAAGACGGCGTTCGCCTGGGTGTCCTGTGTGAAAGCCAGCTCGCCCAATGTGCCGTCGGCCTCGAGCGCGGAGCGCAATCGCTGCGCCATCGCGTTGGCGTGGGCCGCGCTGCGCACGCCCAGATCGTCATCGAAGAGAGCGAGCAGCTGCGCGGACGCGAACCGCATCTTGCTCGACAGCTGCATGGTGAGCTTGCGGAGGTAGACCAGCCCGGTGGCGCGGTCCGGGTCGAGCACGACGATTGCCTCCGCGCCGAGGAGTCCGTTCTTGGTGCCGCCCAGGCTCAGGATGTCCACGCCGGCGTCGCTCGTGAACTCCCGAAACGGCACGCCGAGCGCCGCGGCGGCATTCCACAGGCGGGCGCCGTCCATATGGACCGCCATGCCGTGCTGGTGTGCGTAGTCGGCGACCGCCCGCACCTCGTCCGGTGTGTAGCGGGTGCCCAGTTCGGTGGTCTGCGTGATGCTGACGGCCAACGGCTGCGCGCGGTGTTCGTCGCCCCAGCCCCACGCCTCGCGCGCGACCAGCTCGGGTGTGAGCTTGCCGTCCGGTGTGGGGACGGTGAGCAGTTTGAGACCGGTCATCCGCTCAGGAGCGCCGGCCTCGTCGGTGTGGATGTGCGCACTCGTCGCAGCCACGACCGCGCCCCAGCGCGGCAACATGCTGGTGAGGGCGACGACGTTGGCGCCGGTGCCGTTGAAGACCGGGAACGTCTCGGCACGGGCACCAAAGTGGGTGCGGATCACCTCGGCCAGTCTGGCGGTGTATCGGTCTTCGCCGTAGGCGACCTCGTGACCGCCGTTGGCCGCGGCGATCGCGGCGAGAACCTCGGGATGCGCGCCTGCGTAGTTGTCGCTGGCAAAGGCGCGCCAGTCGGGATCGTGGAGCTGGGATATCGACACACGTCGATCCTGCACCCAGGACCGTCGACCGGGCCAGGTGGCTTACCCGGAGGTAATTGGCACCGCGTTCCTTTTCGCTGCCGGCGTGTCCGACCTGGTGGGCGCTTTGTAGGTACCGAAGAGCTTGTCGCCGAAGCTCATCACGACGGACAAGTTTGTAGGTCGCTTGTTGGAGTGGTGCAGTTCGTGGGCGACGTTGGGTGGCAGTAGCCAACCCGGGTAGAAGCGAATGTCGTAGCCGCAGTGAGTGATCACCATCGCCGTCGTGTTCGCAATCGCGTAGGCGACCATCACCAGGGGGTGCACCCCGAGTACCAGCGGCGGCACGTACAGGCACAGCATCATCATCAGCCCTTCGACGGGATGGACGACGAAGTTGGTCCAGATCGTCAGGGGTGATTCGACCCGATGGTGCAGGTAGTGCACATACTTGAAGACGAACCTGTTGCCGTGCTCCAGTCGATGCCACCAGTAGGTGAGGAACTCCCCGATGACCATCAGCAGCGCGACCTGGGCCACGAAGGTCACCAGTGTCGGTGCAGCGCTTGGTACGTCGATGGTCCACGGATGAAATTTGGCGTTGAGCACGAGCAGCAGTGCCGCCGAACCGATGTAGATGGACATCACCCGCAGACCGTCCAGCCAGGCGGTCCTGGCGGGGATCTTCCGATAGACGGCGACGTCCAGCACCGAGAAGAACACTCCGGTCACCAACACCACAGCGACGACGACGGGCAGGAAGTATAGCGGGAACTCGAAGAACCCCACCCCGATTCGCTCCACCATCCAGTCCCAAATCGGTTGCAGCGCTGACTCGTTCATCACTCTCCTAGTGGTGGGCTAGATCAGGATCCGTCGGGCCGCGGTGCGCAGTTCATCGATGCACTGTTCGACGGTGATGTCAGCGACACTGAGCAGCGCCAGGTCGGCGAAGAAGACGCGCCCGAGCAACGTCAACGACGCGTCCAGCTCGGGAGGCACCTCGGCACCGGCGGTCAGCGCGGTGAACATCTCACGTACGCCGAGGCGGAATTCATCCGCGACCGGACCCAGCGCCAACACCGAGGACATCGTCGCCCGCACCATGGGCAGATCCGTCGCGGCCTCCCGAACGACGTGCTCGATGGCGACCTCGATGGGCGACTTGGGTCCGGCAGCGGTCGCAATCGCCTGCGGGATGCGGGTCGCGAGCTCATGCCCCCAAGCCAACGCCGCGTCGCAGACGACGTGCTCCTTTGAGGCGAAGTAGCGATACATCGTTGCCCTCGACACGCCTGCGGCAGCCGCGATGGTCTCCATGCCGACGGTCTCATGCCCCTGCGTATGGATCAGCTCACGTGCTGCTTTCAGGATCCGCGTGCGCACGTCGACCTGGCGCGCATCCAGCGTGCGACGAATTGTCACGGTCGCTGAGGTCACGGGCGGAGCCTTCTTGTCTGGGTTCATGCTGAAACGTTAGCTGGAACACATGCTGAGACATGTGTATCACGTGATGTCTCACGCGGGCAAGCCCGATGACATTGCCGGGAGTCGGAGGTCTGACGTGTCATGGACGTAATAATGGGCGGGGTGGATCTCCCCGTGCAGCCGCCGCTTGAGCCGATGTTGGCCAAAGCCCAGACCAAGGTGCCGACCGACGCGGGTGTCTGGTCCTACGAGCCGAAGTGGGACGGCTTCCGTGCGCTCGTTTTCCGCGATGGCGACGAGATCGTCGTGCTCTCGCGCAGCGGTAAGGACCTCGGCAGATACTTCCCAGAATTGGTGGAGGCGCTTCGCGACGAACTGGCGCCGCGTTGCGTGCTCGACGGCGAGGTCGTCGTGCCCCGCGAGATCGACGGCCGCATACGGCTGGATTGGGAGTCGCTGTCCCAGCGCATCCATCCGGCCGCCAGCCGCATCAAAATGCTGTCCGAACAGACGCCCGCGCACTTCATCGGATTCGACGCACTCGCCGCCGGTGACGCGTCGCTTCTCAAGGAGCCGTTCCGGATCCGCCGCGAAGCGCTATCCGATGCGGTGAACGAGAAGCGGTGGTGCCATGTCACGCGTACCACCGAGGACCCGGAGCGGGGCGCGCAGTGGCTCGAAACCTTCGAGGGCGCGGGTCTCGACGGAATCATCGCCAAACGGCTCGACGGCCCGTATCTGCCGGGTAAACGGGAGATGGTGAAGGTCAAGCACGCCCGCGATGCCGACTGTGTGGCTATGGGGTACCGGATCCACAAGAGCGGCGAAGGTATCGGGTCGATCCTGCTCGGGCTCTACCGGGATGACGGCGAACTCCAGATGGTCGGTGGCGCAGCCGCGTTCACCGTCAAGAACCGGATCAAGCTGCTGAGCGAGCTGGAGCCGCTGCGCGAGGGTGACGAAATGCGTGACGGCGACCCGAGCAGGTGGAACTCCGCGGCGGACAAGCGGTGGGTCCCGGTGCGGCCGGAGAAGGTCTGCGAGGTCGCCTACGACCAGATGGAGGGAAACACGTTGCACGGCAAGAGGTTCCGCCATGCCGTCAAGTTCATGCGCTGGCGACCCGACCGCGAGCCCTCGAGCTGTACCTTCGACCAACTCGACGTGCCCCTGAACTACGACCTCTACGACGTGTTGGAGTCGACGTAATGGCAACGCCTGCAGAAGAAATCGACGTCGACGGCGTCAAGGTCCGGTTGACCAACCGGGACAAGCCGTACTTCCCGAAGTTGGGTAAGAACGGCACCAAGGGCAAGCTCTTCGACTATTACCTGGCCGTCGCCTCGGGTCCGATGCTGGCCGCGCTGCGAGACCGGCCCACGCACCTGCAGCGCTTTCCCGACGGCATCGACGGCGAGGAGATCTACCAGAAGCGGGTGCCGCAGAAGCACCCCGACTATCTGGAAACCTGCACCGTGACCTTCCCGTCGGGTCGAACGGCCGACGCGCTCAAGGTGACTCACCCGTCGGCGATCGCCTGGGCCGCACAGATGGGCACCGTCACTTTGCATCCGTGGCAGGTGCGCTGCCCCGACACCGAACACCCCGACGAACTGCGCATCGATCTGGACCCGCAGCCGGGCACCGCCTTCAAGGAGGCCCGCGAGGTCGCGGTGGACATTTTGAAGCCGCTGCTCGACGAACTTGGGCTGGCGGGCTATCCGAAGACCTCGGGGGGCCGCGGCGTGCACATCTTCCTGCGGATCAAACCGGATTGGGATTTCATCGCGGTGCGACGCGCGGGGATCGCGTTGGCCAGGGAGGTGGAGCGGCGGGCACCTAAGGCGGTGACGACGTCGTGGTGGAAAGAGGAACGCGGGAAGCGGATCTTCATCGACTACAACCAGAACGCCCGCGACCGCACCTTCGCCTCGGCGTATTCGGCGCGCAAGACCCCGATCGCGACGGTGTCGACGCCCCTGACGTGGGATGAGCTCCGCGACGCCGATCCGGACGACTACACCATTTCGACGGTGCCGGACTTCGTTGCGGGGCGGCCGGATCCGTGGGCGGACATCGACAAGACGGCGCAGTCGCTCGAGAAGCTGCTCGAGATGGTCAAGGCGGACGAGGAGGAGCGGGACCTCGGGGACATGCCGTACCCGCCGAGCTACCCGAAGATGCCCGGCGAGCCACCCCGGGTGCAGCCGAGCAAGAAGGTGGCGGCGAACTGGGACGAGGATGGCAACCCGGTCAAGGACGGCCAGGAACCCTAGCCTCGGCTCCCTTACCTCTGGGCAAGCCTGGCCTATCCAAGTGGGCTGAAAACTGTGGCTTCCATGGGGATATCAGGCGACCCTGCAGCCTTCATACGATCTCCGGCAACCGGCTCGCCTTTGGGGCCAAGACGAGGAGAATCTCATGACATCCACCATCCTGACTCGAATCGGTCTCGGCGTTGCCGCAGCTGCGTTCATGACGGGCATCGCGTTGGGGGCAAGTCCACTTGCCAGCGCACTTCCCGAGGGCACCATCAAGTCCGAATGCAAATCCGCGGGAGGCAAGTACTCGACGAGCGTAGGACCGGATGGCAACAGGTACTCGGAGTGCAGCTACACAGACTCCAGCGGCGTGCTGCACATTGACCAGTACAAGAACGGTCGGTACACAGGCACGTTTGACTAGGGCGAAATCGCGATCAGCCGAATCGCATTTGACGTCGAGCGATATCGACTGGCCGCCGCTGGACCCAACAGATGCGGCGAGTTCTCGCCCGAAACTTGCCGCATGGCAGAGGTCAACCAGCTGCATGATTGCAGGTGAGCATGGCCTGGAAGGATCTGGCACCCGAAGATGCCTGGGGAGCCGCCTTGGGTACGGCCAGGCAAAAAGGCGGCAATGCGGTGGCGGCACGGGCGCCTAAGTCCCCCTGCGGGCCAGATTCGTCCCACGTTGTGAATTGCCTGTCTACCATCGGTAGATGGCAACCGACGCGGCGCGACTGCGCCGGCTACCGATTCGTCTACTCGCGGCCGCACTGACTGTCGCCGCAATATCGTTCGCGCCCAACGGCATTCCGACGGCGACGGCCCAGGGGTGTCCCGACATCGAGGTGATCTTCGCCCGCGGCACCAACGACCCGCCCGGAATCGGGCTTGTCGGCCAGGGATTCGTCGACGCTCTACGTCCCAAGGTCGCGCCCAGAAGCGTCGGCGTATACGCGGTGAACTACGCCGCCACCTTCAACTTCCTCCGCGCCGCCGACGGGGCCACCGACGCGAACAACCACGCCCAGTTCATGGCGAATACCTGTCCGAACACCAAGTTGGTCCTCGGCGGATTCTCGCAGGGCGCGGCCGTCGTCGACCTGATGTTGGGTGTCGCCCCGAACGTTTCCGCGATCTCCGGCGTGAGTGCGATTCCGGGTTTGAATGCCATCCCCGGTCTGGACCTCAACGCTCTCGCGAGGCCGATGCCGCCGGACGTGGCGAACCGTGTCGCCGCTGTCGCCGTATTCGGCAATCCGCTGGGCAGGGTCATGGGTCCGCTGAACGTCCTCAGCCCCGGGTTCGGCGCCAGGACCATCGACCTGTGCAACCCGCAGGATCCGATCTGCGACACCGGTGACCTGAGCAACCGTGCCCCGCACCATCAGTACGTCCCCGGAATGACCGATCAGGCGGCGACCTTCGTCGCCGGACTCGTCTAGTCCCCGGTGCGCTCGACCCGGGAGTCGAAGTCGCTGTCGAAGGGGCACGCGCCGGTCACCGTGTAATGACCATTTCCCGTGAGCAGGGTGATCGGATCCTGCGCGGGCGTTGGCAGTGGGTACTGCAGGGTGATCTCGCGGCGGGCGGCGCCACCCTTCTCACACGTTGAATCCGAGATCCTGTTCGCCAAGACGAACTGATTCTTGGCGAAGGTGAGGATCTTGGCGCTGTCCGGGTTGGCCCAGTAGCTCAGGCAGCGGTCGCCGGTGCGAAGGCAGTACGTCGTGATGTCGAAGCTCACGTCGGCGCTGCGGTTGCCGTCCTTATAGGTGTCGACCTCCTGATAGCGGCCGTACAGTGCCTCTGCGGGCGAGGCCACCCGGGCGGGCAGGGTAGCGGGGTCGACGACCGAGACACCGCTCTGCGGGTCTCCCGTGCGCGTGAACGTCACCGGTCGGTTGCTGGCGCAGTTGGGGTCCGTCGACCGGACGATGAACTCGCCCTTGAGTGACCCGTCGGGCTGTGACTGCAGCGACATCGTCTCCCAGACCTCCGTCGACGCGGCACTCCCGCACTTGCCTTCTTTCGTGTTCACCGCCTCCCAGCGACCGTCCACCTCGTCGAGCACCAATGCCGTTGCGGCGGTGACAGATCCATCCAGCTTCGTCGCGCTCGCCACGCACTTATCACTGCCGTCTTCGCAGGCCGACTTGATCACCCACGTCTCATTGCCGCCCGACGCATTCTGGAACGGTTGACCATTGGGCTGCGTTGGCGCGCCGAACGTGGCGGCGAACGTCCCGTTGGGTCCCGCGCCCGGCGGTGGTGCGCTGCTGCCGGGCGCGGACTCCTCATCACCGCCGAGCACGACGAGGATCGTGCCGACGGCGGCGAAGATCATCACGAGGGCAATGGGAACGACGATCGCCGTGCGCTTGTACCAAGGCAACGGCGCATCGTCGTCACCCCGCTGCCGGCCGGTATCGGGCCCAGTGGGTGGCGACTGCGCCGGTGGAGTCTGCGCCGGTTGAGCCTGGGTGGGAGCGGCCGCACTTTCGTCCAGCTGGCCCGGTGCCCCAAGGTGCGTGGGTGCCCACGCCTGGGCGACATGGTCGGGCGTCCCGGCTTGAGTGGGTGCCCATCCAGGTTGGGCCGGTTGCGCTGTCGTCGGCGCCCACGCCTTCTCACCCTGCTCGGCCGGGCGTGCCTGGGTCGCATCCGCGGCCGGCGACGGATCCGCGGCCGGTCGGGCCTGTGTCGCATCCGCGGCCGGTTCCACTTGTTCGGTCCGCCGGGGCTTCTCCTTGTGCCAGTGCTTCTCGGTGTCTTCGTCCTGGAAGCCCTTCGTCGGAGCCAGTGGTGCTGCCCCGGGTGCCGTTTGACGCGAACCGGGTTTCGTCCGCTGAGTCCGGCCGCCGTTGGCGATCGCCGCCTGCGCCGCGCGGGCCATCTCCGTCGTCGTGGGGTAGCGGTCCTCGGGGTCCTTGGCCATCCCGGCGGCGATCACCGCGTCCAGTTCGGGCGAGACGTCCTTCCGCTTGATCGAGGGACGCGGTGGCGGGGCCGTGAGGTGGCCGGCGATCTGCTGTTCGACGCTCTCGCCCGGGAACGGCCGGCTGGACGTCAGGCATTCGTAGAGCACACAGGTCAATGCGTAGATGTCGGAACGAGTATCGCTTTGGCCGGTGGTGAACCGTTCGGGTGCCATGTACGGCCACGTGCCGACCACGTTGCCGGTGGCGGTCAGCTTCGTCTCTCCGGCGGCGCGCGCGATGCCGAAATCGATCAGATACGAGAAGTCGTCCTCGGCGACGAGGATGTTGGACGGCTTCACGTCACGGTGCACGAGCCCGATCTTGTGGGCGGCGTTGAGCGCCGACGCGATCTGCTCGATGATCTTCACCGCCCGCGCGGGTTCCATCGGTCCAGCGGCGAGGACGTGCTCCAGGTCTTGGCCCTCGATCAGTCGCATGTCCACATAAAGCCGGCCCTCGATCTCGCCGAAGTTGTGAATAGGAACGACGTGCGGGTTGTTCAGACCCGCCGCGGCGAAGGCCTCGTGCCGGAACCGTTCCTCGAAGACGGGGTCGGCGGCCAGCTGCCGAGGCAGCACCTTGACGGCCACGACGCGGCGGGTGGCGGTATCGAACGCCTTCCACACCTCACCCATGCCGCCGCGGCCGATCAACTCGACGAGGCGGTACCTGCCGAAGGGCGTGCCCTCCACTACGCCTCCTGGGAACTGCGGCAAACCAGCACGTCCACACTCTTCACGATCGGGCAGCCGCCCGTTCCTGTATTAGAGACTGAATCGGCAGCGGGCATAGCGCAACCCACTGGGCGTGATCGTTTCCGCAAGTGTCTTTCCTCCGCCGCTGCGCGGGCCTGGTACGTAGGTGAACTATCCCTTGAGAACGCAAATCAACCACATCTGTGGGCTTGCGTCCCGGCTAAGAATGCCATCCGCCTTCAAAATTTGCTGTTTTCGGCGAATGTGTGGCGTTGCTGGCCGCCGACTGCGAGAATTCTCCGATCTGGCGCTTTCGGCGGAAACGCCAGCTTGAAGGGGGTGCTCGAAGATGGGGATTCGCCGGTTCAGCGCAGGGCTGTCGATGGTCGCCGCACTGCCCGCCTTTGTTGCCGACAACGCTATCTGGCACGCTCCGCCGGCCATGTGATTGAGGAACGACTATGCAAGATCCGACTGGACTCACAGGTGTCCAAGAAAGATCCAAGAACAACGACCGAGGCTCATGCCATTCAGCAAGCCACCTGAGCAGGAGCACATCGTCATGAGCATGAAGAACTTCGCTGCCAGACCCAGAGCCGTCCGCGGCCTGGCTGTCACTCTGGCGTCGGTCGTAACCGTCTCGTCGGCGGCCTTGAGCATGGGTGCGGTTCCCGCGCTCGCGCAGCCGACGGAAGAGACCACCGTGGTGGATACCCCGGTGTACGAAGAGACCCCATTCTACTCCCCGCCAGTCGTGGAGGCCCCACCGGTCGTGGAAGCCCCGCCGGTTGTCGAGGCCCCGCCGGTTGTCGAGGCGCCGCCGGTGGTCGAGGCGCCGCCGGTCGTTGAGGCCCCCGCGGACACCCCGGCTCCGGTCGTGACAGAGGAGGCGCCGCCGGTGGTCACGGAGGAGGCACCTCCGGCGAACACCCCTGAGTCCGGGGCCGAAGGGTCCACGCCCGACACCAAGACACCTGACTCCACCGAGGGCACCGGTAGCACCAGTGGCACCGAAGGAACCGGTAGCACCGGTGGCACCGAAGGAACCGGTAGCACCGAAGGAACCGGCGGAACTGAGGGAACCGGTGGCACCGAGGGAACGACCGGTGGAACCGAGGGGACCGAGGGAACCGGCGGCACCGAGGGAACCGGTGGAACCGAAGGAACGACCGGTGGAACCACGGGTGGAACCGAGGGAACCGGTGGCACCGAAGGAACCGGTGGAACCGAAGGAACGACCGGTGGAACCACGGGTGGAACTGAGGGCACCGGTGGAACTGAGGGCACCGGTGGAACCGAGGGAACCGGTGGAACCGAGGGAACCGGTGGCACCGAGGGAACCGGTGGAACGACCGGAACCGACCCGGAGACCAATCCCGCAGGTGGAACGGTCGTTTCGAATGCCGAGGCGGCGGAGGCCAAAACGCCTGTCGAGCCAAAGCAGACGGACGCCGCCCCGGAAAACATCGAAAAGGCCGAAACCGCGCCGGCGGTTGACGTGAATCCCCCGCCTGCTCCGAAGGCCGAGGTCGAGGAGTTGCATGACCTCGTGCTGACCGGCGAGGTGAAGACTGGTGGCCCAATCAGTGCGGAGGCGGCGATCAAGGTCGAGGCCAACGTTGCTCAATGGCAGCCCGACTGGGTGCAGTACGACAAGTACTACCGTCCGTTGATCTTCAATCCCTACCCCGAGCCCATGAAGGTGGTGTACGAGGTCGGCGGCGAGCCGCGGATCGTGATCATCGAACCGTTCGGCCGGGTGGTCACCGAGGTGCGGGATGCGGGTTCGTACAACTTCTCCGCAATTCGCCTCAACGCGTTCGGAATCCCCATCGAACTTGCCGTCGGCAACTTCTTCGGCGGCGGCTACGTTCCAGGACCCGGGCAGCCGCCACCGCCGCCGCCGCCGCCGGTCCGGACCCTCACCGACGTCCCGGTTCAGGTCCAGTACACCAACGCGACCTACGCTCCGATGGTTGTCAAAAGGGTCGTCGACGTGGGTCCCGATCCGACCAACAACAACCTCCACAAGGTCCTTCTCGACGGCGTGACGCCGGCGTGGGGTGAGTGGAAGAACAACGAGGCGGGTGTGCCGCAATTCGTGGTCAACGAGACGCAGAGCTTCCCCGGGATGGAAGCCCCTGGAGAAGGACCGCTGCCCGGAAACTATGACCTGAAACTGGTGAGCGACGAGAAGCCCACCGGGTTGGGTGGCACTGACTTCCTGCTCATTGCGGGGGCCGCCCTGGTCGCGGTCGTAGCGGTCGGCGCGATCGTCATGACGGTCCTCGGCAAGCGACGACGGTCAGCGTTCTGACGCGGTGCCCGAGCGCGGCCGAAATGCCGCGCTCGGGCGCGCACCAGATTTGAATAGACAAATGCATGTTTCGTCGACCGTCCGGAAGTGGTCTGCGGGTCTGGCTCTGGTAGCCATCGTCGCCAGCGGCGTCGGTATCGCGGCCGTGATGATCTTCGGAAGCATCACGGCGCCGAAGCCGTCCGAGCGGGCGGTGACACCGCGCACGACGCTCGCACCACCGCAGCCGAAGGTGCCGACTCCCGTCGAGTTCGCCATCGGGGTCAATGTGACCGAGCAGAACTGCGAGCCCGACGCATTGTGCAGCTATAAGTACACGATCGAGCCGAAATACATTGGGCTGCATCCGCTGCCAGAGACGCCGTTCACGGTGTTCTACGAGGTTCTCGGCGGGAACGCGCCACAGAAGGGCGAGTTCACCGTGCACAAGGACCAGGCGCAGATCCGCAAGGACGTCGTCCTGGAGGGCCCGCCGGGGGCGCAGCTCAAGGCCCACGTCATGAGCGTGACCGGCTGAATTATTGCGGTTCTGCGCCCACGGCGATGGCTACGGACGCATTGTTGGCGATATGACAAAGGCGTCACTGCTGCGGGCCGAGGAGGGTTTGCCGCGCGACGTCCAGGGTGCGGCGGACCCACGCTTCGGAAACGTCGTGCGGATCTTCGCTGGAATGTTCCCGGGCCGCCGATTCGGCGGTGGCGCGCTGGTGGTGTACATCGATGGCCGACCCGTCGTCGACGTGTGGACGGGGTGGTCGGACAGATCCGGGCAGGTGCCGTGGACAGCCGATACGGGGGCGATGGTGTTCTCCGCGACCAAAGGGGTCGCGGCGATGGTCATCCACCGTCTAGTCGATCGTGGGCTGCTGTCGTATGACGAGCCCGTCGCGAATTTCTGGCCCGAGTTCGGCGCCAACGGCAAGGACGACATCACCGTGCGCGACGTCCTTCGACATCGATCCGGGCTGGCCCATCTCAAGGGCGTGACCAAGGAGGAACTGCTGGACCATCTGCACATGGAAGAGCGGCTCGCCGCCGCACCCGCCGATCGGCAGCGCGGCCGGCAGGCCTACCACGCGCTGACGTACGGGTGGATTCTCTCCGGTTTGGCGAGGGCCGTCACCGGGATGGGTATGCGCGAGCTCATCCGTGCCGAAGTCGCGCAACCTCTGAATACCGATGGCCTGCATCTCGGTCGTCCTCCGGCGGGCTCGCCCACCAAGGTCGCGCAGATTCTCGCGCCGCAGGGCTCCCGCGCGAATCCGATATTCGATTTCGTCGCGCCGAAAGTGGCCGGGCTTCCGTTGTCGGGTGCGCTTGGCGCCATGTACTTTCCTGGCATCAAATCCCTTGTGCAGGGCGATATCCCGTTTCTCGACGGCGAGGTGCCCGCGGCCAACGGTGTGGTGACGGCACGTGGGCTGGCAAGGATGTACGCCGCGGTCGCCAATGGCGGCAGTCTCGACGGCGTCGAGCTCCTGTCATCGGAATTGACGCAGGGTCTCGTCGGAAACCCGAAGCCGTGGCCGGATCTGAACGTCGGCGTACCGATGCCGTTTCATCTCGGCTACCATGAATCGCCGATACCCGGGCTGCTCAAGGGTTTTGGCCATATCGGCCTCGGCGGCACCCTGGGCTGGGCCGATCCGACGACCGGCAGTGCATTCGCGTTCGTCCACGATCGACTGCTCACGCCGATGCTCTTCGACATGGGCTCTTTTGCCGGCATTGCCCGCCCCCTGCGCAACGCCATCACCGCCGCCCGGCACAACGGTCCCATGGTTGTGCCGAAATACGGTGCGCGCTATCGGGAGTCGGCTCCGCAAAGGAAAGTCGCGGGCCGCCGCTAACTCGTCGGAACGACGCCGCGTGCCTGCGGCAGCGGCAGATCGTTGTAGGTGGCGATGCCAGGTGCCGCCGCGACGACTGCGCCGATGGCGTGGATCGGCGGCATCGCCGTCATGATGTGTCCGAGCACGAAGAAGTCCTCGAGGGTCTTGGTGTTCTCGATCATGTCGGGCGGTGGGAGGAAACCGACCTGCATATTGACCGTCGGCCGCCCGTCGATGGTGATCTTCCATCCATCGCCGTCGAGCTGCCAGTCCGGATCCAGCGTCTGCCCCTTTTTCCACCGAACGTTGATGTCGATCACGGTCTTGCCGTTGGCAATTCCCTGCCAGCTGGCGTATACACCGGCGACGTGCCCGGCTTTGATGGTCCACGAGGCCATCGGGAGATCCTCTGTGGTCTGGGCGTATTCGGATACACACTTGATCTCGTCCAGTTCGATGCCGACGGCGTCGGCGACCAGCTGCACCGCCTCGGCGAACACCGCCGTGCCCTTCTCGGCCATCGGCGGTAGGTCGGGATCGTCGATCTTCTTGTCGAAGCCGACTGGCCGCTCGGTGTCAGGCGAGTCGTAGAGGGTGGTGTCGGCGGACTCGGCGATGGTGATCTTGTCGACCCGGTCGCATGCGGTGGTGGCCACGATGGCCAGCAACTCGGCGAACCCGGGGCTGACGCCCGAGCCGAACAGCGTGGATCCGCCTCGTTGGCATGCATCTTCGAGTTTGGCGCGGCCGTCGCCGAGATTGTGGCCGGTGATGAAGGACGCGGACGCGACGACATTCACACCGGCCTCGAGGATGTGGACCAATTCGTCGACGTCGATCCACATCGGGTTGTACACCACGACGTCGGGCTTCAGCGCCAACAGCTCGTCCACGTCGTTGCTGGCCTTGACCCCCAGCGGCTCGATGCCCGCCAGTTCGCCTGCGTCGCGCCCCACCTTGTCCTTCGACCATGCGTAGAGGCCGACGAGTTCGTAGTTCGGGTTCTTGGCGATCGCCTCGACCGAGCTTTTTCCGACATTTCCCGTCGTCCACTGGACGACCCGGTATGGGGTGTTGGGCACGCGCTCAGCATAGGGGCGTCCGGCGCGGCGGGGAAGCGTTTTTACCGACCGGCGAAAAATCGCCTATGGTGACGATGATGAGCGGGCGAACCAGGGGGCGTCCACCGCGGATCAGCCGGGACCAGATCGTTGTCGCCGCCCGAAGCGTCGCGGCCAGCGACCTGACCATGCAGGCCGTCGCCGATGCGCTCGGAGTGAGCCGCAAAGCGCTGCACTACTACGTCGGCGACCGTGCGGGCCTGCTGACGCTGATGGTGCTCGACCAGTTCGAGCGGGAACTCGCGCCCGTCGAACTGCCCACAGACGACGACTGGCGGGCCACCCTGCGGACCTACGCCATGGCCTTCCGCGACGGACTCATCCGGGTGGGCATCCAGGACTCCGTGACCGATTTTGCGCAGCTCGGCGGCCTCAGCACGGCGGCGGCGCTGGCGTTGGCCGACCGCGTCCTCGACGCGCTGCTGTCGGCGGGCCTGGACCCCGACAGCGCGCGGCACGGCCTCACCGCCGCGTCGAACATCGCGCAATCGGCCGCGCAGACCGTGCTCGCACAGACCGGGTCCGGCGCCCACCGCCACCGTGCGGAAACGACAGAGGCGCTGCTGCGGGAACCGCAGGACACCTACCCGGCGCTGCGCCGAGTGCTCGAATCGGCACCGGCCACCGAACACGACGCGCAAACCCAGTTCGACTTCGAACTCGGCGTGGTGATCGCCGGTCTGGAACGAATCCTGAAGCGTGAGTCGTTGTGAGGCAACGCTTTACAGCGGAGTGAGCGCGACCTTCCCGGTACGCTGCTGGCCGCTGCCGTCGATCCACGTGAGATCGATGACGTCACCGGGATAGTGGCGGTCCAGCACGTACGTCAACGTGGTGGCCGAGTCCAGCGGCGTGCCATCCAGTGTCGTGAGGACGTCGCCGGCGACCAGACCGGCCTGGTCGGCGGGGCCGCCGCGCAGAACGTCGGCGACGAGCACACCGGGTCCATCGGTCGGAGCGGTACGCACGCCGACACCGAGCAGCACCGGCGGGCCGATGTGCACCGAGTCCGACGCCGCCCCTGAGCGGATTTGGTTGGCGATGGCCATCGCGTCGTTGATGGGAATGGCGAAGCCCTTGCCGCCCGGGCCCATCCGGAAGTTCACCGACGCCGCTGTCGTGACGCCGACGACCTGGCCCGCTCCGTTCACGACGGGGCCGCCGGAATCCCCGGCGACCACCGGTGCCGCGAACTCGATCAGCCCGGTCAATTCGTCCTTACTGCCGGTGAGTGCATCTTCAGCGTTGACCGTGCGGCCGAATCCGGTGACCGTGCCCACTTCGTGGGTCAGCGGGGCGTTGCTGCCCTGTGCGTTGCCGATGGCGACGACAGGCTCGCCTTCTACCAGGGCACCGGAATCGCCGATCGGCGCCACAGGCAACCCACTGGCGCCCAGCAGTTGGAGCACCGCGATGTCGCGACGACGGTCATAGCCCACGAGTTCGGCGGGGAACGCGCGACCGGCGACAGCGACGGTGATGCGGTCGGCCCCGCCGACCACATGGAAATTGGTCATCACCTGACCATTCGGGTCAAGCACGATGCCCGCGCCGTTTCCGACCGCGTTCTGGTAGTAGATCTCGGTGTCGATACGTGCCACCGCCGGCTCGACCACGCGCGCCGCGGCGATCGGATCCCCGGGGGCGGCCCCTGACGTAGCCGGGTGCACTGGCGTCACCAGCGCCAGGACCGCGACAAGTGCGGTCAACAGCGTCGCGCAGGAGCGACGCATACGAATTATGCGCATCAGCCCATTTTGCCCGAAAACGAAATCTTTAATCGTCAACGGCGACGCCGCCACGCAGGCGCCTGCGGCGACGCCGCGTCGGCTCCGCCTTCTCGGACGTCCCGTTAGCAGGGGATTTGCCGTTTGCCTTGTCGGTATCCGGCGCGTTTTCGTCGGCTTTGTCTGCTTCGTCGGCCGTCGCCTCGGGCTCTGTTGCCGTCGACTCGGGCTCCTCGGCCTCAGCGGTGACCTCAGCGGGCTTGTCTTCGGACTCCTCTTCGGGAGTCTCGTCTGCGGGCGTCTCGTCTGCCGTCGCCTCGTCCGCGGTCTCCGTGTCCTCAGCGTCGTCCTCAGCGTCCTTCTTACGGCCGCGGCGCTGCTTCGGCGTCTTGGGCTTCAGCGGTTTCGGCGGTGGTGGTGGCAGCTCGGCGACATCGGCCAGGTAGAACGAGAAAATCCCCAGCAGCGCGATCGCGGCGGCTGCACCGTAGATCCCGAACAGCCACTGACCCGCGTCGTCCAGCGAAAGCCAGATCTCGCTGATCGCCGCGCCGAGGATTAGCACACCGGCGAGGACGTGCAGCACGATCGACGCCGTCCGAAGCCGCAGGGCCAGCAGCGGCGTACGGAACTCCGGCCGTCGCGTGCGTAGCAGCGTGAAGACCACCGGTAGCGCGGCCAAGCCGATCAGCACACCGGTGACGATGCGCATCACGGTGCCGAGCGTGTGCGACGTCGTACCCATCAGTTCCCACCAGCGCGGCAGGACGAAGGCGAAAAACAGGGCCGCGGCAACACACGAGAACGAGGCGTGCCACAAGACCGCGACCCAGCGCCGCATACTCCTCCTTGAGGTTGGTTGGCCCGGGGTGCGACCAGGTCATTCCTATGTGGTCGCACCCCGGCCAAGCGCGGAGGATAGGGGATTTGAACCCCTGAGGGCTATTAACCCAACCCGCGTTCCAGGCGAGCGCCATAGGCCACTAGGCGAATCCTCCGCCGGTCATGGTAGCCGACCACGCTGATGTGCCCGTCCAGTCACATGTACGCCGGGTATTAGACTCCCTGCTGGACCCCGCGCGGCGTCCATCCTGTGAACTCCCCCAGGGCCGGAAGGCAGCAAGGGTCAATGGGCTCTGGCGGGTGCGCGGGGTCCCCCTCTTTTCCCGGGGTTCACCCGCTCCCAGTGAAAGGCGCCTCGTGTCGTTTCAGTCGCTCGGCCCTGCGGAAATTCGCGCACAGCACGAGTTGCAGACGCGCAATTACGCCGACCTCAAGGCCAAGGGTCTCAAGCTGGATCTGACCAGGGGCAAGCCGTCGGCCGCCCAGCTCGACCTCTCCAACGGCCTGTTGGACCTTCCGGGGAAGGCCGACTTCAAGGACGGCGACGGCACCGACACGCGCAATTACGGCGGCCTGCACGGGCTGCCGGAGCTGCGGGCCATCTTCGGCGAGATCCTCGGGATCGGGGTGCCGAACCTGATCGCCGGCAACAACGCCAGCCTCGAGTTCATGCACGACGTCGTGACGTTCACGATGCTGCACGGCGGTGTCGATTCTCCGCGGCCCTGGAAGGATGAGCCGGACGTCAAATTCCTGTGCCCGGCGCCCGGCTACGACCGGCACTTCGCGATCACCGAGACCCTGGGCATCGAGATGATCACCGTCCCCATGCACGAGGACGGCCCGGACGTCGACCTGATCGAGGAGTTGGTCGCTGTCGACCCGGCCATCAAGGGCATGTGGTGTGTTCCGGTGTACTCGAACCCGACCGGCGTGACCTATTCGTGGGAGAAGGTGCGGCGGCTGGTTCAAATGCGGACCGCTGCCAACGATTTCCGGCTGATGTGGGACAACGCCTACGCGGTGCACACGTTGACTCACGATTTCGCGCAGAACATCGACGTCCTGGGGCTGGCCGAGGCGGCGGGGAATCCGAACCGGCCGCTGGTGTTCGCTTCGACGTCAAAGATCACCTTCGCCGGTGCTGGGGTGAGCTTCTTCGGGGGCTCGCTGGGCAACATCGCGTGGTATCTGCAGTACGCGGGCAAGAAGTCGATCGGGCCGGACAAGGTGAACCAGCTGCGGCATCTGCGATTCTTCGGCGACGCCGACGGGGTGCGGCTGCAGATGCGGCGTCATCAGGAGCTGCTGGCGCCCAAGTTCGCCACGGTGCTGGAGATCCTGGCCGACCGGCTTGGCGAGTCCAAGATCGCGTCGTGGACCGAGCCGAAGGGCGGCTACTTCGTGAGCCTGGATGTGCTGCCGGGCACCGCGCGCCGCACCATCGCGCTGGCCAAGGATGCAGGTATCGCGGTCACCGAGGCCGGCGCCACCTTCCCATACCGAAAAGATCCGGAGGACAAGAACATTCGGATCGCGCCATCGTTCCCGCCGCTGCCCGAGTTGCGCGAGGCGATGGACGGCCTGGCGACCTGTGCGCTGCTCTCGGCCACCGAAGCGTTGCTGAAGGACTAGCTCGCCTACGTGATGACCCATCGCACGTCGGCTCATCTCACGAGAAGTGAGGGGTTTGGCTGTACGCGGCGCTACGGCGTCAGCCGGCCTCGGTAGCGTGTGCGAGCGTGGCGCTCTACCGCAAGTACAGACCCGCGACCTTCGCCGACGTGGTTGGCCAGGAGCACGTCACCGAACCGCTGTCCACGGCGCTGACAGCGGGGCGCATCAACCACGCGTATCTGTTCTCCGGGCCGCGCGGGTGCGGCAAGACGTCGTCGGCGCGAATCCTGGCCCGGTCGTTGAACTGTGAGCAGGGGCCGACGGCCACGCCGTGTGGGGTCTGTGCGTCCTGCGTGGCGCTCGCGCCCAACGGGGGCGGCAGCGTCGACGTCACCGAACTGGACGCCGCCAGCCACGGCGGTGTGGACGACACCCGCGAGCTACGCGATCGCGCGTTCTACGCTCCGGCGCAGTCGAGGTACCGCATCTTCATCATCGACGAAGCGCACATGGTCACCACGGCGGGCTTCAACGCGCTGCTGAAGATCGTCGAAGAGCCGCCGGAACATCTGATCTTCGTGTTCGCCACGACAGAGCCGGAGAAGGTGCTGCCGACCATTCGCTCGCGGACGCATCACTACCCGTTCCGGTTATTGGCACCGCGGACCATGCGGTCGCTGCTGGAGCGCATCTGCGCGCAGGAGACGGTCACGGTCGATGACGCGGTGTACCCGCTCGTCATCCGCGCCGGCGGCGGATCGCCCCGTGACACGCTGTCGGTGCTCGACCAGCTGTTGGCGGGAGCGGACGGTAACCAGGTCAGTTACCCACGGGCCCTGGCGCTGCTGGGTGCCACCGATGTGGCGTTGATCGACGATGCGATCGATGCGCTCGCGGCGGGCGATGCCGCCGCGCTGTTCGGGGCAGTCGAGGGTGTGATCGATGCCGGTCACGACCCGCGGCGGTTCGCCACCGATCTGCTCGAACGGTTCCGCGATCTGATCGTGCTGCAGTCGGTTCCCGACGCGGTCGCCCGCGGGGTGGTGGACGGGCCCGAGGACGTGCTGGAGCGAATGCGCGATCAGGCGACCCGTGTCGGCAGCGCAACGCTGACCCGCTACGCGGAGGTGGTGCACGCCGGGCTGGGTGAGATGCGCGGTGCGACGGCGCCCAGGCTGCTGCTCGAGGTCGTGTGCGCGCGGCTGCTGTTGCCGTCGGCCAGCGATACCGAGTCGGCGTTGTTGCAGCGCGTCGAGCGCATCGAGACCCGGCTGGACATGTCGATCCCGGCGGGGGAGCAGCCCGGGGGCGCGCCGAAGTACAGCCGCAAGAGCCAGGCCGCACCGGAATCCGGCGCCGAAGCACCCGTCGCCCCCAAGCCCGCACCGGAGCTGAAGCCGGCGCTCGAGCCGACGGTCGTCGTCGAGCCCAAGCCGATGCCGGAGCCGACACCCGCGCCGCCCAAGCCGCCTGAGCCGGTTTCCGCTCCGAAACCGGAACCGGCATCGCCTCCTCCGGTCCGCCAGCCCGCCGACCCCGTCGTCGCGGCGCCCCCACCCGCGGCCGTCACCGGTGAACCGAACGCCGCTGCGGTGCGCAGCATGTGGACGACGGTGCGCGAGAAGGTCCGTCAGCGCAGCCGCACCACCGAGGTGATGCTGGCCGGCGCGATCGTCCGCTCCGTCGAGGGTGACACCCTAGTGCTCAGCCACGAGTCCGCACCGCTGGCCAAACGGCTGACTGAACAGCGCAATTCCGATGTCATCCGCGAGGCGCTCAAGGACGCACTGGGTGTCGACTGGAAGATCCGGTGCGAGGTGGGCCCGCCCGGTCCGCCGCCCGCCGCCGAGCCGGAGCAGAAGCCCGCCGCCGCGCCTGGCCCGCCGCCACCGATCGACGTCGACGACGAGGAGAGCATGCTCGCCGAAGCGGGCAACGACACGTCCGATACACCGCGACGCGACCCGGAAGAGGTGGCGCTGGAGCTTCTTCAGAACGAACTCGGCGCCCGCCGCATCGACGGCGGCTAGGCCCTAGGGCGTCCACCACGGGCGCAACGGCAGCCCGCCGTCGTTCCCGCGCTCGTCCAGCTTGACGGCCAGAACCTGGTGCAGCTGAACGACATTCGTCTCGAAGCCCACTCGCGAACCGGCCATGTACAGCCCCCACACCTTCGCGGTGGGAAGCCCGACTTCTTCGACGGCCTCGTCCCAGCGCTCTTCGAGGTTGCGGCACCAGTCGCGCAGCGTCAGCGCGTAGTGGTGGCGCAGATTCTCCTCGTGCACCACCTCGAGGCCGACGTCCTGCGCCTCGCTGATGATGCGGCCCGAACCCGTGAGCTCCCCGTCGGGAAACACGTAGCGGTCGATGAAACCGCCTGCGTTGGCGCCGGTTCGGTTGTCATGGCGGGTGATGCAGTGGTTGAGCAGCAGCGCGCCGACACGCATCTTCGACTGGAGGAACCGGAAGTACGCCGGATAGTTCTGTACGCCGATGTGCTCGGTGAGCCCGATCGAAGAGACGGCGTCAAACCCGGATTCCCGGATATCGCGGTAGTCGCCGTGGCGCACCTCGGCGAGGTCCGACAGGCCCTGCTCGTCGATCGCATTCTGAGCCCACTCCGCCTGCTCCTTGGAGAGCGTGACGCCGATCGCCTTCACACCGTGGCGCGCGGCGTATCGGACCATGCCGCCCCATCCGCAGCCCACGTCGAGCAGTCGATCACCGGGCTGCAGCCGCAGCTTCTCGAACACCAGTCGGTACTTGTTCTCCTGTGCCTCCTCCAAAGTCGCGTCGGCATCCGGATAGCACGCGCAGGTGTAGGTCATCGACGGACCGAGCACCCACTCGTAGAACTTGTTCGAGACGTCGTAGTGGTGGTGAATGGCCTCGGCGTCGCGAGTCTTGCTGTGCCGCAAACCTTCCATGACGCGACGCCAGCGCGGCAGCGCTTCCTGGGGCGGCGGGGCGATCGGCTTCAGATGCTCGATGCCGATCGTGCGCACGATGTTGGCAAGCACGCGCGGTGGCGGAAGCCTGAAATCGAGTTTGTCGGCCAGCGCCATGAGCAGGTCGTAGGGATCGGCCGGATGGACGCCGAGCGGTCTGAGATCGCCCGCTACGTATGCGCGCGCGAGCCCGAGCTCACCGGGGGCGGTCGCGAGATACGTGGTGCCGCGCGGTGTCAACAGGTCGAGGCCGAGCGTGGCGTCCTCGGGTCCGGCTGAACTGCCGTCGTAAGCGGTGAATTTCAGCGGAATCTGACCCGCGGCGAAGATCTCCAGGATCTCTGCCAACGTGAGTCTTCCGGCTGGCGCTTGTGTCGAGTGTTCTTTGAATGTGGTCATCGTCGTTGCACCGCCTTTGCGTACAGGTCGAGGAGTCTCGAGTCGGGGTCGTAGGTCTTTTTGACGGTCTTGTAGGTTTCTCCACCATAGAGTTCGTCGAACTCGTCCGGGCTGTAGTACGCATCGGAATACAGCGATTTGTGACCATCCAGCTCGCTGACCTTACGTTCGATCAATCTATTCGTATGTCCTTCGGTCGGACCCATTGGCACCGACGACCAGAACCCGACGTTGACGTACGTGCTCTGGGCGCGGATCGGGTACAGCGGCCAGGTGGTGTCGCCGCGGAGCCGCAACGGGCACAACCAGATCGGCTCGATCGGCACGTTGGACAGGAACCATTCGACGAACTCCTCTGCGCGGGACAACGGGACCTCGATGTCCTGCACGACGCGTTCCAATGGTGGTCTGCCGTTGCGCTTTTCGATCCTGTCGGCGATGTTGAAGCGTTGGTCGTAGCCGATCAGCTTCCAGTAGACGCTGCTGCGCCGGTAGCGCCGCGGCCAGAACCGGCGGATGAGCGGATCCTGGGCGCCGAATGCCCTTGAGCACCAGAACCAGTCGGTGTCCCAGCGCCACAGGTAGTCGTGGATCGTCAGGCGGTCGTGCTTTTCGCCCTCGGGGTGCTGGATGGACCGGTAGTAGATCTGCTGGCCGGTGTAGTCGCTCACGGGACCCGGAGTGCCGGTCTGGAATCCGAGTACCAGGTAGCTCTCGTCGGCCGAGAACACGACACCGTCGAGGTAGTCGACGGGCTTGCCGGCCGCTATGTCGGGGTGGCCTCCGGTTTCGATGATGCGGTCCATCGCGGCGAAGAGATCCGTCAGTGAGTGGAATCGCAGATGCCGAAGCTCGACGAACGGTTTGACCGGTTCCAGCTCGATCTTGATGCGAACCGAATATCCCAGCGTGCCATAGGAATTCGGGAAGGCGCGGAATAGGTCAGAATTCTCGGTGGGCGAGGCGGTGATGACGTCGCCGGTGCCGGTGAGGATGTCCATCTCCAGCACCGACTCGTGCGGCAGCCCGTTGCGGAACGACGTCGATTCGATGCCGAGGCCGGTGACTGCTCCGCCGAGCGTGATCGTCTTGAGCTGCGGCACCACAAGCGGCGCAAGCCCGTAGGGCAGCGTCGCCGCGACCAGGTCCTCGTACGTGCACATTCCGGCGACGTCCGCGGTCCGATTCTCGGGATCGACGGCGATGACCCCGCCGAGGCCCGAGACGTCCAGACCCTTGGTCGACGTCTTGGCACGGGCCCGGAAGAGGTTCGACGTGGGTTTGGCCAGTCGGACCGTCGCGTTCGGGGGAATCGCCCGGTAGCTGGCCAGTAGCCGCTCTACCCCAGCGGAGTGAGCAGAACGTGCGTCGGTATCCACCACTGACACAGATATACGCTAGTCCGCGGTCGCAGGTGATGCGACCGCACCGACTGTGATCACCCCTACCTAGGAGTTGCACCGATGGGACAGGTCAGCGCGTCCAGCACCGTCGAGATCGCCGCCGCCCCGGAGACCGTCCTGGCGGCCGTCGCCGACTATGCGAACGTGCGCCCCAAGATTCTCTCGCCGCACTACAGCGAATACCGGGTGCTCGAGGGCGGACAGGGCGCGGGCACAGTGGCGTCGTGGAAGCTGCAGGCGACGAAATCACGGGTGCGTGACGTGAAGGCGAGCGTCGACGTGGCAGGTCACACGGTGATCGAGAAGGACGCCAACTCGACGATGATCACGAATTGGACGGTCTCCCCGGCAGGGGAGGGCTCGTCGGTGACCGTCAAGACCTCGTGGAAGGGCGCGGGCGGCATCGGCGGCTTCTTCGAGAAGACGTTCGCGCCGCTGGGCCTGCGGAAAATCCAGGCTGAGGTGCTGGAGAACCTCAAGAAGCAGGTGGAGGGCCGCTAGGCCCGACATTCAGGCCGGAGGGCCGCTAGGCCCGACATTCAGGCCGGAGGGCCGCTAGGCCCGACATTCAGGCCGGAGGGCTAGCTGGAGCCGAGGAAGCCGGCGATCCCGCGCACCACGGCGTCGGCGTACTTCTGCCGTCCCTCGGGCGTCTTCATCAGCGCAGAATCGGCCGGGTTCTTCATGTTGCCGAGCTCGACCAGGACCGATGGGAACTGCGCGAGGTTGAGCCCCGCGATGTCCGACCGCGGATTCAGGCCGCCGGTACCGATGTAAGTGGACGGCACCAGGCCCGATGCCTGCAACTGGTCCTTCATGATCGTGGCCAGCCGCACCGACGGCCCGGCCTGCACGTCGTTGAGCGGTGGGGACGAGTACAGGACGTGGAAGCCGCGACCGCTGGCGGGCCCGCCGTCGGCGTGGATGCTGACGACCGCGTCGGGGCGCAGGGAGTTGGCCATTGCCGCGCGTTCGTCGACGCAGGGACCCGCGCTGGCGTCGTCGCCGCGTGACATCGCAGTACGCACGCCGAGCGCGTTCAGCGCCTGGCGGATGCGCAGCGTGGTCTCCCAGGCGAAGGCATGCTCGGCATAGCCGTCGTCGGTGGACGTGCCGCTGGCCTGGCAATCCTTGGTGCCACCGCGCCCGGTGGGCACCTGGCGGCTGATGGACGAATCGTTGACGGCGTTGTGACCGGGGTCGAGGAAGACGATCTTGCCGGCGATGTTGGCCGGCGCTGCGGATGCGGGGCTGACAAGCGTCGATGCGGCGATGAGGAGTCCGGTCGCCACCGCGGCGCAGGAGCGCAATGTTCGGGTGGCACCGACACGCAGGCGGGGATGCACGGGCGCCACCGTAGCGCTGACCCCGACTAGGCTGAAACCCCAACGCGACGACGCAACCGAGTCGAGACCAATACGCAAGGGGATCGTCATGCAACCCGGCAGTGGTGGCCAGCCCGATATGTCCGCTCTTCTGGCCCAGGCGCAGCAGGTGCAGCAGCAGTTGATGGAGGCTCAGGCTGCGCTGGCCGCGGCCGAGGTCAACGGTCAAGCGGGTGGCGGCCTGGTGCAGGTCACGATGAAGGGCAGTGGTGAGGTGATCGCGGTCCGGATCGACCCCAAGGTCGTCGACCCGCAGGACGTCGAGACGCTGCAGGACCTCGTCGTCGGCGCGATCGCCGATGCGTCCAAGCAGGTCACGATCCTGGCGCACGACCGTCTCGGTCCGTTGGCCGGTGGCATGGGCGACATGGGTCTGCCAGGAATCTGACTTGTTCGAGGGACCGGTCCAGGATCTGATCGACGAGCTCGGCAAGCTGCCGGGCATCGGGCCGAAGAGCGCGCAGCGGATCGCATTCCACCTGCTGTCCGTCGAGCCGCCGCAGATCGACCGGTTGTCCGCGGTGCTGGGACGGATCCGCGACGGGGTCACGTTCTGCGCGGTGTGCGGCAATGTGTCCGACGACGAGCGGTGCCGGATCTGTTCGGATGCCCGCCGCGACGGATCCGTGGTGTGCGTCGTCGAGGAACCCAAGGATGTGCAGGCCGTCGAGCGCACCCGTGAGTTCCGCGGCCGCTATCACGTGCTCGGCGGTGCGCTTGACCCGTTGTCCGGAATCGGGCCGGAACAGCTGCGAATTCGCGAGCTGTTGAACAGGATTGGCGAACGCGTCGACGGCGTGGATATCACCGAGGTGATCATCGCGACCGATCCGAACACCGAAGGCGAGGCCACAGCGACGTATCTCGTGCGGATGCTGCGCGACATCCCGGGTCTCACGGTCACGCGTATCGCGTCGGGGCTCCCGATGGGTGGTGACCTGGAGTTCGCGGATGAGCTGACGCTGGGCCGCGCGCTCGCGGGTCGCCGCGCAATGGCCTAGCTTCGCTTTGCATCTGAGGTGTCACTGGGCCGCGGCAGGATGCAGCCATGGCGGACATCTTCATTGGCAGCGAAGCGATGGCGGCGGGGCGTGTCACTCGCCACGAGTTGAGCCGCTGGTATCGACGGGTCCATCACGGTGTCTACGCACCGAAGGATGCGGCGCGCCGTATGTGGAGCCGACTCATCCCATCGAGCTCGCGGGCGTCAAGATTCGTGCGCAAAAGGGAATGGTGCCGAGGGCCGAGCAGGTGGCGGATGACGAGATCACTCGTCTCGCCGGCTTACCCGTGACGACCCGGGTGCGCACGGCGTTCGATCTCGGTCGGCATCTGGATAGAGCCGAGGCGCTCACCCGGCTGGATGCGCTGATGTGGAACCAGGTCTATTCGATCGCCGAGGTCGTTGGATTGGCAGATGCGCATCCGCGGGCTCACGGCGTCAAGCAGCTGCGTGAGCTGCTTCCACTCGTCGACGGCGGAGCGTCGTCACCGAGGGAGTCGCGTATCCGCCTGTTGTTGATCGACTCAGGATTTCCGCGGCCCGAGACGCAGATCGTCGTGCCCACGGGCTCCTATGCGGTTTTTCTCGACATGGGCTGGCGCGAGTACCAGGTCGCGGTCGAATACGACGGCGATCATCATCGAAAGGACCGCCGCCAGTATGTGAAAGACATCGCGCGGCTGCGCATGCTCGAGGCGCTCGGCTGGATCGTGATCCGGGTGATCGCCGAGGACAAGCCTCAGGACGTGATCGCTCGGGTCGAAGCTGCCCTGGTGAGCCGCGGCTGCCTCATCGAAATCAACGAAATGCAGAGGTTCACTCGTACTTTCGCTGCATAACGTGGAAAGCGATGAATCAGACCCGGCGGGGGGCCGCTAGTCGCTCCTTGCGCAACTGCGCGACCTCGTCGATCTCCAGCGGCGGCAGCTCGCCGACCACGCGCGACAGCAGATGGTCCGCGAGCTGCGGATTGCGGGCCAGGCACGGCCCGTGCAGATACGTCGCGACGACGCTGCCCTGCACCGCGCCGTCGATGCCATCGCCGGCACGGTTGCCCGCCCCGCTGACCACCCGAGCCAACGGGCGCGCTGCGGACCCCAAAACCGTTCCGCCGCGGTGATTCTCGAACCCCGTCAACCGCTCCGTCAGTTCCGGCAGCAGGGGCTGCGACACCACCTCGCCGATCGTCCGGCTGTCCTGCGGCGACGTCGTGACATCGAGCATCCCCACCCCGTCGACGCGCTCGCCCGACGACGTCTCATACCAGTGGCCCAGCACCTGGATCGCCGCGCAGATCGCCAGCACCGGTGCGCCCCGCTCCGCGGCCTGCTGCAAACCGGGGTAACGGATCAAGTGCTTAGTAGCCAGCCGCTGCGCGTAATCCTCGGCTCCGCCGAGGGTGTACAGATCCAGCTCGGCAGGCACCGGGTCTGCGAGGGTGATCTCGACGATCTCCGCATCGAAGCCCCGTAAGCGCAGGCGTTGGCGCAACACCACCGAATTGCCGCCGTCACCATACGTTCCCATCACATCGGGCAGCACCAACCCGATTCGCACCGTCGACTCACCCATGACGCGCCAGGACCCGTTGCAACTGTAGGAACGCGGTGTAGTTGGCGACCACTTCGACATGCCCCGGTGGACACGACGTGATCGCCTCAACAGCGTTGTGCACCAACGTGTGTTCGACACCCGCATAACCGAGGCGCACCGCCAGATCGGTACCGCGCTCTCCTGCGGCCACCACCGGGTGGTTCACGAAATGCTCGAAGTTGACGTCCCACAGCCATGACAGGTCCTCCCCGTCGGGCACCTGACCGTTCACCGAGATCACCACTGAGCCGGCGTCGGTGTCGACCATCGACAACGCCTCCTGCCAGCCCGCCGGATTCTTCGCCAGCAGCATGCGCACCGAATGCTGACCCAGCTGCACCGTGCTGTACCGCCCGGCGACCTCGTCGACACGCGATACCGCCGCAACGGCGGCCGCTGGATCCGCGCCCACCGTCACCGCGGCGGCGACCGCCTGAGTGGCGTTGCCGCGGTTGATGTTCCCCGGGAGCGCCAGCTGCATGGGCAGCGACAGTCCGTCGGGCCCGTGAATGTGCGTGTCATCGTAAGACCACTGCGGCTCTGGCCGTTTGAAATCAGTTCCCGTCGAATACCAGTGGGCGCCGTCGCGCACGATGATCTCACCCGAGCGCGGGCAGCTCACCGAATCGTTGGCCCACCCACCGCCTGCCGCGACCCACACCACATTCGGGCTGTCGTATGCGGCCGACGTCATCAACACGTCGTCGCAATTCGCGACGACGACCGTCAACGGATGACGTGCCAGACCGGCCCGCAGCGTGCGTTCGATGTGATTGATCTCACCGACGCGATCGAGCTGATCTCGTGACAGGTTCAGCAGCACGACCACCGCGGGGTCCAGCGCGTCGGCCACATGCGGGACGTGCATCTCGTCGACTTCGAGTGCGGCCAGCGAGGCGTCCCGCGTGCCGGCGAGTGCTGCGACCAGGCCCGCGTCCATGTTCGCGCCCTCGGCGTTGGTCGCGACCGGCCCCAGCGTTCCCAGCGCCGCCGCGGTCATTCGCGTGGTCGTGGACTTGCCATTGGTGCCGGTGACGATCGTGGTGCGACGGCCCTCGCCGAGCTGGCGCAGGAGCGATCTGTCCAGCGTCATCGCGACCAGGCCGCCGATCATCGCGCCTGCACCACGGCCGGTGACGCGCGACGCCCAGCGCGCGCCGGCGCCCGCCGTCAGCGCTGCACGTCCGCGAATCGTGACCATCCCCGGCAGTCTAGGAGCCGACACGCTGAGTGAGCGCACCGGCGATGTCACCCGTCCGTGCCATCCTCGAATTTGTGAGTCAGTGCTGGGGTCGCCCCGCGACCGACGATGGCGCAGGCTGGGCCGTCGTCGACGTGGAGACCTCGGGTTTCCATCCGGGACACGCTCGTGTCATCAGCATCGCGGCGCTGGCTCTCGGTGACGACGGCAACGTCGAACAGAGCCTCTACACGCTTCTCAATCCGCGGGTCGATCCCGGCCCAACCCATGTCCACGGTTTGACCGCCGAGATGCTCGAAGGCCAGCCGTGCTTCGGCGACATCGTCGGCGATCTGGTCGAGCTGCTGCGTGGCCGCACCCTGGTGGCGCACAACGTGGGGTTCGACTACTCGTTCCTGACCGCTGAGGCCGAGATGGTCGACGCGGTACTGCCCATCGACACCGCGATGTGCACCGTCGAACTCACCCGCCGCCTCGAGTTGGGCACCGAGAACCTGCGGCTGGAGACCCTTGCCGCGCACTGGGGTATCACGCAGCTGAAGCCCCACGACGCGCTCGACGACGCGATGGTGCTCGCGCAGATTCTCAAGCCGGTCCTGGTGCGTGCGCGGGAACGCAAGGTGTGGCTGCCCGTTCGCCCGCTGTCGCGGCGCGAGTGGCCCAACGGCCAGGTGACACACGAGGAGCTGCGGCCGCTGAAGATGATGGCCGCACGGCTGCCATGCCCGTACGTCAACCCGGGCCGGTTCGTCGAGGGCAGGCCGCTGGTTCAGGGGATGCGGGTGGCACTGGCGGCCGAGGTCGAGCGCACTCACGAGGAGCTCGTCGAGCGGATTGTGCATGCCGGGCTGTCCTATACGGACAACGTGGACTCCGAGACCTCCCTCATCATCTGTAACGAGACCCGACCCGAGCAGGGTAAGGGCTTCCAGGCCCGTGAGCTGGGCGTTCCGTTCATCACCGACACTGATTTCCTGAGCCGGCTCGACGCCGTGGTCGGCGGCAGCACCATCGAGGAATTCACCGATGTCACGCTGGCCGGCGACCAGTTCGCGCTCTTCTAGGGCCTAGCGAGTCGCACGGTTGACCGCCGACACCACTGCGCGCAGCGATGCGGTCGTGATGGACGTCGCGATGCCGACACCCCACACGGTCTTGCCGCCGATCGAAGCCTCAACATAGGCCGCGGCCTGGGCTTCCTCACCCGCCGAGAGAGCGTGCTCGGAATAGTCCAGCACGGATACGTCGAACCCGATGGCGCCCAACGCATCCACGAACGCGGCGAGCGGACCGTTGCCCGCGCCGACGATCTCGCGCTCCACGCCGTCGACCTTCACCACCGCCTCGATGGTGTCGGTGCCACCGTCGACCTCGGAGGCGATGACCTTCTGCCGGATGCGTTCGAGCGGCTTGCGCGGGCTCAGGTACTCCTCGGCGAAGACGTCCCACATCTCCTTCGGCGAGACCTCGCCGCCCTCCCCGTCGGTGATCTTCTGAATCGCCTGGGAGAACTCGATCTGCAGTCGCCGGGGCAGGGCCAGACCGTGGTCGGCCTTCATGATGTAGGCGACGCCGCCCTTGCCTGACTGCGAATTCACCCGGATGACAGCCTCATAGGTGCGGCCGACATCGCGCGGATCGATCGGCAGATAGGGAACCTGCCACAGGATGTCATCGACATCGGCGTCCTGCTCGTCGGCCGACACCTTCATGGCATCCAGACCCTTGTTGATCGCGTCCTGATGGCTGCCGGAGAAGGCGGTGTACACGAGATCGCCGCCATACGGGTGGCGTTCGTGCACCGGCAGCTGGTTGCAGTACTCGACCGTGCGACGGATCTCGTCGATGTTCGAGAAGTCGATCTGCGGGTCGATGCCTCGGGAGAACAGGTTCAGGCCCAGTGTGACGAGGCAGACGTTGCCGGTGCGCTCACCGTTGCCGAACAGGCAGCCCTCGATCCGGTCGGCGCCGGCTTGGTAACCCAATTCGGCTGCGGCGACGGCGGTTCCGCGGTCGTTGTGCGGGTGCAGGCTCAGGATGATGGAGTCGCGCGGGGACAGGTGCCTGTTCATCCACTCGATCGAGTCGGCGTACACGTTCGGGGTGGCCATCTCGACGGTCGCGGGCAGGTTCACGATCAGCGGCACGTCGGGGGTGGGCTTGATGATGTCGGCGACGGCGTTGCACACGTCGACGGCGTACTCCAGCTCGGTACCGGTGTAGGACTCCGGGCTGTACTCGTAACGCCAGAGTGTGCCGGGGTACTTCTTGGCCTCCTCGACGCACAGTCTTGCGCCGTCGGTCGCGATCGACTTGACCGCTTCCCGGTCGGCGCGGAACACGACGCGTCGCTGCAGGATCGACGTCGAGTTGTAGAAGTGCACGATCGCCCTTGGCGCACCCTCGCACGCCTCGAAGGTCCGCGTGATCAGCTCGGGCCGGCACTGGGTGAGGACCTGGATGGTGACGTCGTCGGGGATCGCGCCCTCAGCGATGATCTCGCGGACGAAGTCGAAGTCGGTCTGGCTGGCCGACGGGAATCCGACCTCGATCTCCTTGTAGCCCATCCGCACCAGCAGGTCGAACATCCGGCGCTTGCGCTGCGGGCTCATCGGATCGATCAGGGCCTGGTTGCCGTCCCGCAGATCGACGGCACACCACATCGGCGCACGGTCGACGATCTTGTCGGGCCAGGTGCGATCGAACGGAACCGACGCTGTCCCCCCGGTCGGAACTCCGCCGGGCACTTCCTCAGCGAAGGGGCGGTACCGGCCGACGGGCATCGACGAGCCGCGCTGGGTGTTCCAGGCGGGCTGGCCGGGGTTCGGTGGGCCCGACGGCGTGGTCAGGGCACGTACGGACGCGAAGGCGTCAGGAGAATCTGGTGCGGGTCTTGAGAAGGTGGTCACGATATGGCTCCGGGTTGTCTGATGGACTCACGACCGGCGCATCGCAAACACCCGCGACGGGAAGCCGGTCTGATCAGACCCCGTCGCGGCTGCCGAGAAGGAGCACCCGCTGCACGTTGGTCACCATACTCCCCACCCGGCCACGCCACAAAATGCAGGTCGCTGGGACCTAAACCTGGGAATCGGGGAACGCGATCACCGAGAGGAAGCGGATCGGCAGCTCGACCAGATCCACCGGCCCGTGCGCACCTTCGCCGTCGAACTGCAGCGAGTCGCCCGGGTTCAGCCGGTACACCGTGCGGCTGTGGCTGTAATCCATCACCCCTTCGAGCACGAAGATGAACTCGGTACCCGGATGCTGGAACAGGGGATAGGTCTGGCTTTTCGCCGACAGGGTGACGTGCAGACACTCGAGGCGCTTGTGTTCACCGCGTAGCGAGCCCAACAGCTGGTACTCGTGGCCTTCCTTGGTGCCGTTGCGGACGATGCGTGCTCCCGTGCCCGCGCTGACGAATGAGGCAGGACGCTCGACGTCCGCACCCCGGAACAGGCTGGTGACGGGTATGTCGAAACCATTGGCCAACAGCGCCAGCGTGCTCAGGCTGCACGACGTCTGGGCATTCTCGATCTTCGACATCATCGCCTTCGAAATGCCGACCTGAGTGGCCATTTCGGCCACCGTGAGGCCCTGCTGCAGGCGCAGTTGGCGGACGTTGCGCCCGATGGCGGCCTCTAGCTCGAGCTCTGCTACCGGCGCGTGCGGGTCGCGGTCGCGAGCCGTGCCGGACCTGTTGCGGAGCAGCGGGATGTCAGACATGAGTCAGCCGGGAGTCAACGCATCTGTCCGGCACCGGAATACGGATACGGGCTCGTGAGTAGGTCGCCCTCGCTGAACCGGGACAGCCGGAAGTCGCTGTCGGGGATGCGGGGATCGGCGCTGCGGCCGTCAACGACGAGATCGGCGATCAACCGTCCCACCGCTGGTGCGATCTTGAACCCGTGACCGCTGAAGCCGGCGGCGACGACGAGCCCGTCCACCCCCGTCTTGCTGATGACCGGGTTCCAGTCCGGGGTCACGTCGTAGCAGCCGGCGTAGCTGCCGGTGATCGCCGCATCGGTGAAGCGCGGGAATCTCGTTTGAACGCGCTCGACGGTGTCCTCGACGAAGGCCTCGGTGGCGCGGTTGAGGTAGTCGTCGGGATTCGCGTCCTCGACGTCGGACAGATCGCTGTTGCCGAACAGCAGCTCACCGCCGGGTTCCGGGCGAATGTACTGCAGTGACACCAGATCGGAGAACACCGGCACGCTGCCGATCTCGACACCGGGCGCGATGGTCACGAGCTCTTCGCGGATGACGCGAATGGGCACGTCGATGCCGTGCGGCGACAGAAGGGCCGGCGTCCAGACGCCGGTGGCCACCACGACGGTGTCCGCGGAGATCTCCGATCCGTCGGCCAACCGAACACCGGCGACTCTGTCGCCGCCGGTCAGCAATGCGGTGACGTTGGCGCCCTGGAGAATCCGCACCCCGGTCGCGCGCGCCGACGTCGCGAACGCCTGCGCTGTCCGGTACGCGTCGCCGTAGCCGCCGCGTGCCTCCCACGCGAATGCCCCGAACGGCGTGAGGTCCGCGTGCGGCCACAGCCGGGCGACATCGGCGGCGTCGATCTCCTCGGTCTGAACGCCCACTGCTCGCTGCGCGGCAAGGCTCTTACGCAGCGAGTCGGTGTCTGGATCGCCGACTCCGACGACGTAGCCGGTCTGCCGGAATCCGATGTCGGTGCCGAAGATCTCGTCCGACTTCTCGAAGACCTCCAGCCCGACGGTGGCCATCGCCGCCAGCGAGCTGACGCCGTAGTGGCAGCGCACAATGCCGCTGGACTTGCCGGTCATCCCGGCGCCGACGGTACTGCGTTCGGCCACAACGACATTGGTGATGCCCCGTTGTGACAGCGACCAGGCCGCCGCAGCACCCTCGATGCCGCCGCCGACGATCACCACATCCGCGGTGCTCATTTACCCGGAATCCAGTCGGTACCCGCCAACGGGACGCGCGCCATCGCCGCCGCCTCGATCGTGACCGCCACCAGATCCTCCGGTTCCAGATGGCACACGTGGGACTTGCCGCATGCACGCGCAATGGTCTGGGCCTCCATGGTGAGCACCCGCAGGTAGTTGGCCAGGCGCCGACCACCCTCGACGGGGTCGAACCGCGATGCAAGCTCCGGATCCTGGGTGCTGATCCCCGCCGGGTCGGTGCCGTCCTGGAAGTCGTCAAAGAACCCCGCGGCGCTGCCGAGCTTTTCGTAGTCGGCGGAGTAGCGAGGGTGGTTGTCGCCCAACGCGATCAACGCGGCGGTGCCGATCGCGACCGCGTCGGCTCCCAGGGCAAGTGCTTTGGCCACGTCGGCGCCGGTGCGGATGCCGCCCGATACGATCAACTGCACTCTTCGATGAACCCCGAGCTCCTGCAGCGCCTGCACCGCTTGCGGGACCGCCGCCAGCGTCGGGACTCCGACGTGCTCGATGAAGACTTCCTGAGTCGCCGCCGTACCACCCTGCATGCCGTCCACCACGACGACGTCCGCTCCCGCGTGCACCGCGAGTTTCACGTCGTAATAGGTGCGGGTGGCACCGACCTTCACATAAATCGGCTTCTCCCAGTCGGTGATCTCCCGCAGCTCGTTGATTTTGATCGTCAGATCATCGGGACCGGTCCAATCGGGATGGCGGCACGCCGAGCGTTGGTCGACGCCCTCGGGCAGGGTGCGCATGGCCGCGACGCGCGGCGAGATCTTCTGTCCGAGCAGCATGCCGCCGCCGCCGGGCTTGGCGCCCTGCCCGAGAACGACCTCGATCGCGTCGGCCTTGCGAAGGTCGTCGGGGTTCATGCCGTAGCGGGATGGAAGATATTGGTAGACGAGGAATTTGCTCTGTGTCCGCTCCTCGGGAGTCATCCCGCCGTCGCCGGTCGTCGTGGAGGTGCCGACCTCGCTGGCGCCGCGCCCGAGCGCCTCCTTCGCCGGACCGGACAGTGCGCCGAAGGACATGCCCGCGATGGTGATCGGAATGTCGAGGTGCAGTGGGAACTTGGCGCAGCGGTCGCCGAGCACGACGTCGGTGTCACACCGTTCGCGGTAGCCCTCCAGTGGATAGCGCGACATCGACGCGCCGAGGAACAGCAGGTCGTCGAAATGCGGTAGCGGGCGTTTGGCGCCCCAGCCGCGGATGTCGTAGATGCCGGTCTCGGCGGCGCGGTGGATGGCGGCGATCGTGGACCTGTCGAACGTCGCGGATTCGCGAAGGCCCAGTCGGGCGCGCTCGTCAGCGGTGTAGCTCATCAGTAGGCCGTCGCGTTGTCGACGTGGAAGTGATACAGCGAGCGCGCCGAACCGTAGCGGGTGTAGGCGGCGGTATCGTCTTCGAAGCCCGCCGCTGACAGGAGAGATTCAAGCTCTGCGTGGTGTTCGGAACGCATCTCTTTGGCGACGCAGTCGGCGCCCAGCGATGCGACGTCGCCGCGGACGTAGATGCGTGCCTCGTAGATCGAGTCGCCGAGCGCCTCGCCGGCGTCTCCGCGGACGACGAGCCTGCCCGCCTGCGCCATGAAGGCGCTCATGTGTCCGACGTCGCCGCCCACCACGATGTCAACTCCTTTCATCGAAATACCGCACCGGGCAGCGGCTTTGCCCTCGATGACCAACAGGCCGCCATGTGCGGTGGCACCGGCGGATTGGGATGCGCTGCCCTTGACCCATACGGTGCCGCTCATCATGTTCTCGGCGACGCCGGTGCCCGCGTTGCCGTCGATCGTGACGTGCGCCTGCTGATTCATGCCTGCGGCGTAGTAGCCGACGTGGCCCTCGATCTGCACCCGTATCGGCGCGTCCAGGCCGACCGCGACGTTGTGTGCGCCGTCGGGATGGGCGATGACGTAGTCACCCGACAAGCCGGGGGCGTGCAGCGCGGCGTTGATCTCGCGCAGCGGGGTGGTGGCCAGGTCATATGCGATCAGCGTCTCCATGCGTAGACCACTTCCGGCTCGGGCTCCCAGATCTTGGCCGTTTCCACACCGGGAAGACCTGCCAGAGCGCGGTATTCGCTGCTCATGGCGACCCAGTCATCGGTTTCGGCGATGACAGCGGGCTTACACGCGATGGCGTCGCGGACCACGGCGAACGAGTCCCTGTTGGACACCAGCAGTGTGTAGAAGCCGTCGAACACCGCGCAGAGCTCCTTCAGCGCCCCCTCGACGTCTCGGCCGTTGGCCAGCTGATCGGCGATGAAACGCGCGCCCACCTCGGTGTCGTTGTCGCTGTCGAATGACACTCCCGCTGAACGCAACTCGCGGCGGATGGTGGCGTGGTTGGCGAATGATCCGTTGTGCACCATGCACTGTTCGGGGCCCACCGCGTACGGATGGCACCCTGCGGGTGTCACCGCCGACTCGGTTGCCATCCTGGTGTGCCCGACGCCCTGCCAGCCTTGCGCCTTGGCGAGCCCCCAGCGTTCGGTGAGTGCCCGCGGATGGCCGACGCCTTTGAGCACCGTGAGGTCGGCGCCGAATCCGGCGACCAGAGCGTCGGGATACGCCGACTTGGCGGCGGCCAAGATGTCCTCTGAGGAGGTCTGTGCGGTAAGGAGATACGTCTCGTCGAGCTGTGTGACCGAAACGCCGAGCGTCTCGGCGACCTCGTCCGGGCTCGCGTCGACCTCGAGCAGTGACACGCAGCCGTGACCGGGCGGTGACCACGTCGGATCTCCGTACACCGCAACGCCGGCAGAGTCGCTACCTCGATCGCCCATCTCGCACAACATGCCGGTGACCAGTTCGCCGAGTTGGGGATGCAGGTCGGGGTGGCGCAGGTGCAGGCCCACAATGCCGCACATCGGAAATCCTTTCGCTCAGAACGCGGTGAGGTAGTGGTCGATTTCCCACGGTGTCACGGCGCTGTGGTAGGCGAAGAACTCGTCACGCTTGATGCTCGCGAAGTAGGAGGCCACCCCGTCGCCGGCAGCGTCGAGCACACCGGTGATCACCGGGTCGCTCTCGAGTTCGTCGACAGCGTGCAACAGTGTGGGCGGCAGCGCCGAACGACCTTGGGAGCCAACACCACCGGGATCGGTGCTGCGCTTGATGCCGTCGATACCCGCACCGAGAGCGGCCGCGATCGCCAGGTAGGGATTCGCCGAACCGTCGCCACCGCGCAGCTCGACACGCTGGTCGTCGGGCACCCGGATGTAATGCGTGCGGTCGTTGCCGCCGTAGCTGGGGGTGTTGGGTGACCACGCGGCTCCGGATGCCGTCGAGGTCGCCCGGGTCCGCTTGTAAGAGTTGACTGTTGGTGCGACGACAGCCTGCAGCGCGCAGGCGTGTTCGAGGATGCCGCCGATGAACGAGTAGGCGGTATCCGACAGGCCGAGCCCCCGCTCGTCGGGGATGCCCGCACCGGCGGGGAATACCGGAGTGCCGCCGGTGGTCAGCGAAAGATGCAGGTGCAGACCACTTCCCGTGCGGTCGGCGAACGGTTTTGGCATGAAGGTGGCCACCATGCCCCGCTCGGCGGCGATCATCGACAGCAGATAACGCAGCGTGACGACACGGTCGGCGGTGGTCAGCGCGTCGGCGAACTGGAAGTTCTGCTCGAACTGGCCGTTGCCGTCTTCGTGGTCGTTGGCGTAGTTGAACCAGCCGAGGCTGTTCATCGCCGTCGAGATCGCGGTGAGGTGGTCGTACATCCGGGTGACGCCGCGTGCGTCGTAACAGGGTTGGGCGGCGGTGTCGGCGGTGTCGGCGGTGGACAGTGCGCCGTCGGCGTCGCGACGCAACAGGAAGTATTCGACTTCCGCGCCGACCCACGGCTCGAAGCCTGCGTCGGACGCCTGCGCGATCATCGCCTTGAGAATGACGCGCGGCGCGAAGGACCACGGTTCGCCGTTGACATGTGGGTCGCAGTGCACGATCGCCAGTCCCTCCTTGAGGAACGGGATCGGCGTGAACGATTCGGGATCCGGAATGGCCATCAGGTCAGGGTCTTTGGGCTCCTGGCCCATGGCGCCGACGGCGTACCCGGCGAATCCCACGCCCTCGGTGGCGAGCAGGTCGACGGCTTCGACCGGCACCAGCTTGGCGCACGGCTTGCCGCGCAGGTCGATGAACAACGCGAGAATGAATTTCGTCCCGGATGCCTCGGCGAGCGACGCCAGATCGTTGGACATTGTGCGGAAACCCTGTCTCTTGTAAGGAAACACGACACCTATGAGTCGACCGGCGCGGCCGGTATGGTCCGCGCCGGTCGACTACGCGTCAGGCAGGTTGCAGTTCGTACGACGCCTCGCGGTGGAAGGTCGCGTCGATGCCCTTTTCCTCTTCGTCGGGGGAGATGCGGATGCCCATCGTCATCTTGATGGCGAGGGCGATGATGCCTGCGACGACGAACGAGTAGATCATCACCGCGCCCGCCGCGACGGCCTGCCGCCACCGCTGGTCGAACCCGCCTCCGTAGAACAGGCCGTTGATGCCGTTGGGCATCGACTCGCTGGCCAGGAATCCGATCAGCAGGGTGCCGACGACTCCGCCGACCAGGTGAACACCGACCACGTCGAGCGAGTCGTCGTAGCCGAAGCGCTCCTTCAGGCCCACCGCGTACACGCAGACGGCACCCGCGATGGCCCCGAGGATGATGGCGCCGACGGGCGTCACCGAACCGCAAGCGGGGGTGATCGCGACGAGTCCGGTGATCGCACCGGACGCTGCGCCGACGCCTGTGACGTGGCCGTCCTTGATCTTCTCGACCGCGATCCAGGCCAGGGTCGCGGCGCACGTCGCCACGAACGTGGTCACCATGACGATCGAGGCCGAGTTACCCGCGGCCAGTGCCGACCCGCCGTTGAATGCGTACCACCCCGCCCACAGCAGGCCGGCGCCGAGCAGTGTCAGCGGAACGTTGTGCGGCTTGCGCAGCTGTCCCCAGCCGGCCGACTTGCCGAGCACGATCGCGACGGCCAGCGCTGCCGCGCCGGCGTTGATGTGCACCGCGGTGCCGCCCGCGAAGTCGATGGCGGCGAGCTTGTTGGCGATCCAGCCGCCGACGGAGTCCTCGGTCACCACACCGTCGAACGCGAAAACCCAGTGCGCCACGGGGAAGTACACCAGCACCGCCCACACGGCGGCGAAGACCATCCAGGCGCCGAACTTCATCCGGTCGGCCACGGCGCCGGAGATCAGCGCGACGGTGATCGCCGCGAACAGCGCCTGGAACAACGCGAACAGTGTTATCGGGAGCCCGGCGATCGTGGTGTTCGACTCGAGCAGGTCCTTCATTCCGGCGAATTCGGTGATGCTGCCGAGGAATCCGCCGTAGGAGGTCCCGAACGTCAAGGAGAAACCGAACAGCACCCACAGCACACCGACGATCGCGCACGCGCCGAAGGTCATCATCATCATGTTGGTCGAGCTCTTGACGGACACCATGCCGCCGTAGAAGAGAGCGAGCCCGGGGATCATCAGCGTGAGGCCGATGATGCAACACAGCATGAACGCTGTGGTCCCTGTATCTACATCCATTTATGTCTCCTGAAGTGATGCGGCCCGCCACGGACCGTTCACTGTCAGTAACCGTTGTTTCTGTTACGTGGATCGCCTCGCGATGTTGCCTGCGCGTTAATAGTCGGCGGGTCGCTAGAGTTCAGCGATGAGACTTGATCGACGGTGGTGGCTCGCCATCGGCGTTGCGGTCGTCGTCGCTGTCGTGTTGGTGTTGTCGAACACCGTCTTCAAAGGGCCTTCCGAGGAGTGCAAGCCCGTGCAGGCCTTCCTCGACTACAACAAGTCACAGGGCGAGCTGATCGCCTCTAAGGAATCCGACAGCGACCCGGCTGTACCGACGGTGGCCGAGGACGCCGCGTACCAGCAATGGGCCGACGGTATGGCCCAGCGTGCACAGAACATCAACGACCCCAACCTCGCGGCCACCGCCATCCAGGTCGCCGATGCGGCCTCCAAATTCGTCGCGATGCTTCCGCGGGCGAGGGCCGAGTCTGAGAATCACGCGCCGGGCGCGCCTGCGCCGCCGTCGTTTTTCGAGATGACGCTTCTGAACAAGCGCATCGGGGACGGACTCAGCCAGCTGGCGGACGCCTGCAGCTGACCGGCGGACAAAATAGGGTGCGTCAAACCCTTATCCTTGTTGGGATTGTGCCGGACCCATGACCGCGGTCCCAACCACCTGAAAGGCATGCCCAGTGGCGCTCGTCGTGCAGAAGTACGGCGGATCCTCGGTATCGGACGCCGAGCGGATCCGCCGCGTCGCCGAGCGCATCGTCGAGACCAAGAAGGCAGGTCACGACGTCGTCGTCGTGGTGTCGGCGATGGGTGACACCACCGACGACCTGCTCGATCTGGCCCGGCAGGTCTCCCCGGCCCCGCCCGCGCGCGAGATGGACATGCTGCTGACCTCGGGTGAGCGGATCTCGAACGCGCTGGTCGCGATGGCCATCGACTCGCTCGGTGCGCAGGCGCGGTCGTTCACCGGATCGCAGGCCGGCGTGATCACGACCGGGACCCACGGCAACGCCAAGATCATCGACGTCACCCCCGGCCGTCTCCAGGAAGCGCTCGACCAGGGTCTGATAGTCCTGGTCGCCGGATTCCAGGGGGTCAGCCAGGACAGCAAGGACGTCACCACGCTCGGCCGCGGCGGATCCGATACCACCGCCGTCGCGCTCGCCGCGGCGCTGAACGCCGACGTGTGCGAGATCTACACCGATGTCGACGGCATCTTCACCGCGGACCCCCGCATCGTGCCCAACGCCAAGCACCTCGACACCGTGAGCTTCGAGGAGATGCTCGAGATGGCCGCCTGCGGGGCCAAGGTGCTGATGCTGCGCTGCGTGGAATACGCCCGTCGCTACGACGTTCCGATTCACGTCCGCTCGTCGTACACGGACAAGCCAGGCACTCTCGTCAAAGGATCGATGGAGGACATCCCGATGGAAGACGCCATCCTGACCGGAGTCGCGCATGACCGCAGCGAGGCCAAGGTCACCGTCGTGGCCCTGCCCGACGTTCCCGGCTACGCCGCCAAGGTGTTCCGTGCGGTCGCCGACGCCGACGTGAACATCGACATGGTGCTGCAGAACATCTCCAAGGTCGAGGACGGTAAGACCGACATCACGTTCACTTGCTCGCGCGAGAGCGGGCCGGGCGCGGTGGAGAAGCTGACCGCCCTGCAGGACGAGATCGGCTTCTCCAAGGTGCTCTACGACGACCACATCGGCAAGGTGTCGCTCGTCGGTGCGGGTATGCGCAGCCACCCCGGCGTCACCGCGAAGTTCTGTGAGGCGCTCGCCGAGGTCGGGGTGAACATCGACCTCATCTCCACCTCCGAGATCCGAATCTCGGTGTTGGTCAAGGACACTGAGCTGGACAAGGCCGTCGTCGCGCTGCACGAGGCGTTCGGCCTCGGCGGTGACGAGGAGGCTGTTGTGTACGCGGGAACGGGACGTTAGGTCCAAGGTGTGGGGGTACCTCCCGCGCGTAGCGTAGGGGGACGAAGCGACGGGATCAAAGATGGTCAACATCGGAGTAGTCGGCGCGACCGGGCAGGTCGGCCAGGTCATGCGCACGCTGCTGGAGGAGCGCGACTTTCCCGCCACCAGCGTGCGGTTCTTCGCGTCGTCGCGTTCCCAGGGCAAGAAGCTGCCCTTCCGCGGCCAGGAGATCGAGGTCGAGGACGCCGAGACCGCAGATCCGGCAGGGCTGGACATCGCGTTGTTCTCGGCGGGCGCGACGATGTCGAAAGTGCAGGCTCCCCGGTTCGCCGAGGCCGGCGCCGTCGTCATCGACAACTCCTCGGCATGGCGCAAGGACCCCGACGTCCCGCTGGTCGTCAGCGAGGTCAACTTCGCACGCGATATCGGAAACCGCGCTCGGTCTCTCAAGCGGGGCATCATCGCCAACCCGAACTGCACGACGATGGCCGCGATGCCGGTGCTGAAGGTGCTGCACGACGAGGCGTCTCTGGTGCGCATGATCGCGTCCACCTACCAGGCGGTCTCGGGCAGTGGAATCGCGGGCGTGGAGGAGCTGCATGCGCAGGCCAGCGCCGTCGTCGCCAACAGCAGGGACCTGGTGGCCGACGGGAGCGCACTCGACTTCCCGGCCCCGGCGAAGTACGTCGCGCCGATCGCCTTCAACGTGGTGCCGCTCGCGGGTGCACTCGTGGACGACGGTTCCGGTGAGACCGACGAGGACCAGAAGCTGCGCAACGAGAGCCGCAAGATCCTCGGCATCCCGGACCTTCTGGTGAGCGGTACGTGCGTGCGGGTTCCGGTGTACACGGGCCATTCGCTGTCGATCAACGCCGAGTTCGCCGAGCCGCTATCCGTCGCGCGCGCAACCGAACTGCTGGCCGACGCGCCGGGGGTGAAACTGGTGGATGTGCCCACCCCACTGGCGGCCGCCGGCATCGACGAGACGTTGGTCGGCCGTATCCGCCAGGATCCCGGAGTGCCGGAGGGCCGCGGGTTGGCGTTGTTCCTGTCGGGCGACAACCTGCGAAAAGGTGCGGCGCTGAACACCATTCAGATCGCCGAGCTGCTGGCCGCCGAGCTCTGAACGTCGGGTGACTTCCCGCTGGGCCGTCGCAGGCGCAGCCATCGGTCTATGGCTGGCGTCGTCCCCATGGGCCCACGCGGATCCGCCGTCGCCCATCCCTGATCCGGTCCTGCATCCGCTCGCGCCCGGTCAGGTCATCCGAATCGGCCCAACGGCCGGGACGGGTACGCCGACAAGGGATTACGGTATCGGTGCCACCGACCTCTGCGAGTTCATGGAGTTTCCCAGCGGCATCCTTCAGGTCTGCGGTGACAGTTTCGCCGGCCAGGCGGTCGGCTTCGGCGGGTGGTATTCGCCGATCGCGCTGCACGTCGAATCCGATTCGATCGACGATCCCAACGGTGTGCGCTACGACGCGGTGAGGGGTATCGACAAGCCGCTGCTGGGCGATCCCACCGAGCCGGGGACCTCACAGCTACCCGCCGGCGTGGTGCAGATAAACCGCGAGAACTACCTGTTGGTGACCACAGTGCGCGACCTCAAGCCGCTGACATCGCGACTGGTGAAAGCGGATGCCGCACAGAGTAACTGGCAGACAGTTCCAGGTTCGGTCCGCGACGCGACCTATGAGAACTCTTGGCAGTCGCAGATCAGTGGCTACTACGACCCGATCCCTCGGCCGGACTCCGAGAGCGGATGGGTGTACATCGTCGCGAACAACTTCGACCGCACTGGACCGTTGGTGTTGTATCGCGCGCAGCCCAAGACCTTCACCGATCGCTCCAGCTGGCAGGGCTGGTCGACGGAACTGGGCTGGGGGCAGCCGCCAACTCCGTTGTGGCCGGACATGATCGGTGAGATGAGCATCCGCCAGATCGACGGCAAGACGGTGCTGTCGTACTTCAACGCGACCACCGGGAACATGGAGGTGCGAGTCGCCCATGACCCGACCGGTCTGGGGACAGCCCCGGTGACGACGGTCGTCGTGGCCACCGAATGGCCGAATCCCGTGGAACACCTTGGGCCGGCGGAGAACAACCGGTTGGCACAGCCCTACGGCGGATACATTTCACCCGGTTCCACTCTGGACGAACTGAGGGTGTTCGTCAGCCAGTGGAACACCACCGCCCGCGGCGGGACGCCGTACCGGGTCATCCAATTCGCGGTGAACCCGTTCAAACCCTAATCAGACCTTGACAAGCCCTCCTCGTGCTCGGTGACCAGCCAGCGGGCCACGTCTACGAGCTTGATGTTGGTTTCCTGCGATGCGCGGGTCAGCATGGCGAAAGCCTGCACTCCGGTGAGGTTGTCGCGCTGCATGAGCAACCCCTTGGCCTGCCCGATGATGTCGCGGCTGGCAAGTCCCGTCTGGAACTGGACCGCCGCCGCCGAGTCCGCCATCGCGACAGCAGCGTGCCGGGCCAGGATCATTCCGGTCTCCACCGAATCGTCGCTGAACCCACCGGCCTCAGTGCCGTACACGTTGAGGGCGCCGAGCTTGCCGCGCCGCACGAACAGCTGAAATGACAGCACGCTTCGCACGCCCAGTTCCACTGCCTGGTTTGCGAATTGCGGCCATCTGGTATCGAATTTCGTATCGTCGATGCGCACGGTCTGCTGATCTCTCAGGGCCGTGAGGCAGGGGCCGTCGCCCAACTCCACCTGCAAATCTTCCAGCTTGGCGACGATCGGATCGGTCGGGACTTTGACGACCACTCGTTCGCCGTCGATGAGAGAGATGCCGGCCCACCGCGCCCCAGGCACGATTTCCGCGGCCGCGTCGACAATGGTCTGCAAAGTGTCTTGGCTGTCCGCCTGGCCCTGCATCTCGACGGCCAGGTTTCCCAGTGTCTGCGCCAAGACGTGGCTGGATTCTCGGTGCATGGTTGGGGATTACCCCGGGTCGGCGCTATCCATTCAACGAAGTTCGTCACAGCCGTTGACCTCGTATGACAGGCCGAACAAGTGTGACTCCGCGCGTGAGCTCAGGCCGTCAAAGACTTGGTGGCGGGGCCCTCGAGCAGGCTGCCGTCGGGGGCGAAACGGGAGCCGTGCAGCGGGCACTCCCAGGTGCAGTCCGCGTCGTTCCAGCTCACAATGCCGCCGAGGTGCGGACACACGGGAGAGACAACGTGCGTCTCACCGTTGACCGTGCTCTGTGCCCGCAGGTGCCAAGGAGGTCCGGTCACCACGCCGTCGCCTTCGCTCGGCGTGGCCGTCGAGGCGACGATCGGCGTCACCCAGCCCTTGGCCAAGTTGAACCCCACCTCGAGGTTCGACATCAGCGCTGTGGCGAGGCCGGCGGCTTCATGTGGGCTCCAACTCGCGAACGCGCGACGCCAGTCCATCCGGCCGCCGAGCATCTGCGACGAGAGCGCCAGCGCCGCCGCGACGCCGTTGGACATCCCCCACTTGTCGAAACCTGTAGCGACGAAGATTCTGTCGAACTTCGGCAGCAGCGGCCCCACATACGGGAGCTCGTCGATCGGCTTGTAGTCCTGGGCGGACCAGACGTGGGTCCGAACGGCGCCCGGATAGTGCAGGACGGCCCATTTCGTCATCTCTTCGATACCGGCCGCCGCTGAATCGGCGCGTCCGACGGTATGCCCAGCGCCGCCGACGACGAGCTTTTCTCCCCCGGCAGTCGGCGCGTAGCGCACCGAGCGAGTAGGCGAGTCCACGGAGAGGAACATGGAACGGGTGATGTCGCCGGGTACGTCGAACGCCAGGCAGTAGGAGCGCTGGGGCTTGACCCTGGCGAAGAATCCGCCTCGGTCCAAGATCGGGATGCCGGTCGCGAGCACAACCTGCTGCGCCGTCAGAGAAACCTGTTGCTGCTCTGAGGTTTCCGGTAGCTGCACGGAAACCTGCAGTGGACCCGTGCCGGAGATCGAAGTGACTCGAACACCCTGCAGCAACGTGCCGCCATGCGTTTCGAGCTCGGTCACCAGACGGTTGAGGAACGGCATGGGATCGATCTGCGCCTGGTCCGGCAGTCGAACCCCGCCGCGGAACGGGAACGGAACGTCCGCCTGCTCGACCCACTCGGCGCTGTCGAGTCCGGCTGCCCTGGCGGCTGACAGCACCGACCTCGCGGTGTCCACGCCGTCGGCCGCCTGGGCGTAGGCATAGTCGTCTTCGCGCTGGACATCGAGACCGTGTTCCTCGCAGTAGCGAAGTAGCCACTCGCGGCCCTCGGTATTTCCGGTGACGTAATCCCGCAGCACCTCTTGCCCGTGCTTCTTGGCGATACGTGAGAGCTTGGTGCCCTGCAGCAGGCTCACCTTCCCCGTGGTGTTACCGGTCGCCCCGGCACCGACGTACTGGGCTTCGACGACGGTGACGCGTTTACCCGCCCTGGCCAGCAGCACAGCTGTGGTGAGGCCGGTGATCCCCGCGCCGACGACCACCACGTCGGAGGCATCCCGGAGAATCTCGTCGCGCGGAGTACCGGCGGATTCGGCCGCGTCGGCCAGCCATAGCGAGGTCATGGCGCCAGAACTACCCGGCCCGGGGGCCGCCAAACGTCGAAAACCTTGCCTGCCGGATGGCAAAACCTTCCCTCCCACAAGCGAACTCTGCCTTTGGGCGATTACCTGTTCCCGGCATGCTCGGGCCATTTCTTCAGCGATGACGCACCCCCTGACAGAGCCGATCCCATTCCGCACACAGCTGATTCATAGGCGATACATGACGGGCACATCAGTACGGTGGGCATGATCGTGGGCATGAGCGAAACATCGGCATCCCCGGAACCCGCGACCGGCCCCGTCGTCACCGCGCCCCCCGCACAGCCCGTGGTGCGCGGGGAACCCCGGCGGTCCAAGGCGACCCTCGTCGCCGCCTGGGTCGGCATCGTCGCGGGTGTGGTGTTCATCGTCGCGGTCATCTTCTTCTCCGGGTTCATCCTCGGAGCTCAGAGTTCAGGGCACCGCGGCGGACACGGTGGCCCAGGGGGTGACGGCGGTATGGCGTTCATCCACCGCGGACCGCCCCCGCCGGGCATGTTCCCGATGATGCCGCGCGGCGAGTTCGGCCCCGGCCCGGGTTTCGGCCCCGGCCCGGGTTTCGGCCCCGGTGGTCCTCGTTCCGAGCCGCCGCCGCCATCCCCGGGCGCGACGCCGCCGTCGCGCCCCTAGCCCTCGTCGAAATCCGCTTTCTGCAGAGAAAGTTCGAGTAACCGTCTGCAAAAAGCGGATTTCGATGTCCAGCGATGTTTGGAACCGATCCATTCAGGGTGAATCAACACGACGAGGCACAGCCCACAGCCTCCTCGAGGAGATGACACCTGATGACCGAGAAGTTCACTACCACAGATGCCGGGGCCCCGGCCCCCAGCGTCGAACATTCACTGACCGTCGGCCCCGACGGCCCGATCCTGCTCCAGGACCACTACCTGATCGAGCAGATGGCCAACTTCAATCGGGAACGCATTCCCGAGCGGCAGCCCCACGCCAAGGGCGGCGGTGCGTTCGGTCAGTTCGAGGTCACCCATGACGTCAGCCAGTGGACCAAGGCGGCGTTTCTGCAGCCCGGCGCCAAGACCGAGATGGTCGCCAGGTTCTCCACCGTCGCCGGTGAGCGCGGCAGCCCGGACACCTGGCGTGACCCGCGCGGGTTCGCGCTGAAGTTCTACACGTCCGACGGCAACTTCGACATGGTCGGCAACAACACCCCGGTGTTCTTCGTGCGTGACCCGATGAAATTCCAGAACTTCATCCGCTCGCAGAAGCGGATGGCCGCCAACAATCTTCGCGACCACCACATGCAGTGGGACTTCTGGACGCTATCCCCGGAGTCTGCGCACCAGGTCACCTGGCTGATGGGTGACCGCGGCATCCCCAAGACGTGGCGGCACATGAATGGCTACTCCAGCCACACCTACAGCTGGCTCAACGCCAACGACGAGCTGTTCTGGGTCAAGTACCACTTCAAGACCGACCAGGGCATCGACTTCCTCACCCAGGCGGACGCCGATCGGCTGGCCGGCGAGGACGGCGACTACCACCAGCGCGACCTGTTCACCTCGATCGAGGACGGCAACTTCCCGAGCTGGACCTTGCACGTGCAGATCATGCCGTTCGAGGACGCCAAGACCTACCGGTTCAATCCCTTCGACCTCACCAAGGTGTGGCCGCATGGCGACTACCCGCTGCACGAAGTCGGGAAGATGACCCTGAACCGCAACGTCGAGGACTACCACGCGCAGATGGAGCAGGCCGCCTTCGAGCCGAACAACATCGTGCCGGGCACCGGATTGAGCCCGGACAAGATGCTGCTGGCCCGCGGGTTCTCCTACTCCGATGCCCACCGCGCCAGGCTCGGCGTCAACTACAAGCAGATTCCCGTCAACGAGCCGCACACAGAGGTGCGCGCGTATTCCAAGGACGGCGCGATGCGAATCCGCAATGCGACCGATCCCGTCTACACGCCGAACTCGATGGGCGGCCCGGAGGTCGACCCGAAGCGCGCTGCCGAGGTGCACTGGGCGTCCGATGGGGACATGGTTCGCACGGCCTATGCACTGCGCGCCGAGGACGACGACTGGGGACAGGCGGGCACACTGGTCCGCGAAGTCCTCGACGACGCCGCTCGGGATCGATTGGCACACAACATCATCGGGCACGTCCTTGATGGCGTTCGCGAGCCGGTGCTATCGCGTGTCTTCCAGTACTGGACGAACGTCGACCCCGATCTCGGTAAGAAGATCGAGGAAGGCGTACGCGCCAAACAGGGCGGCGCCGACGGCTAGCGGGCAGACGGCCACCTTGCCGTCTGCAGCAGGGCTGGCATGATCAGGGCCATGAGCATCGAAGTTGTTTTCACGTCAGAATCCACCGCGACCGGAGGCGGCCGCGAAGGCCATGTGAAGTCCTCGACCGGCCGTATCGACCTGGACACCAACCATCCAAAAGAGATGGGTGGCAGCGGCGTGGGCACCAACCCCGAGGAGTTGTTCTCGGCTGGCTACGCCGCGTGCTTCCTCGGCGCGCTGCGTGCGGTCGCGGGCAAGGAGAAGATCGACGTCGACGATGCCAGCGCGATCACCGCGCAGGTCGGATTCGGTAAGGACCCCGACGGCGGGTTCGCCATCAACGCCCACCTGATCGGCTACCTGCCCGGCTTCGAGCAGGCCGCCGCGGAGGAGCTGATGGAGAAGGCACACCAGTTCTGCCCGTACTCCAAGGCCACTCGCGGCAACATCGACGTCAAGCTGTCGGCGAAGGTCTAGTTCGTGATGCCTCGGCGGCTCGCCGTCCTCGCCGGCGTCGGTGTTGCCGCCGGCCTGTCGTTGACGGCGCCGCCGGGGGAGGCTTCGGCGCGACCGTCCGATCCGGGCGTCGTGAATTACGCGGTGCTGGCCAAGGGTTCGGTGGGCAACATCATCGGGGCGCCGATGCGGTTCGAGTCGACGTTCACCGCGCCGTTCCAGTCGTTCTATGTCGACAACGCCGCGTGCAACAACTGGGCCGACGTGGGTCTGCCCGACGTCTACGCGGATCCGGACCTGGCGTCGTTCAACGGCGCGGTGGCGCAGACCGGGCCCAGCGACCAGACCCATTTCGTCAAGCAGGCGGTCGGCGTCTTCGCCACCAATGACGCCGCCGACCGGGCTTTCCGCCGCCTCGTCGACCGCACTCTGGGCTGCAACGGCCAGACCACCGCGATGCACCTGGACAACATGTCGACCCAGGTGTGGACCTTCACCGGCGGTCCGGCCGGCGCCACCGACGCGGACTGGGTCAAGCAGGAGATCGGAGCCGGGCCGCCGGCGACACCGGGCCAAGCCACCGACCGCCGCTGCTTCAACACGACGCGTAAGCGCGAGAACGTTCTGCTACAGGCGAAAGTCTGTCAGTCCGGTAACGGGGGTCCAGCGGTGAACGTGCTGGCCGGTGCCATGCAGAACACCTTGGGTCAGTAACCGCGCGAACATCTGGGTACACCCACCAACGACGTCACAGAAAATTTCGTGGGACTTTGTCGGTGCGGTCTGGAAGATTTACTGAAGGACACGATCGTTCCCTACCCGGAAGGGGCCGGAAGACATGACCTTCGCCATGACGTCCGAGGTGGACGACGCACATCCGATCGAACCCCCGAATGGCGAACTGACCAGCGCCAACGACGCGCACCGCCACATCAGTGACCACTGTCTGAACGACGGTCCCGTAGGCCGGGTGGGCCTGGAGGTCGAGGCGCATTGCTTCGACCTGGCGGAGCCCACGCGCCGGCCTGGCTGGAATGAAATCACCGAGATCATCGGTGGCATTTCGGCGTTGCCCGGGGGTAGTGCGGTGACCGTCGAACCCGGCGGTGCCGTCGAGTTGTCGGGTCCGCCGATGGTCGGTCCGCTGCCGGCCATCGCCGCGATGCAGGCCGACCGTGCCGCGCTGCGCGCGACGTTCGCGCAGGCGGGTCTGGGGCTGGTGCTGCTCGGCGCCGATCCGCTGCGGCCGGCCAAACGCGTCAACCCCGGAGCTCGCTACCAGGCGATGGAGACGTTCTTCAAGGCCAGCGACACCGGAGCCGCCGGCGCGGCCATGATGACGTCGACGGCGTCGATCCAGATCAACGTCGACGCGGGTCCACACGCTGGCTGGGCCGACCGGGTGCGGCTCGCGCACGCACTCGGGCCGACCATGATCGCGATCGCCGCCAACTCACCCCTGCTCGGTGGCAAGTTCGCCGGATGGCGGTCGGCACGCCAACACGTATGGAGTCAGCTGGACTCGGCGCGCTGCGGACCCGTCCTCGGCGCCAGCGGTGACGACCCGGCCCGCGACTGGGCCCGCTACGCGCTGAAGGCGCCGGTCATGCTCGTCAAGAGTCCCGAGGTGATCCCGCTGACCACGTGGGTGCCGTTCGCCGACTGGGCTGACGGCCGCGTGCTGCTCGGCGACCGCAGGCCGACGCGCAGCGATTTGGATTACCACCTGACCACGCTGTTCCCGCCCGTCCGGCCGCGGCGCTGGCTCGAGATCCGCTACCTCGACAGCGTCCCGGACGCAGTGTGGCCCGCCGTGGTGTTCACGCTCGTCACGCTGCTCGACGATCCGGCGGCGGCCGATATCGCCGCGGAGGCCACCGAATCCGTTGCGACGGCGTGGGACCGCGCCGCGCAGATTGGCCTCGGTGACCGCAGGCTCGCCGACGCCGCCGCGGTATGTGTGCAGGCGGCCGCCGAACGTGCGCCCGCCGAACTCGAGGAATCGATGCAGCAGTTGGTGCGTTCGGTGGAACAGGGACGGTGCCCGGCCGACGATTTCTCCGACCGGGTCGTGAAGTACGGGATCGCACCGGCGGTCACGCAACTGGCGCAAGGGGAGTTGTGACGGTACGCGAGAGACTCGCCCGCGAACTCACGACGGCCCGCGACCGGACTCTGCGGCTGGTCGAGTTCGACGACGCCGAACTTCACCGCCAGTACGACCCGTTGATGAGCCCGCTCGTGTGGGACCTCGCCCACATCGGCTGGCAGGAAGAGCTGTGGCTGCTGCGGGGCAACGACCCCGGCCGGCCAGGACTCCTCGATCCCGCGGTGGAGCGGTGCTACGACGCGTTCCTCAACTCCCGCGCCAGCCGCGTTGACCTACCGTTGCTGTCGCCGGCCGAAGCCAGGTCGTACTGCTCGACCGTGCGCAACAAGGCGCTCGACCGCCTCGACGCGTTGCCCGAAGGCCGCGCGGATTCTGAGGCGGAGTTCGTCTTCGGTCTGGTGGTCAGCCATGAGAACCAGCACGACGAGACCATGCTGCAGGCGCTGAACCTGCGGACCGGGCCCGCGCTGCTGAACCGGGGAACGCCGCTGCCGTCGGGCCGGGCCGGCGTCGCGGGTACGTCGGTGCTCGTCCCCGGCGGTGAGTTCGTCCTCGGAGTGGACGCGGTCACCGAGCCGCACTCGCTGGACAACGAGCGTTGCGCGCACGTGGTCGACCTGCCCGCCTTCCGCATCGGCACGGTGCCCGTCACCAACGGCGAGTGGCGCGACTTCGTCGACGACGGCGGCTACGACCAACGGCACTGGTGGTCCGAACGCGGCTGGGCGCACCGGCAGGACTCGGATCTGCGGGCGCCGCAATTCTGGAACCTGGACGGTACCCGCACCCGCTTCGGACATGTCGAGGCCATCCCCGCCGACGAACCCGTCCAGCACGTCACCTTCTTCGAAGCCGAGGCATACGCCGCATGGGCGGGTGCGCGGCTACCCACCGAGCAGGAGTGGGAGAAGGCCTGCGCATGGGATCCCGCGGTGCAGGCACGACGCCGCTATCCCTGGGGATCGTCGGAACCGACGGCACATCTGGCGAACCTCGGCGGCGACGCGCTGCGGCCCGCGCCGGTGGGCGCGTATCCGGCGGGCGCATCGGCGTACGGCGCCGAACAGATGCTGGGCGACGTGTGGGAGTGGACCACGTCGCCGCTGCGGCCGTGGCCGGGCTTCACCCCGATGCTCTACGAGCAGTACTCCGCCCCGTTCTTCGAGGGGTCTGGGGATGGCGACTACAAGGTGCTGCGCGGCGGGTCGTGGGCGGTCGCGCCGAGCATCCTGCGGCCCAGCTTCCGCAACTGGGACCATCCGATCCGCAGGCAGATCTTCTCCGGTGTGCGTCTGGCGTGGTCCGTCGAGGAAGATCGAGCCTGATGTGCCGTCACCTCGGCTGGCTCGGCAGGTCGGTGTCCGTCGCGTCACTGCTGCTGGAGCCGGCGAACGGCCTTCTGGTGCAGTCGTATTCACCGCGGCGACAGAAGCATGGCCTGATGAACGCCGACGGCTGGGGGGTCGGGTTCTTCGACGAACACACACCGCGACGCTGGCGCAGCGCCGCACCGCTGTGGGGAGACGCATCGTTCGCGTCGGTGGCGCCCGCGTTGCGCAGCGGGTGCATCGTCGCGGCCGTACGCTCTGCGAGCGTCGGCATGCCCATCGAGCCGTCGGCGTCGGCACCTTTCACCGACGGTCACTGGCTGCTGTCGCACAACGGGCTCGTCGACCGCGCGGTCCTGCCGTTGTCGGCGAAGGCCGAATCGACCTGCGATAGCGCGGTGTTGGCGGCGCTGATCTTCGAGCGCGGGCTGGACGCGCTCGGGGACACCATCGTCGAGGTCGCCGCCGCGGACCCCAATGCCCGCCTGAACATACTGGCGGGCAACGGTTCTCGCCTGCTGGCCACCACGTGGGGCGACACCCTTTCGGCGCTGAGACGTGACGACGGCGTCGTGTTGGCCAGCGAGCCCTACGATGACAACCCCGGCTGGCAGGAAATCCCCGATCGCCACCTGGTCTCGGTTCTCGGCCGGGACATCGAACTGATCCCGCTGAAAGGATCGTGATGACGTTCGCCCTCTCGAACTACTTGTCAGCCGACTCGGCAGGACAAGCGCTGCGCCGCGATGTGCGCGACGGTTTGACGCAGACCCCGAAATCGTTGCCGCCCAAGTGGTTCTATGACTCCGCGGGTAGCGATCTGTTCGACCAGATCACCCGTTTGCCCGAGTACTATCCCACGCGCACCGAGGCGCAGATCCTGCGCGAGCGGTCGGCCGAGATCGTGGCCGCGTCGGGGGCGGACACGCTCGTCGAGCTGGGCAGCGGCACGTCGGAGAAGACCCGTATGCTGCTCGATGCCCTGCGCGACAACGGATCCCTGCGGCGGTTCATACCGTTCGACGTCGACGCGTCGGTACTCAAGGCCGCCGGATCCGCCATCGAGAAGGAATACCCGGGCATCGAGATCGACGCGGTGTGCGGCGACTTCGAGGAGCATCTGGGCAAGATCCCCCGGGTTGGCCGCCGGCTGGTCGTCTTCCTCGGGTCGACGATCGGAAACCTCACGCCCGGGCCGCGCGCCGAGTTCCTCACCGCGTTGGCGGAGACGCTGCAGCCCGGCGACAGTCTGCTGCTGGGCACCGATCTGGTCAAGGACGCCGATCGACTGGTGCGCGCTTACGACGACAGCGCAGGCGTCACCGCACAGTTCAACCGCAACGTGCTGGCCGTGGTCAACCGTGAGCTGGACGCGGACTTCGACCTCGACTCGTTCGAGCACATCGCGAAATGGAACACCGACGAGGAGCGCATAGAGATGTGGCTGCGCGCCGGCCACGCCCAGCGGGTGCAGGTGAAGGCACTCGACCTCGCGATCGAGTTCGCCGACGGTGAGGAGATGCTCACCGAGGTGTCGTGCAAGTTCCGCCCTGACGGCGTCGCCGCCGAACTGGCCGACTCCGGCCTGCGCCGGACACATTGGTGGACCGACAGCGCCGGTGACTTCGGCCTGTCACTGTCGGAGCGGTGATGTCCGAGAGCCTCGCCGAGCAGTGGCGCGCGGCCAGGCCGCCCGTTGCGGGTGTGCATCTGGACAGTGCGGCGTGCTCGCGGCAGACGTTCGCGGTCATCGACGCCGCGGCGCAGCATGCCCGTCACGAAGCCGAGGTCGGCGGATATGTCGCCGCCGCGGCCGCCGCCCCGGTGCTGGACGCCGGTCGTGCAGCGCTCGGCGCGCTGACCGGTCTGGAGGGTGCCGACATCGCCTACACCACCGGCGCCAACAACGCGCTCGACATGCTGCTGTCCAGCTGGCCGGGTGAGCGCACCCTGGCCTGTCTGCCCGGTGAGTACGGACCGAACCTGGCGATCATGGCCGCCAACGGTTTTGACGTACGCCCGCTGCCCGTCGACGCTGACGGCCGGCTCGACGTCGAGGCCGCCGCCGAGACACTGAAGGCCGACCGGCCACCGCTGGTGCACCTGACGGCCTTGGCCAGCCACCGCGGTACCGCCCAGCCGATGGCGGCGCTGGCGGACGTGTGCCGAGACCTGGACGTTCCGCTGGTGATCGACGCGGCGCAGGCGCTGGGCCATCTCGACTGCGCCGTCGCGCCTTCGGCGATCTACAGTTCGTCACGCAAGTGGGTGGCCGGTCCACGCGGTGTCGGATTTTTGGGGGTGCGCGCGGATCTGGCGCAGCGACTCAAACCTCGGCTGCCCCCGCCGGAGTGGGGCATGTCGCTCACCGTCATGGAACGGCTCGAACACGGTGAAGCCAATGTGGCTGCCCGCGTTGGCTATTCGGTGGCGCTGGGCGAGTACCTGGCGGCCGGACCCGAACGGGTCGGCGAACGGCTTGCCGAGGTGGGCGCGATGACGCGCGAGGCCCTTGCCGATGTCAGGGGCTGGCGGGTGGTCGAGGCGGCCGACGAACCGACGGCGATCACGACACTGGAGCCCGTCGACGGGGCCGACCCGCAGCAGGTGCGGGCGCAGCTGATCGCCGAGCACGGCATCGTCACCACCTACGCCGAGACGCTGCGGGCCCCGTTCGAGATGGCGGCGCCCGTGCTTCGGGCGTCACCGCACGTCGATGTCACCGCTGAAGACCTCGAGCAGTTCGTCAAGGCGCTGGCGGCTTTGACCTAGGCGGATGTCGCCGGCTGCGCGGCTCCGGTGTCGCCCTTGTGCGCGGTGAGCAGAAACGCGGGCATTTTCTGCCTGCCCTTGTCGTCGTTCTCGAAGGGCGGCAACGTGAACGGGGCGTCGGCGGGCATGGCTGAGGACATGTTGGCGTGGATGAACGCGGGCCGGATCTCGTCGATGATCCAGTACTTCGAGACGGCTTGGCGCAGCTCCTCCTCGCTGACGGTGTTCGGGCCGAATTCCGCTCCCGGCGGGAACGCCCCGTTGGCGAACACGAGTATGTAGAACACCGCCCCCGGGGCTGCCGCCCGGTACGCCGAATGCAGATACCCGTCGCGGCCGTCTACCGGCAGCGAATGAAACAGGGTGCTGTCCACGATCGTGTTGAACCGTCCGTCGTATCCGGTGAACGACGTGATGTCGCCCTGGACGAACGACGCGCTGGTCAAACCGCGCTCCTCGGCGGCCCTGGTGGCAGCCGCGACGGCCGTCGGCGTCAGGTCGATCCCGACGACCGTGTGACCCTCGGCGGCCAACGCCAGCGACAATTCTGCGACTCCACACCCGGCGTCGAGCACGTCGCCGCGGATCTTCCCGCTCCTGATCAACGCAGCGAGCTCCGGCTGCGGCTCACCGATGTTCCACGGCGGCGGCCCTTGGAATTGGCCACTTCCTGGTAGGCGTCGTCCCATTCCATCACGTCGTCTGATGCCATGGCATCCAACGTAGTTCACGCGACCTTTCGCACCACCAGCGTTGCGCTGTAATCCGAAAGGGCCGGCGAATCGTCGGGTGTCTTCGGATACGGGTCGAGCGAGCGCAACTCGATGACATAGCCGCCGACGTCGTTCGTCAGCGTCCCCTGCCCGGGGGCGGGATTGGTGTTGAACTCCAGGGACGCCGGTGCATCCCGACCGAGTTCAGCGTCAACGGTGATGCGCGCCTGCCCCGTCCAGAAACATTCGACGTCGGTCGGGCAGCGCGAATCCTCCAGCACGTCGGTGAACCGGAGCCGCAGGTCGGCGTCGCGGATCGCGACCTGCCGTCCACCGTGCAGCGCGAACTCCTGATCAAGCCCTGCCTCGATCGGATCGGCCTGCGCGGCGCGGCTCTGGCATCCCGTCAGCCCGAGCATCAGTGTCGCGACGACGATCCACGTCTTCACAGGACATCCCACGTATGCACGGGCTCGTTGCTGTGCATGCGTTCGCAGTAGAGCCGCAGCATCTCTGCCAGCGCGTCCGGCCGCGACAGCCCACCCTCCTGCAGCGCGTGCACCGTCGCGATCTGCCAAACGGACCCGCTGACACCGGTCTTCGCGCGGCCCTCGATCACACCGAGGTAGCGGTCGCGGACGTCGGCGGACACCTCCCAACGTTGCAGCCCCTCGTCGGCCATCGGCAGCAGCTGCCGCAGCACCAGCTCGTCGGGTGTCACCTCACCGAGGCCGGGCCAATACAGCCGCGCGTTCATGCCGTTCTGCGCGGATTCGACGAAATTATGTTGGGCCGCAGCAAAACTCATCTTCGTCCAGATGGGCCTGTCGTCCTCGGCCATGGTCCGGAGCACGCCGTAGTAGAACGCGGCGTTGGCCATCATGTCGACCACCGTCGGCCCGGCGGGCAGCACCCGGTTCTCCACCCGAAGGTGGGGCCTACCTTCGACGACGTCGTACACGGGCCGGTTCCACCGGTAGATCGTGCCGTTGTGCAGCCGCAGTTCGGCCAGCTTGGGGGTGCGGCCCTCGGCCAGCTCGTGGGACGGGTCCTCGTCGGACATCTCGGGCAGCAGCGACGGGAAGTAGCGGACGTTCTCCTCGAACAGGTCGAAGATCGAGGTGATCCAGCGTTCGCCGAACCACACGCGGGGCCGCACACCCTGGGTCTTGAGCTCGTCGGGCCGGGTGTCGGTGGCCTGCGCGAACAGCTCGATGCGCGTCTCGGCCCACAGCTGGTGCCCGTAGAAGAACGGCGAGTTGGCGCCCAGCGCCAGCTGCGGACCGGCCAGCACCTGCGCCGCGTTCCAGTTGTGCGCGAAGTCGGCCGGGGAAACCTGCAGGTGCAGTTGCATGCTGGTGCACGCGGACTCCGGCGCGATCGACTCGGTCTGCAGGCTGAGCCGTTCCGGCCCGTTGATGTCGATCAGGATGTCCTCGCCGCGCGCGGTGAAGATCGAGTCGTTGAGCGCCTGGTAGCGCACCGACTCGCTCATCCACCGCCCCGTGAGGTGCTCGGGCATCAGGGTCGGCAGGATGCCGACCATGACGATGTGCGCGTCATGCCCATTGGCCTTGGCTTCGGCCGCGTTGAGGCTGGCCCGCACATCGGCTTCGAGCTCGAGTGCGGCGCGGCCGGGCAGCCGGCGCGGTGGAACATTGAATTCGATGTTGTAGGCGCCCAATTCGGTCTGATACGCCGGATCGGCGATCGCCTGCAGCACTTCGTGATTCGTCATGGCGGGCTGGTACGCGGAGTCGACGAGGTTGCACTCGATCTCCATGCCGGTCAGCGGCCGTTCGAACTCGAAACTGGACTCCTTAAGCATGGTTTCGAAGACGTCGAGGCACTGCTGCACCTTGCGCCGGTACTCGCGGCGGTGCGCGAGGGAGTACTCGGTGTCCTGCACTTCTTCGCCCACGATCCGAGCCTATCGGCGGGTGGCCACCACAACCTGCGGATTCATCAGCCCGCCGCGCAGTTCCACGCTGATCGCTGGATCGGCATGTTCGGCCAGCGTCCGCAGCGCCGACGGACTGTAAGTGCGCAGTGAGCTGATCACCCCGTCATGAACGAACGGTATGAACGGCGCGAACGGCAACATCGCGGCGAGCCGGAGCAGGTGCAGCGGCGCCGGCGGTCGGGGCAGATCGATGATCACCAGTTTGTCGGCGGCGCGCGTGCCCTCGGCGAACACCCGGGACGCGGCCGAGGGCGGCAGGTGGTGGAACGACAGCGCGAACACCGCGAGGTCGAAGTGTCCGTCGGGCGCGTCGATGGCGGTGGCGTCCATTTCGCGAACTGTCGCGCGCGGGTTGTCGCCGAGGTCGCTCGCCGCCATTTTCGCGACGGACGCGGGCTCGACGTCGGTGACGGTGAGTTCGGCGGTGGGATGCCAATCCAGCAATTTCCGCGACAGCCCGCCGTGGCCGGCGCCGAGCTCGAGGATCTTGGGATCCGCAACGTCAGCGACTTCCTCCAGCGCGATCCGCGCGAAGTTCTCGGTGTTCCCGAAGCGTTCTCCGGTCCACTCCAGCGCGCGGATCACGCTGCGTTTGACGCCCTCTTCTACGTCATCGCGGTCCAGGTACTCCTGCCGGTCGGTCTCGAGCAGCCGGTCCAGGCACGATGCGTCCGGCCCGCCGCGGGGCATGCGGTCAATGTCGACGATCGGCTTGGCCACGTAGACCATGATGGTCGATTGGAGTCGCCGTTACGAGGGGAGCTTGAGTTGGCCGAGTTCGTCGCCGCCATTGACCAGGGCACCACCAGCACCCGGTGCATGATCTTCGACCACGACGGCGCCGAGGTGGGGCGTCATCAGCTCGAGCACGAACAGATCCTGCCCAAGGCCGGCTGGGTCGAGCACAACCCCGTCGAGATCACCGAACGCACCGGGGCTGTCATCCAGTCAGCGCTGAACAAGGCCAACCTGTCGGCCACCGACCTGGCGGCACTGGGTATCACCAATCAGCGGGAGACCTCGCTGGTGTGGAACCGCAAAACTGGACGGCCGTACTACAACGCGATCGTGTGGCAAGACACCCGTACCGACCGAATCGCCACCGCGTTGGACCGCGACGGGCGCGGCGACGTGATTCGGCGCAAGGCAGGACTGCCGCCCGCGACCTACTTCTCCGGAGGCAAGCTGCAGTGGATTCTGGAGAACGTCGACGGGGTGCGCCGCGACGCCGAGAGCGGCGACGCGATCTTCGGAACCACGGACTCGTGGGTGCTGTGGAATCTCACCGGCGGCGCCCGCGGCGGTGTGCACGCCATCGACGTGACCAATGCCAGTCGCACGATGCTGATGAACCTCGAAACGCTCGACTGGGACGACGAACTGTTGTCGTTCTTCGACATTCCGCGTCAGATGCTGCCCGCGATCAAGCCGTCGTCTTACCCGGACTCCTACGGCAGCACCCTGGAGGGTGGCCCGGTCGGCGGCGAAGTGCCGATCACCGGCATCCTGGGTGACCAGCAGGCCGCCATGGTAGGTCAGGTGTGCCTCGACGCGGGTGAAGCCAAAAACACTTATGGCACAGGCAATTTCCTGCTGCTCAATACCGGCGAGAAGATCGTCCGCTCGGAGAACGGATTACTCACGACGGTGTGTTATCAGTTCGCGGACGCGAAACCCGTCTACGCGCTCGAGGGTTCGATCGCCGTCACCGGCTCCGCGGTGCAGTGGCTGCGCGACCAGCTCGGCATCATCAGCGGCGCATCGGAGAGCGAGTCGCTGGCCCGTCAGGTAGAGGACAACGGCGGCGTCTACTTCGTGCCCGCGTTCTCGGGACTCTTTGCGCCGTATTGGCGTTCGGATGCGCGCGGCGCGATCGTCGGTCTGTCGCGGTTCAACACCAACGCACATCTGGCGCGCGCGACGCTGGAGGCGATCTGCTACCAGAGCCGCGACGTCGTCGACGCGATGGAGGCCGACTCCGGCGTGCACATGGAGGTACTCAAGGTCGACGGCGGTATCACCGCCAACGACCTGTGCATGCAGATCCAGGCCGACGTCCTCGGCGTCGAGGTGGTCAAGCCCGTCGTCGCCGAGACGACGGCGCTGGGTGCCGCCTACGCGGCCGGTCTCGCCGTCGGCTTCTGGGAGAATCCCGATGACCTGCGGGCCAATTGGCAGGAAGGCAGCCGCTGGACCCCGGCGTGGAGCGACGAGCAGCGCGCCGACGGGTACGCCGGCTGGCAAAAGGCCGTGCAGCGCACGCTCGATTGGGTCGACGTCGACTAGCGATTTCGGTGTAGTTGGTCGCGGTATGCGCTACCGGCGACACCGAAATCGCAATCAGGCGGCGGCGTCGAGCTGTCGTTTGGTCTCGTCGTCGAGCGTGATGTCGCGGACGGCGGTGTTCTCCTCGAGATGCGCCACCGACGATGTGCCCGGTATCAGCAGCACGTTCGGCGCGACGGACAGCGTCCACGCGAGCGCGATCTGCGCGGGCGTGCGGCCCAGTTTCTCCGCCTCGCTCTTGACGGCAGGATGGCCGAGCACCGGATTGTCTGGGCTGAACGCCGACCCGAGCGGGAAGAACGGCACGAACGAGATGCCGTGCTCGACACATGCCTCGAGCACCGGCTGCGAGGTTCGGTCAACGAGGTTGTAGGCGTTCTGGACTGTCACGATCTCGGTGCGGTCCAACGCGATTCGCAGATGCTCGGGACCGATGCTGGACAGTCCGATGCCTCCGATGAGCCCTTCATCACGGACCTTGATCATGGCGGTGAGCTGACGGTCGAACAACTCGCGATCGACAAGACCGACCGAGCTCGGATCGCCGGCATGAATGCGAAGGTTGACCGCGGCCAGGCGGTCGGTCCCCAGCGTCTGCAGATTCTCCTCGATGTCGGCGCGCAGGTCATCGGGCTCCTGGGCGGGCAGCCACGCGCCGGTCTCATCGCGTCGGGCGCCGACCTTGCTCACGAGCGCGAGGTCGGCGGGGTAGGGGTGCAGCGCTTCGCGGATCAGCTGATTGGACACATCGGGCCCGTAGAACTGCGACGTATCGATGTGGTTGATGCCCAACTCGATGACGCGGCGCAGGACCGCGATCGCCTCGTCATGGTCTCGCGGCGGACCGAAGACTCCCGGCCCGGGTAGTTGCATGGCGCCGTAGCCGACGCGCCCGACATTGAAAGAGCCCAGCGGGAAGGTGTCCATGGCGCCACGCTATACGCGAGTTGTGCACGTTTAGGAGCGGTGGGCGCTCCCAAACGTGCACAGATCGCTAGTCGGCTTCGCCCAAGATGCCGTAGATCTCGCGGCGGGCGTTGTTGACGATGTCGACAATGCGCTGCTGCTGTTCGGCGGATGCAGCGTGCGCCGACTGCGCGACCGCTCCCATCAGCTGGCCAACGGCGGCGCGCAGGCTGACTGCGCCCGGAGCTTCTTCTTTCCAACCCTCGGCTATTGCGTCCCACGGAGCCGTCTCGATCTTCGCTGCGGCGGCCCGGCCTTGATCGGTGAGCTCGAAGAGCTTCTTGCTGCCCTCGGTCTCCGTCGCGACGAGCAGGCCCTCGTCGACCAGCAGCTGCAGCGTCGGGTACACCGACCCGGGGCTGGGCTTCCATAGCTGCTGACTGCGTTCGTTGATCTCCTGAATCATCTCGTAGCCATGCATCGGGCGATCGGTGAGCAGCTTCAGGATTGCGGCGCGCACGTCACCGCGCCTGCCGCGGCCGCCACCGCGGGGTCCGCCGCGCCGACCGCCACGACCGGGGCCGAAGCCGAAGCCGGGACCGAAGCTGCCGGGGCCGAAGCCGCCGAAACCGGGACCGAATCCTGCGTCGCCGCGATGTTCACGGACGTGCTCGCGGAACCCGCGACGGGCTTGCCGACGCTGTTCGTTCAGCGTACGACGGTCTTCAGGACTGACGGCGGGCGCGAAGCCGAATCCGCGGCCCGCGAACGGGCCTTGAGGTGGTGTGAATGGGGTGTTCATGTCTGTTTCTTTTTCTTTCGGACAGGAAGCACGATCTGCGCTTCCGATACGTTGACGATATATCGGAAACTATCGCGATGCAACGTCCAAGGTCAGGGCGACACCGACACATCGACCGCCAAGTACTCGCCGATGGCCCGCGCCGCAGGCCAGTCCCCCGCGCTCACGGCCCTTTGAAGATCGCCGACCAATGGACTGTCGGCTCCGAGTTCGGCGAGCCAACCCGAGACCGTCGTCGCAATCGCGTCCGCCGGTACCTCGACGGTGAGCCCACCATGCAAGCGTTGAGTGATGCGGTAGAGGCGCTGCATACTCGTGATTCGGAGACAGCGGACCGACGGATGGCCCTAGAGCGCTGAGGAGCCCAGTTCGTGCGCCGACGATGAAGCGGTGGAGCGGTGGGTGTTCGGGCTGACCCCATAGGCCCGCTTGAACGCACTGCTCGACGCGAACGGGGTGCTGTACCCGACCTGCTGGGCGACCGCACCGATCGTCGCCTGCTCGTCGGGCTTCGATACCGTTGACGGGGACTATCTTTCGATCACGGACACCGAGTCGTCGCTAGCTCGGCGGCGCGAAACCGCCCGGGCCGGACGACGGTGGCGGAACCTGCTGCGGCGGAACCTGCTGCGGCGGAGCCGGGTACCCGACGACGGGGGGTGGGCTCGGCGGCCATTGTGGCGGAGGCCCAGCAGGCGCGGGCTGCAACCGCGCGAGTTCGCGGCGGTGGCGTTCGGCCAGGACTGCGGCCAGCACGTACTGCGGTGGGGTACCGGGCGGCGGTGGCGGCGATATCTGGGCGACGACGTCACTGGTGATCCGGTAGGCCATCTGATCGCGCAGCTGTGGATCCAATTGCGATACGCGGGAGAGGAACTGGCGCGCCAGTTCGGCCTGCTCGGGATGCAGCCCGGACAACTGCAACGTGGACGCCCACCACGCGAGCTGCGGCGGCATCAGCGGAGGCGGCGACATTCTCGGTGCGCGTTCACTGATGACCACGGTTCCGGCGAAGATGTCGCCGATCCGCTTGCCCTTCGACGACGCCAGGCTGCAGATCACCGCCGGCCCGCCGGTGAGCATCCAGATTTCAATCACGCCGGCCAGCGCACGAAACAAGGCCTGCCGAAAACGTTCCGGACTGCCATCGTCGGACACCACCCGCAGTCCCATCGCCAGCTTGCCCAACGAACGGCCACGGGTTGTCGTCTCGAATATCGCCGGATACCCCACGATTGTCAGGACGGTGAAAATGATCAGCACCGCAGCCGAGAAGGCCGGATCGAATTGGGTGAGTGTGGTGGCCCACAACACGACACCGGTGATGTAGAGGATGAAGACCACGGTGACGTCGATGATCGCCGACAGCGCGCGGACCGGTAGCTGGGCGATCTGAACATCCAGGACCACCGCGTCCCCGGTCACCACGGGTTCTTGCTGGCTGACCATGCCGATCACGCTACTAGGATTCGTGGCGTGGATGTCGACGCGTTCGTGGTGGCGCATCGTCCGACGTGGGAGCGGCTGGAGCAGCTGACCAAGCGTCGGCGGAAGCTCACCGGCGCCGAAGTAGACGAGCTGGTCGATCTTTACCAGCGGGTGTCCACCCACCTGTCGATCGTGCGCAGCTCGTCCACCGACTCGGTCCTCATCGGGCGGCTGTCGGGGTTGGTCGCGCGCGCACGGTCGGTGGTGACGGGTGCGCACGCGCCGCTGTGGCGCGAGTTCGCTAGGTTCTGGACGGTGTCGTTCCCGGTGGTCGCCTATCGCTCATGGCGATGGTGGCTCGCAACGGCCTTCGCGTTCTTCTTCGTCACCGCGCTGATCGCGCTGTGGGTGTCGGGCAACCAGGAGGTGCAGTCGGCCCTCAAAACACCAAGCGAGATCGAGCAATTGGTGAACGAGGATTTCGCCAACTACTACAGCGAGAACCCCGCCGCATCGTTCGGCCTGCAGGTGTGGATCAACAACTCATGGGTGGCCGCTCAGTGCATCGCGTTCGCGATCCTGCTCGGCATCCCCATCCCGTACATCCTGTTCCAGAACGCGCTCAACCTCGGGGTGATCGCCGGCTTCATGTTCGACGCGGACAAGGGCGACGTCTTCCTCGGCCTGCTGACCCCGCACGGGCTCATCGAACTGACAGCGGTGTTCCTCGCCGCGGCCGTGGGCATGCGGCTCGGTTGGTCGGTCGTGTCGCCGGGCGATCGGCCTCGGACGCAGGTGCTGGCGGAGCAGGGCCGGGCGGTGGTTGCGGTCGCCGGCGGCCTGATCGTCGTCTTGCTGGTGGCCGGGCTGATCGAGTCGTTGGTGACGCCGTCGCCGCTGCCGACGTTCGTGCGCATCGCCATCGGCGTGGCGGCCGAAGTCGCTTTCCTGTGCTACATAATCTATTTCGGCCGCCGGGCTGTCGCTGCAGGGGAGAGCGGCGACATCTCCGACGCACCGGACGTGGTACCGACGCGCTAGAGCCTGCCGGTGGCCTTCATTGCGAGGTAGTGGTCCGCGAGCGCGGGTGCCAGTTCGTCGGGTGGTGCGTCCACGACATCGACCCCGGCCGCCCGCAGTCGCGACGCCATCGAACGCCGGTCGTTGCGCGAACGTTCGGCCGCCGCAGCGTCGTACACCTCGGCGGCATCCGCCCGTCCCGCGGCCATCGCGTCCACCCGCGGATCGGCGACCGCGGCCAGCAGAACCTGATGTTTGGCCGACAACTGGGGCAGCACCCCCATCAGACCCTCGTCGAGCGCGGAGGCGTTCAGGTCGGTGAGCAACACGACCAGCGCTCGGCGCCGAACGCGTCGCTGTATCGCGGCCACCATTGCTCTGGCATCGGACTCGATCAATGCGGGTTCCAGTGGCGCCATCGCGGTGACCAGTTGCGCGAGTAGTTCGGTGCGCGAGGCGTTGAACAGTCCCGCCCGGGTGACGCGATCATGAGCGAGGAAGTCGACGTGATCGCCTGCGCGCGCTGCAAGCGCGGCCAGCAGCAGCGCGGCATCCATGGACCAGTCCAATCGCGGCCAGCCACTGGGGTCGTCGGCGGTGGGGTCAACGCCGACACGGCCCGCCGATGTGCGTCCGGTGTCCAGCACGATCACCACTCGCCGGTCACGCTCGGGTCGCCACGTCCGCACCACGACGTCGGCTCGACGGGCGGTGGCGCGCCAGTCGATTGACCTGACATCGTCACCGATGACGTACTCACGCAACGAATCGAACTCGGTACCCTGACCGCGGATCAGGACCGCGGTGTTCCCTTCCAGCTCGCGAAGTCTGGCCAGCCGCGAGGGCAGGTGCTTGCGCGACAGGAACGGTGGAAGGATCCGGATCTGCCAGGGCACCCGATGCGAGTGCTGCCTGCCGGCCAGCCCCAACGGCCCGATCGACCGGGCCGTCACCAACGCCGATCCCTGGTCACCCCTGCGAACCGGACGCAGCGTGGTGACGAGCCGAACTCGTTGTCCTGGAGCAATATCCACGTCGTGCATTCGCGGCTCGGCGCTGGCGCTGGGCGACCACGCATCGCGGACCTGTCCGCGTAAGCGTCGTCGACCGGGGTTCTCCACTTCGAGAACCGCGTCGACGGGCTGCCCCAGTCTCGCCGCGGTGTCACCGGATCGCGCGAAGGCCAGCTGGCGAGTGCTGGCGGCCAGCAGCACGTCGAGCACGATCGCCGTCGCAAGCGCACCGGCTAGAACAGCGAACGCCGTTGCCGGCCACGGTGACAATGCGACCGGAAGCACGCAGACCAGTGCCACCAAGCCGGCACGGCCGGTCAGAACCACTACCGCGGCACCGGCACGGCTGCGAGAATCCCGTCCAGCACACCGTCGGGATGAGCGCCTTCGAGCTCGGCCTCCGGACGCAACTGGATACGATGCCGCAACGTCGGCCGCGCCATCGCCTTGACGTCATCGGGAGTGACGTAGTTGCGGCCCGAAAGCCATGCCCAGGAACGGGCCGTGCCGAGCAGGGCGGTCGCCCCGCGCGGCGACACACCTAGCTGCAGTGACGGGGAATGCCTTGTAGCCCCTGCGATATCGACGATGTAGCCGAGCACCTCGTCGGCGACGAGCACCTGTTGTACAGCGGCGCGCCCGGCCGCCAGTTCGGCGGGCCCCGCGACGGGCCGCACGGCGGACAGGTCGCGAGGGTCGAAGCCGCGCGCATGCCGATCGAGGACCGTGATCTCCTGGTCCCGCGGCGGCAGGGGAACGTTGAGCTTCAAGAGGAACCGGTCCAGCTGTGCTTCGGGCAGCTGATAGGTGCCCTCGTACTCGATGGGGTTCTGCGTCGCCGCAACGATGAACGGGTCGGGCAACGGACGCGGTTCACCGTCGACGCTGACCTGGCGCTCCTCCATGGCTTCCAGCAGCGCGGCCTGAGTCTTGGGCGGAGTCCTGTTGATCTCGTCGGCCAGCAGCAGGTTGGTGAACACCGGACCGGCGCGGAACTCGAATTCGGCGGTGCGGGCGTCATATACGAGTGAACCCGTGACATCACCGGGCATCAGGTCGGGCGTGAACTGCACCCGCTTGAACTCGAGCTGCAGCGCGGCCGCCAGCGTGCGCACCAGCAGGGTCTTGGCTACGCCCGGCACTCCCTCCAGCAGCACATGGCCGCGGCACAGTAGGGCGATCACCAAGCCGCTGACGACCGCCTCCTGGCCGACGACTGCCTTGGCGATCTCAGTGCGCAAGGCCAGCAGCGCATTTCGCGCCGCATCACCCGCGGCGCCGGAGTTCTGAGCTGGAGGTGGCTGAGTCACGATTGTGCGACCTGCCTTTCGATGTCGTCGAGTTCACGGGCGAGCTGGACCAAGTCGTCGTCGGTCTGCGGTGGCGGACCGAACAGTGTGTGCGCCACTGTCTGTGCGTGGTGCCCGGACCGCTGCGCCACCGCCTGGACTACCGCGGGCGGCTCGGCGTTGGTGGACAGGCCGAGGCGCGGCAGCATCCGTTGCAAGGTCGCGGTGCGCAGGGCCGTCGCTGCGCGGTCGCGAGCGCGGCGGGATCGATAGAGCCTGCCGCGGCCTTCGACCGTCTCGGACGCGCGCACGACGACGGGCATCCGTTCTGCGACAAGCGGACCGAGGCGCCGGCCCCGCCACAACGCGACCAGCGCGATCGCGAGGCACAGCTGGATCACGATCCATCCGACTGCGGGAGGAACCAGGTCGGAGATTTCCGCGCCCGCATCCGATTCGCCTTGGCGCTTCTGCGGTGCGTACCAGATCACGCGCGGGTTGGTGCCGGCAAGGTTCATCGCGAGGGCGGCGTTGCCGTCGGTCAGCAGTCCGCCGTTCATCATGAAGTCGCCGCTGCCGACGACCGTGACGGTGCGGCCGTCCTCGGCATAACGGACCAGAGCACCGTCGTAGCAGCGGGTGATCGAAAAGTCATCCACCGCTTCGTATTCGTCGCTCACGCCGAGCTGAACCACGCCGGCTCGGGCCGCCTCCCGCAGGTCGCAACCCGGTTCGGAGCCGCCGAAGGGAACGGACCCGGCGAGCGTTATATGGGGAGCCAGCGCTTCACGGGTACGCGACGACGGAGCCACCAGGAGCCGGTCGCCGGGCAGGTTGCTCAGCCGCGACAGGACGTCGTCGTCGAGGTTCTGCAGTGTCTGCAGCACAACGATGAGTGTGCCGGGCCGCGCGGCACTTTCGGCCGCCGAGACATCCGGTGCCTCGACGACATCGACGCCGTGCTCGCGCAGCAGGGTCACCAGTGCATGGGTGCCGTCAGGTGACGTGGACTCCGGATCCATCGGGCCGCCGAGTCGGGGCGCGGTCAGATAGGTGATCAACGTGGCGACTGCGATGACGACGACGAGCGACAACAGCATCCATCGGGAGGCGCTCCAGCGCTGCTTCAGCGTGTGCCCGACGGCCGTGTTCGTCATCGCACCTCCGCCCACCCGGAGGACGGCGTGGCGGCGGGGGCGGCACCGGAACTCGTCGCAGTCTTGAACCGTACGTGATCGTCGAGTTGGGCGACCATCCGGTACGGGGCTTCGGTACCCGGACGCTCCCCGTAGGTGACATCGTTGAATGCGGTTGCAGCCATGGTCAATTCAGCGACCAACGCCGGCATCGCCTTACCCGCGTCGCGCGCGAGCTCGGTGGCCGTCCGGCCGGGGATGGCATCCAGCACCCTGGCGTCCTCGAGCTCACGGGCCACTGCTCTCAGACGGTGACGGATGGCCACCGCCCAGTCACCCACGGCGGCACACTGCTCGGCCGTGGCCCGGTGCTCGGCAGCGCTGAGTTCCTGTTCGCCGAACAGCGCGTAGCGACCGCCACGGTCGGTCCGCATGGTGCGCCGTGCGATCCGTATCGCGACGATGATCCCGACGACGAGCAGGATCAGCAGAACACAAATCGTGAACCAGCCACCGGGCAGACGAGATCCGGAGTCGGCCAACCGGTAGAGCAACTCGTTGATCCACTCGAGGAGACGTTCGGTCAGGCCCGGCTTGGGGTAGATGGGTTTTTGCAGTTCGCGTTGCGCGGCGTCGTGGGCGGCATCGCTGTCGATGTCTATCGTCGGCACGTCAGGCTTGGCGGGTCAGCCACAGATGGTCAGTGGAATCGGACGGCGAGGACGGCCCGTAGGCCGCGCCGGTCCGCAGTACGAGGTCGAACGCTTCGGCGCGGATCCGGCGATCGGTGTAGAGCAGCACGACGACGCCCGCCAGGAATGGGGCGGTGATGATCTGGGCGATGACGCCGCCCACCGACAGCAGGAGGAATGACAGCATCATCATCGCGGTCGACTCGGCCGCCATCAGAAGGAGCTGACCGCCCAGGCTGAACGGGATCGTGACCGCGCCGGCGATGAACTGCACCGCGATCGTGGCGAGCAACCGGATACCGAACACCCGCCAGAAGTCGTTCTTCACCAACCTGAACGACCGCTCGATGGCGGCGAAGATGCCGATGCGTTCCAGCACGATGAGCGGCGGCGCGAAGCTGAGAACCACCCAGATATAGACCAGCGCTGCGATCAAGAGCAGACCCAGAGGCAGGCCGACGATGATCGCGGCGGTGACGCTGGACGCTATCCCGATCCAGAAGATCAGGCCGAAGACGATGGCGACCAGAATCGCGACGCCCAACCCTTCGATGAGCGTGAACGCGATCAATGCCAACAGTCGCCCCTTGAGGCGTTGCCACGCTTCACCGATCGTGATGCCGGCCCCGAAGACGGCCCGGCCGACGACGACGGTGAGCAGCCCACTCAGCAGAATCGCGGTCAACCAGGTCGCAGCGGCGCCGGCGAAGCTGGACAGCGACGTGCCGAGCAGGGCGCCGGTGGACAGCTCGTCACTGTTGAACGACCCCGCTAGCTGGCCGGCGGCGGCGAGCGGTCCCACGGAGAGCACGAGCGCCATCAACTGGCTGGCGACGACGACGATGGTGGTGAATCCCAGCGTCGCCTTCGGATTGGCGCGAATGTAGGCGACCGCGCCGTTGAAGATGTCGGACAGGCTCAGCGGTCGCAGCGGGATGACGCCCGGTTTGAGGACGGGCTGCATCGGTGGTCCGTAGCCCGGCGGGGGACCGTACCCCGGAGGGGGGCCGTAGCCCGGCGGTGGTCCGTAGCCCGGAGGCGGTCCGTACCCCGGCGGTGGTGCGTAGCCCGGAGGCGGTCCGTACCCCGGCGGTGGTCCGTAACCCGGAGGCGGTCCGTACCCCGGCGGTGGTGCGTAGGCCGGCGGTGGTGCGTAGCCCGGTGGCGGCTGTCCGGCGATCCCCGAATTGCCGGCCTCGGTGCTCATGGCACCATCCTGTCGATCATGATGCGAATTGACAAACGTCTCTGACCGCCGTGTCAGCGCGCCGACCGAGGCCACCGCGGCCCGATGTCGACCGAGATCACGGTGCGCGGTTCGGCACTGGACCCGCAGCCGGCGGTGCGGCGTAGGTTTGCGGCATGGCAGAACTCAAAGAGCAACTGCGTGCAGACCTCACCGCGGCGATGAAGTCGCAGGACAAACTGCGGACCGCGACGCTGCGGATGCTGCTCGCGGCAATCCAGACCGAGGAAGTGGCGGGCAAGGATGCGCGCGAACTGTCCGACGCGGACGTGCTGAAGGTGCTGTCCAAGGAATCCAAGAAGCGCGCGGAGGCCGCGGAGATCTACACCCAGAACGGCCGTGGTGAGCTGGCCGCCAACGAGCATGCCGAAGCGCGCGTCATCGACGAGTACCTGCCCACTCCGCTGACCGACGCGGAAGTGGCCGATGTGGTCGACACCGCGATCGCGCAGGTCGCCGAGGAGATCGGCGAGCGGCCGGGCATGAGGCAGATGGGCCAGGTGATGAAGGCCGCCACTGCGATCGCCGCGGGTAAGGCCGACGGCTCACGGCTCTCGGCTGCCGTGAAGGCCAGGCTGTAGCCGTTTCGTCGTCATCCGCCCGGGTACCCGAAAGCCATGACGCGTTTCGGCTACACCCTGATGACCGAACAGAGCGGACCTAAAGATCTTGTCCGTTATGCCGTTTCGGCAGAACGGGTCGGGTTCGACTTCGAGGTCTCCTCGGACCACTACTTTCCGTGGCTCTCGTCACAGGGGCACGCCCCCTATGCGTGGTCGGTGCTCGGCGCCGTTGCGCATGCGACCGATCAGGTCGAGTTGTTCACCTACGTCACGTGCCCGACGATGCGCTACCACCCCGCGGTCGTCGCACAGAAAGCCGCCACGTTGCAGATCCTCGCCGACGGCCGGTTCACCCTCGGCCTGGGCAGTGGCGAGAACCTCAACGAACACGTCGTTGGCAAGAGGTGGCCGACCGTGACCCGACGCCAAGAGATGCTGCGCGAGGCCATCCAGATCATCCGCGAGTTGTTCACCGGCGAGCTCGTCGACTGGAAAGGCGAGCATTTCGAGGTGGATTCCGCGCGACTCTGGGACATTCCGGAGACGCCGGTCGCCATCGCTACAGCGGTGTCCGGTGAACGATCGGTGGAAACCTTCGCGCCGCTGTCCGACCATCTGATCGCCGTCGAACCGAACAAGGATTTCGTGGACGCCTGGCATGACGCCAGGCGCGCCACCGGGCTGCCCGGAGATGCGCGGGTCATCGGCCAGATTCCGATCTGCTGGGATCCGGACCGCGACAAGGCAATTCGCCGCGCACACGACCAGTTCCGCTGGTTCGGGGGCGGTTGGGCGGTCAACGCCGACCTGCCGACCACGGCCGGTTTCGACGGCGCCACCCAGTACGTGCGGCCGGAGGACGTCGCCGAATCCATCCCGTGCGGACCGGATCTCGACGCGATCGTCGATGCGGTGAGCAAGTACTGGGAGGCGGGTTTCACCGATATCGCCCTCGTGCAAATCGGTGACGAGGGCCAGGATCTGTTCCTCAAGGAGGCGGCCGGATCTCTGCTGGAAAAACTCAGAAGCGCATCGAACTGAAAGGCAAACATGCCAAAGGGCAAGGGAATTTACGAGGACCATACGGTCGACGAGTCGGAGAAGAAGGGCGGACGCCCGGGTCCGACCGACGAGGGCGGCCAAGGAGGTATGGCTACCCGGGAGGAAGCGCCCGATGTCGCGGATACCGGTGGTGAGCCGACCGCCTGACAGCTACTGCGGGTCACGTCCCTGGCGGCTGCGGCGATAGGCTGCGCGCCGGAATTTGGTCAACCAGCGGGGCAGTAGTTCGACGTCGCAGTCGCTGTGCAACGCGGGGTCGAACGCGATGTCGTCACAACTCGGGTCGACGTAGCGCAAGGTGAGCCGCGCCAACGGGCTGAACTCACCCTTTGCGGGAGCCTGTTCGATGTCGAACTCGACGCCGCCCGAACTGATTTGGGATTCAATCGTGTTGAGGGCAAGACCGCGGTCGCTGATGTCGGTGGCCAGCCGTGCCCGTAACCACCACACGCGGTCGCGGTAGCGCAACGGCATCAGGCTGGAGAAGGTGGCACCCGACCATGAGGTCACCGGCGCCAGACCGAAACGGCTGCCCGCTGCCGTCGATGCCAGCAGCACATCCCAGGGACCGCAGGAACGCAGATCCTGCGGCGGCGGAATCCGGAACGCCAACCCCGCGATGTCGGGCGCCGCTCCTGGCAGTCCGACACCCTTCGATACGCGACCGATGACGTCGCACGACCGCATGGGAAGTCCCTCACTGCCGGGGGCCGTCCGCTCCAAAATGCCTTCCGCGAGCACACCGACGGGATGGAACAGGCGCCGACCCCGAGCGGCGGCACCGAACTTGATGGGCAACGAGGCGAGATCGGAGATTTGCACGCTTGAGGGGTGCCCGTACTGCCGGGCCGCAAAACCGGGCGACGCGGTTTAACAGCCCGGATACCGGGCATTAATCCAGCGCACTGCTGCGATGCCGCAGCCAAGACTGTTCGAAAGGCCCTTGCGTGACAACCGCTTATTCCGAATCGTCGGACACTCTGATCGCGCCGGCGGGCGTTTACGCCCCGCAGGAAGACTCGCAATTTCTCATCGACGTGATGGAGAAGTCTGACCTCGCGCTCGGTCGCCGGGTAGCCGACCTGTGTACCGGCAGCGGTGTGGTGGGGATTGCCGCAGGCGAGCAGGGGGCGTCGCAGGTCATGGCGTTCGATGTCTGCTCGCGTGCCGTTCGGCACGCGCGGGTGAATGCGTTGAGCGCCGGCGTTGATGTCGATGTTCATCTGGGATCGTGGGCGCGCGCCGCGGAGTTCGGCCCGTTCGACGTGGTGGTCTGTAATCCGCCGTATGTGCCACATGATCCCGATGTCGCGTACGCGCCGATACCACCGGATACCGGCCCGGCGCGCGCGTGGGATGCCGGCCCCGACGGTCGCCTCGTTCTCGATCCGCTGTGCGAGGCGGTGCCGGATCTGCTTGCCCCGGGTGGCACTTTCCTTCTGGTGCAATCCGAGTTCGCCGTCCCGCGTCAGACGCTGGCGGCGCTGGCGTCGGCGGGACTTGACGCGGAAATCGTTGCCTATCAGTGGATTCCGTTCGGACCCGTGCTGATGTCGCGTGCCGCGTGGCTGGAGGACACCGGCAGGCTCGAGCCGGGCCGTCGCGAGGAAGAACTCGTGGTGATCAGGGCCGAGAAACCGTGACTGAAACCCGCACAGTGCGCATCGTTCCCTCGGGCCCGGTGATGGTCGAGGGACCGGTGCGAATCGAGTTGCCCGACGGCAGCGTCGTGGAGTCCGATCGCTTCATGGTCGCGATCTGCACGTGTCGTCGTAGCAAGGACTATCCGATGTGCGACACCAGCCATCGGTGCCGCCCGCGAGCCGGCAAGCGGTCAGTTCAGGGGACGTCTTAGCGACGAACGGCCCGCCTTCCAGCACTCCATCAGGTGGTCGGCCAGGCGGTCTTCGACAAGGTCGCGCGCTCTGATCCCGAACACCACGTCAGCCTCCAGATGCGGTTCGCGCGCAAGGAGACCGCCGACGACGTCGGTACGCACCACTTGTTCGTGAACCGCGTCGGCCACCACGTGTTCGGAGTAGAACGTCACGCATGCTTCGGGTGCGTTCATCCGCCGGAGCGCGTCGACCAGTCGCCGTGACCCGGGCGACGAGGTGATCTCGGTGGACGCGAAGTGCCCGACCGTTGCGCCGCGCAATTGGCGGTGCAACCCGAACAGCGACATCAGGTTGATCGATGCCAGGGCCTCGGCGGGCACGTTGTTGAGATATGCGAGGTAGGTGGCATCGAGGCCGGCGGCGTCCATCAATTCGGCGTACAGATGCTGGTGGACCCGCTCGTCGCGGCCGGCGCCGTACTCATCGAATTCGACTGCGACGAAGGCCGCTTTCGCTCGTCCGGTGAGGCGGGGGATCGCCCACGCGTGGGGGTCGCCCTCCTTGAGGTGATAGATCGAGCGGTGCACGAAGTACTCCTGCATCTGTTCCCAGGTGCCCTCGTCACGCAGGTAATAGGACGGGCCGTGGCCCTCGACGGGCTCTTGCGAGATCGCATTCATCTCCGCTTCGGCGGTGTCGTCGGTTGTGATGTCCCCGACATCGCGCCGAACGGCCTCCAGAAACGCCTCCTCGAGGCGGCCACGTAAGTGCAGCAGAGCGGGATTCCATTCCCAGCGTGGGTTGACCGAATGAAACCCGCGGTAGTGCAACTCGTAGCAGACGCACAGCGCGAGTTGCAGGTCGAGTCCGTATGGATCCGCCTCGTAGACCGGAACCTCGAGCGGGCGTACGGGCAGGGCCGGGCGCTGGCGCGCAAGCATGTCCAGGACTGCCGAAGACACGGGTCCGGCGGCGCGGGGGAGAGCAGGTTCGACGAGAGTCGATGGCAACGTCACAGCCGTGTGATTCCCGGCTCGCCGCGGGTCAAACCTCGGCAGCCTGGTCTTCTCGATAAGACGGCGTTACTATCTGACAGTCGGTTGCCACTTCCGTGCCCAGGTTTTTCCGATGAGGGGGTCTGATGCGGGTGCCCCGCGCAGTCGCAAACTTCAATCGCCGGGTCACCAACCCGGCGGCTCGTTCGATAACTCCGTGGCTGCCTGGTCAAGGCACGCTCGAGCACATCGGACGAAAGTCGGGTAAGCGGTACCGAACACCGCTGTTGGTTTTTCCGACCGCGGACGGGTTCGTCGTTCTCATCGGGTACGGGCCCCAAACGGACTGGGTGAAGAACGTTTTGGCCCGCGGAACGGCGGTGCTGCACAAGCGTGGCAAGGATGTTGCGCTGACCGATCCGCGTCTGATGAGCAAGGCCGAGGCGGCACCCCTCGTCATCGGGCCGGGCCGCACTTTCTATCGCCTGTTCCCCTACAACGAGGCGGCGCTGGTCCTGACCAGGAGCAGGTAGCAATGGGAGCCAGCGCCAGTCCGATCACCTTCGGCACCTAGCGACGGAAACGCCCTGACCGGCTGAGCCGAACCAGGGCGTCTTACCTGAAATCCATGAGTCGGGGTGGCGGGATGTGAACCCACGACCTCTTCGTCCCGGACGTCTGGACTCTGATTGCGACTTCTAGTGGCGCTTGAGTGCTCTGCTATTGGAGGCCAAGACTTCGTCGGAGAGTTCGGGATCGGCCTCGGCGACCGCACGGGCGATCAGCTGTGCGCCGACCATTTGACTGAACAGGGCGATGGCCTGTTCGCGCGCTCTACGCACATCGAGCTTGGTGTTGGTCTGTCTGGCGCTGGCTTGCAGTAAGTCGGTGAAGGCCGAGATATACCCCTCCAGGCCGCGCTGGTACTCCTGTTGGGCCGTGATGCCGTGCCGGCCGGAGTCAGCGGCCAGGGCGGCAGAGGCGCACCCACGTTCGGGATGGTCGCGGTGCTCGGTGCTCAGGTAGGTATCGACGAGAGCATGCAGGGCGGCGCGGCTGGACCGGGGATGGTCGTCGATCACGGCGGCGACATGGGCCAGGGAATCGGTGAATCCCTGGTGGAGTACTTCCCGCGCGAGGTCTTCCTTTGAGGTGAAGTGGTTGTAGAACCCACCATGGGTCATCCCGGCTGTCTTCATCACCTCGTCGATGCCAACACCGTCAATCCCGCGAGCCCGAAAACCTTGACCGGCGGCCGACACGATGCGTCCGCGGTTCAACTCTTTCTGCTGCCGTGACACTCGAGGCAACGGATGCTCCTCCCACTGCGGGCAATCAAACTCTTCGCTACCAAGCGATACCCACATCGATGGTGCCCATCATCAATGTACCTCTCCGCCCGTCGCCGCGGCCCTCTCTGACGATGCAGTGGTTTCGCTGGCCATGTCCTTCGCGGGCTTGACACTAATGATGACGCATGACAGCGTAACGATTATTAATGATGATCGTCAGCAATAGTGAGGGAGGTTGAGCATGCGGTTTGGAACCATCGGCGCCGGCGTCGTCGCGCAGGCCATCGCACGTCATTTGGTCAGCGCTGGGCACCCGGTGATGCTGAGCAACAGCCGCGGTCCGTCGACATTGGCCGAGATCGTCGACGACTTGGGCCCGCTGGCGTCGGCGGGAACCGTCGCCGAAGCCGCCGAGGCCGACATGGTGTTCCTGACCGTCATGTGGTGGGACATTCCAGCTGCGCTGGCCGACCTGTCGCCGTGGGATGGACGCATCCTGGTCGACGCCACCAACCAATTCGCCCAAGCAGACCCGATTGAAGTGGCCGACCTCGGGGGCCAAACCGGTAGCGAGTGGGTAGCTGACCGTGCCCCCAAGGCGCGAGTGATCAAAGCCTTCAATACGTTGCACGCCAGCTACATCGCCGCCAACCCGCGTCACCCGGCCGGTCGCCAAGTGCTTTTCTACGCCGGCGACGACGCCTCAGCCAAGGTCACTTTTCTCCAGTTGGCCGACAGCCTCGGTTTCGCCCCGATCGATGTCGGGGCCCTGCGAGACGGCGGCCGGCTGATGCAGGTCGGTGGCGGTCCCCTGTCAGCGCTGCATGCGCTCAAACAGGACTAGGAGCTTTACCGACCAGGGAAGGAAACACCCGTGGCGCGAGGGATGCAGCTGCGACTGCATCCCGCTCCCCATCGGACATCACCACACACGTCAGGCCCCTCCGCTGGTGTGGCGGGGCCACCATCCACCAGAGGCGACACAACACCGAACAGAACGGAAAATCATGAAAGCTCTTGCCTACCAACACGCACACTCCCTCGACGCCTTCGCGATCGACCTCATCGAGGTCGACGAGCCCGAGCTGCGCGAAGGTGACGTGTTGATCGAGATCCGCGCGATCGGCGTGAATCCCGGCGAAGCATTCATCCGCTCGATACGCAGCGCCGAGCCGGGCGGGCGGGTCATCCTGGGTTGGGAATTCGCCGGGATCGTCATCGAGACCGGCGCCGCAGCAGGCGGGTTGCGCGTGGGTGATCGGGTGATGGGCACCGGTGACGCCACTCGCGACGGTTGCTGGGCGCAACGGCTGGCCGTCGACCACCGGATCGTCGCTAAGATCCCCGACGAACTGTCATTCAGCGACGCCGCGTCACTACCGATCGGTGCGCTGACGGCCTGGGAAGCCCTCTTCCGCGATCAGTCGGCCCTGCCGCTCGGCGTGGAACGGGTCTTGATCATTGGCGGTGCCGGCGGAGTCGGATCGCTGGCGACGCAGCTGCTCAAGGCCAAGACCCCGGTGTTGGCCATCAGTACCGCCTCTCGGCCGGAGTCTCAAGATTGGTGCCGGACGATGGGCGCGGATCTGGTGATCGACCACACCGCGGATATCGCGGACCAACTCCGGCAAGCCTCTATCGAGCATGTCGACATGGTGCTCTCCACCGCCGCCACCGCGAACAACCTCGATCAGATCGCGGCAGTGCTGCGCCCGTTCGGGCACGTATCGACCATCGACATCGGAACCCCGCTCGACCTCACCCCCCTGGTGCAGAAGTCCGCTTCACTGCACACCGAAATGGTGTTCAGCCAAGTCGCCAGCGGAGCCGACCCCAGCAGCCAGGGCCACATCCTCACAGCAGTGGCCGATTACGTCCGCACCGGCCAGGTACGCCCGATCGTCACAACCTCGCTCACCGGGCTGACCGCAGACAACATGAAAACCGCCCACACGCTACTCGAAAGCCACCGCTCCATCGGCAAGATCGTCATCGAAACCTAAAGCCCGACAAACCGAATAGCGATCCGAGACGGACGTGAACCCGATGTACAGAACCCCGAATCCGCCAGGCAAAACCGAATTCGCCGGCAAGCGCACGATCGTCACGGGAGGGTACCGCGGCATCGGCGCTCAACGAACTCGGCAGCGGTCGACATCGTGGTCAACAACGCCGGCGCGGCACGTACCCACCTCGAAGGCATCACATCGATCCCCGACGACGAATGGCTCAGCAAAGCGCTCGCTGCAGAGGTGCCAGCGCGGCCCCACGAAGGAGCATCGCCAAGTGCCGTCGTACTTTGTCGGCGCCGAACGACTCGCCTTCGTCGGTCACCCCGAGCGGATACTTCTGCTGTGCCATGCCGACGAGGCGAGCAGCAACTGACTTCTGGTTCCATGCCCTTTCCCGGCCTTCTGGCAGAGCCGTTGGCCGCGCTCATGATTGGCAAGCTCCGCGAGGCGCTGGTGTTCACGTCGCCGGAAGGGGCAGTAATGCGCGTATCGACCTGGCGACCGCGCGTCTTTCCAACCCAGCTGTCAAGCGACTTGTGAAGAAGATTTCGGACTTCCCGACAGTCACTCCCCGCGACCTAGTCATTCCGCCGCCTCCCTCGCCATCAGCGCCGGGGCAACGTGAAAGCCGTCCAAACGATGCTCGGGCACGGACCAACTGCGGACTGAAACGGAACCGGCGCCCGACCGGATTGAGCAGTCAGAGCCCTCTGCCTGAATTCACACGAGTCGAGGTGGCGGGAGCCGCCGTCGTGACCGCCGCTGTGGCGCCAGGCACTCCGGACTCCGAGCATCACGCCCCCCGCCCAAGAGAAAACCCGCTCGGCTATGCCGGCGGGTTTCTCCTTGGTCGGGGTGGCGGGATTTGAACCCACGACCTCTTCGTCCCGAACCACGCCACCTGGGGTTTTGATGACGTTGGGTACGTTGGCCCGCGTAAGTTTTCCCAGCTCAGCTGCATTGGGTGGGTTGGCGCGCGCAGGAGTCGCGAAAATCTACTGCGGACTGCCTGCGGACTGAGACACCTTGGTGGTCAAGGCCGCCTTTGATTTACCGAGAGCGGGAACCTTGAAATCAGGATGTCAGTTTGGACGCTTACTCGACGGGCTTGCAACACCAGATCACGACGGATCCGCAACCAAAGATCACGTCTGCGAATGGACCTCGCGTTCCTCGCATTCCTCGCTTCCACTAGTAGTGCGTTGCTCCTTATTTCTGCGTGGCGGTGTCAGCTACTGGGGTCCGCGTTGCTTTGGAAGGCCACCAGCTGGCTTCGCGTAGAAGTGTGGCGATGGCGGGCACGGTGAGGGTGCGCACGAGGAAGGTATCGAGCAGCAATCCGAAGCCGATGATGAGGCCGGCTTGGATCATGATTGCGACTGAGCCGACCATGAGGCCGAACATGCTGGCGGCGAATATCAGACCAGCTGAGGTGATGACGGCTCCGGTGTTTGCCACGGTGCGCAGGACGCCGACGCGGATGTTGGTCCCGGATTCTTCGCGGAGCCGTGAGACGAGCAGCATGTTGTAGTCGGCGCCGACGGCGACGAGGATGATGAATGCCAGTAATGGTACGGGCCAAGCGATTTCGTAGCCCAGTCCCCATTGGAATACCACAACGCCGATGCCGAGCGAGGCGAGGTAGTTGAGCACGACGGTGCCTAAGAGGTAGAGCGGTGCCAGGAGTGCGCGCAGCAGTAGGACCAGGATGACGCCGACGATGATTATGGTGGCGACGGCCAGTTGTGCGAAGTCGGCCCATAGGAATCGTTGGATATCGGAGTTGACGGCGGGGAAGCCGGCGACGGATACGGTGGCGTCGGCGAGCGACGTGTTGGGTCGTGCGGTGTTGGCGGTGTCGGTGATGCGGCTGGCGAGCTCCATGGCTTCGACGCTGTAAGGGTCGTGGCTGCTTTCGATCATGAACCGCGCGGTCTTGCCGTCCGGTGAGAGGAATTGCTTGGCAACATCGGTGAATTGCCGGTTCTCGAATGCATTAGCGGGCAAGTAGAAACCGCTCGAGGAGTCGGAGTCCGCCGCTGCGCGTGAGGAATTCTGTAGTTGGGTGGCGATCTGGCTCATACCGGACAGCATTTCGATGTTGCTGTCGGCGAGGGTGCGGACACCGGTCGCGAGTGCTTGAGCGCCGGAGGCGAGCTGTCCGATTCCCTCCTGCAATCGGCGGAGATTGGTGGCTAGGTCGGCGGGGTCACCGAGGGCTCCGAATGCCTTGTCCAGCGAGGCGACTGCGTTCTGGACGTTGGAGAGGGTGCCACCAACGGTGGCATTGGTCGCGGGATCGTAGCGGTCCCCGAGGTCGGCGATCTGGTCGAAGAATCCGCTGTCGCGCAGGCTGACCAAAATCTTCACCTGGTCACGAATTTGGGCGCACTGCGGGGTGGCGGCACACCACGGTGAGGTGTTGAGCGCGCCCACGAGTGGATCGAGCTGGGTGATCGCGTTCTGCGCCTGGTTGGCCAGCGGTCGCAGTCCTGGGCCGGATTGGATGGCTTGGTCGACGGCGGGGGCGGTGGCGGAAAGTTGTTGCAGCAGTGGGCGGAACTGGTTGACCTGAGTTCCCGCGGATTGAGCTTGGGTGAGGATTCCGGCCAGTGGCGCGAGGGCGGTGCGCACCGTGCCATCGAGTTGGGCGAGGCCGTCGGCGAGCTGGTCGGCGCCGCCGGTGAGTTTGGCGAGGTCGTCCTTGCGTGAGTTGCCCTCGGCGACCGCGCCGGCCATTTTCTCGCCGATCTGGCCGTTCTGCCAGGCCAGTTCTGCTTGGTCGAGGCGCTCCCCGGTGGGGCGGGTGACTCCGGACACCCTGGTGACGCCGGGGATCTGGGAGACGCGAGAGGCCATCTCGTCGAGATCGGCCAGCCCCCTCCCGGTCCGCATGTCGGTCGGGTTCTCTACGACGAGGAACTCGCTGATGACGACGTCCTTGCGGAAGTGGCGGTCCAGAAGTTGGTAGCCCTGGTTGCTGGCCGTGGTGTCTGGTTGTCCCTTGCGGTCGTCGTAGCTGATTTTGATGGTCGCAGCGGCTGCCGACAGGGCGAGCAGGATGGCCAGGCTGACGATCAGCAGTGGCACCGGACGGCGGACCACGGCGACGGCGACGCTGTTCCAGTAGCGGCGGGTGCGATCGGATTTGGGTTCACCGATGCCGCGTTTGGCGGCTAGCGACAGCACGGGTGGCAGCAGGGTGACGGTCGCCAGAAATCCGAACAGCACGGCGATGGCACACGCGGGGCCCAGGGCGGCGAAGACGCTGAGCCGCGCGAAGACCATGGCCAAGAACGCGAGTGCCACGGTGGCGGCGGACGCCAGGATGACGCGCCCGATGCTGGCGGTGGCGTGGATGATCGCCTGATCGGCGGGTACTTGGGCGCGGCGCTGCTCGTGGTACCGGCTGATCAGAAAAACTGTGTAATCAGTTCCGGCGCCGAGCAGGATCGCCGTCATGAATGCGACGGTGAACTGGGAGACCGGCATGCCCATCTCGCCGAGGGCGGATAGCACGCCGCGCCCAACCGCCAGGCTCAACCCGATTACCAGCAGTGGCAACAGCGCGGTGAACACTGACCGGTAGACGATCAGCAAGATCAGGGCGATCACGCCGGCGGTAGCGATCGAGATCAACAGCAGGTCGTGCTCGGCGGAGGCGATCATGTCGCTGAAGGTCGCCGGTGGTCCCGTCACTTGGACGGTCGTGGTCGATCCGGTGAACACCTCCGCGGCGATGTCGCGCACCGCGTTCAAGGATTCGGCTGCCGTGGGGTCTCCGAGGGTGCCGGTGACACCGACGGGCAGATACCAGGCTTTGCGGTCGGCGCTGACTGCCTGAGCTTCGGTAATCGGATCGGCCAGCAGGTCCTGCACCAGCAGGACGTGGTCGCCCTCGGCCTGCAACCGGCGCACGAGTTCGCCGTAGCGCTGCCGTGCAGTTGGAGTCAAGCCAGTGGGGTCTTCCATGGCGACGAACACCATGGTTTTCGAGCCTTCTTCGCCGAACGCGGCGCTCATGCGGTCAACCGTCTGCAAGGACGGGGCGTCGCGAGGAATGAGGTCCACCGACTGTTGGCGCACCACGGTTTCCAGCTGTGGGAACAGCAGCGCGAGAACCACCGCGGCGCCTAGCCATACCCCGATGACGAGCGCTTTGTGTCGGAGGGTGAACCGGGCCAGGGTCGCCAACCGTTCGCTGTACTCGCGAGTGTCGGCCGGGTCGGTGGATCCGTTGGCGCGCCGACCAGGCCGCTTGGCCTGGCTTGGGGCATCTGCACTGCCGTCGGTCACTTGGCCTCCACTGGTAGCGATACTGCCGGTATCGGTACGCTACCGCACGTAGTGCAAGTGGTGACGGCGACCGGTGGGGGCCTCGCTCAAGAGCGTCATGAGTCGACTCCCTACGGGATTGCGGCGGGCCAGTCGGCCGCGAATACCTGCACGGCGTGCAGGGCGCCTCCTACCGCCACCGTCGCCAGTGCCGCACGATCACTGCTGGGGGCGGGAATGACGACAGCCGCTGCCACGTCTCTGAGAACTCGAAGTTTGAGCGTTCTGATCGTCAATCGCTGCCCTCCGCGGAGTCCTATGGTGGCACGCGCCCCCATTGGGGGCGGATGCTACCAAAGTGTTGCGACCTACTGTGGCTTGCCAAGATGGACATGTGCGGACGCGGTCGAAGAGATGGGGCGGGCGTACCGGTGCTGAACGCCGGGCGGAGCGCCGTCAGCGCCTCATTGATGCCGCGACGGAAATCTGGAGTGAAAGCGGTTGGGCAGCAGTCACGATGAGAGGAGTGTGCGCCAAAACCGGCCTGAACGACCGTTACTTCTACGAAGACTTCAAGACCCGCGACGAGTTACTTGTCGCTGCATGGGACGGCGTGCGCAACGAGATGCTCGGTGAGGTTTCTGCGACGCTCGCAGAACGCATCGGGCAGCCGCCGATGGAGACCATCCGCGTGACCATCGCCGCGGTGGTCGACCGGATTGCAGAGGATCCGGGCAGGGCGAAGATTCTACTGGCTCAACACGTGGGCAGTTCCCCGCTTCAGGATCGGCGCGCTGTCGCACTGCAGGAGGCGACACACCTGGTGATCGCAGCCAGTGAGCCACACCTGAGGCCGGAAGCCGATGAAACCGCCCTTCGGATGGACACACTGGTGGCCGTTGGTGGCTTCGTCGAATTGATCACCGCATGGCATGCAGGTTTGCTTGACGTCATCCAGGGGGAGATCGTGGAGCACACGAGTCGGCTTGCCGAGACGCTCGCCGAACGTTATTTGGTCGACGACGCTGGCCTCTAATGTTGTACAGCGGCGTTCATGTGTTCAGTCCGGAATGAAGCAAGCGGAGGCACCTCGACATTCGCGAAGCGCGGCCGGGAGGCGCCAGAAGCTAACTCTGAGGTTTGGCTTTGGTCGTGGCCGACTCGACTGCGTTCTGCAGCAGCACATAGCTGCCGAGGCTGCCCAGGAAACCTGCGCAGTGCTGAACGAGTTCATCGGTGGTGAACTCGAGTTCTCCGTCGAGCCAGCGGCGCAAGACTTCGAATAACCCACCCACACCCAATGTCGAGGCCAAATGGGCAACGCCCACTGCGGAGTCGGCGATGTCAAGGTGAAGTCTGGCCTCACGCAATACGAGGTCGGTGAAACCGGTCATCATGTCGCTGCGTAACTCCCGAAGCAGCGGCTCCGTTGCAGATTCCACGAACAAGATCCGACCCAGTCGAGGATCATTGTTGATCATGCTGACCAGCCCGCGGATCGGCGCGTACGCGAGCACCTCGGGTGGGGCGCCGGCATCGGGGATCGCGTCAACTATCACCTCCTGGAAGGTTGCGTAGAGCTGCTGGTAGACAGCTCGCAAGAGGGCGTCTCTGTCAGGGAAATGCTGATAGAAGTAGCGTGACGTCACGCCGGACTCAGCGCATACGGCAGTCACCGTGGCGGCGGCAACGCCGTGCGTGCCGATCAACTCCATCGCGGCCTCGATGAGACGCGTGCGCCTGTTCCGGTGACGCTCCTCGGCGGACATCCCGCTGTACACCCGCACCGATCGCACAACGCATAGCTTGCCATCTAATTCTGACTAGGCGTAAAGTCAGATCATCAGTGCCCATGACAACAGGAGAACAACATGAGCGACGATTCGTCCACACGGCCCACCACGCGGGTCGTCCCGAAGCCCCGCCGTGTCCGATTCGACATGCCTGCTGAGACCAGTCGGCAGCACTTCGTCGATGGCGACTTGGTGATGAGCCACTTTGTGTCCACCTTGTCGGCCACGTTCCCCGAAGGCGAAGACTTCTTCATCCGGTCAGTCCGCGAGTACCGGGACCACATCAGCGACGCTGACCTGAAGGAGGCGGTCAAGGGATTCATCGCTCAAGAGGCCACCCACCGGCACCAGCATCGGCTGCTCAACGATCGCCTTCAAGCGATGGGCTATCCCACCGAGGGGATCGATCGGCATATCAAGAAGTTGGTTGGCCGACTCGAGAAGCGTTTTTCTCCCAAGATGCGCCTGGCTGTGACGGCAGCCCTCGAGCACTACACGGCGACATTCGCCGAGATCATTCTCACCAGCGACGAAGCTCAAGAACTGATCGGCTACACCGAGGTGCGGCCGATTCTGCTTTGGCACGCACTGGAGGAATGCGAGCACAAGGCCGTCGCTTTCGATGTCTACGAGACGGTCGGTGGAAGCGAACGCACCAGGGTCTGGGGAATGCGGATCGCCAGTCTCCTATTGTTCACCGAGTTGGTCATCCAGACCACCCGCTCTCTGGCCGGCGATCGTGCCGCCTACAACCCGGTGCGGTTGCTGCGCAGCCTTCGAGCCTTCCGTCATAACCCGCTGTTCAGCCGAGCAGCGATTGAGCGCTTCCGTTCCTACACCCACGCCGGGTTCCATCCCGACGACTGGGATAGCGCAGAAATCCTCGAACGTTGGACCAAGGAACTCTTCGACGCCGATGGCGGCCAACAGCTACGGAGTAACGTGTAGGTCGACAAGTACTTTTGTGGTGAAAGCCGCCATATGGAACGACCTCTTCACGAAGAAGTGCGTTGCGCCGTGGCCGCATCGCGCGTTCAGGCATTCCGCTGATGCGGGCGGAAGGGCCATTACCGCCGTCCCGTCAGCGTCCGAAGACGTCCCGGCAAATCTGCACACAAGTTGGCGCCGTGTCAGCGAGCGCGCATGTCTTCTACGAATTGCTGTCCGGAGTTGCGATGCCGTTCGCGTCGGTGATTGGTCCGGTGCCGGCAGCGACGGGTTGGGGCATGAGCACCGCAGTAGTACTTCGCATGGCGGAACGTGCCGATAAGCGTCACGAGGCTGTCCTCGGTGTTGTGAACGGCCTGTTCCTGACGACCGTGTTGGCTCACTTCATACACTGGCCGAAGCGCTGGAGATTTGGTGTGCCAAGCCTGTCCGAGTGCGAAGGACTATGCGGCCCAATCCTGGTGCCTTACAACGGTATTCTTTACATTTCGGGGCTCAGTGCTGTAGCCGGATTGCTGGAGAATGGTCGCCGAGGTGCGGTCCGTGGTGCGATCGTCCCGCTGCTGGGTGTTCCAGTTCTCCTTCGACTGCAGCGGATGGAATTCCGTCGGCTCAGTCTTCAGGCCCGGCGCAATCCTCGGTGGTGGAATCGCCGTCTGCAGATGCAACCGCCCGACCGTTCGACATCGTCAGATCCCGACCAACAGGTGCTAGGGGCAGAGTCATAGCACGGAGTCGACATGGCGAGCCGATCACCCTTCAGTCAACGGAGGGTCGAACTCCGTCAGGGGGCCATCCTTCGAGGCCGTCTTCTAGCGGCACGTGCAAGGACCGCAGCAGCGCTGAGAACAATCTCCAATTCCCGATCGCGGCGACGAGTTCGACGAGGACGGCCGGGTCCCCGTGCAACGCGCGCTGACACTCAGCCCAGGTTTCATCCGAGATGGTGCCGTCACGCAACGTCTCGTCTGTCGCCGCCAGTACCGCCCGCTCGGCTTCGCCGAAGTGGCCGGCGTTCTGCCAGTCGCGCACCCCGAGCAGGTCGCGTTCGGGCACATCGAGCAAGCGGGCAACCCTCCAGTGTTGCGTCCACTCATAGACCGAATCAGTGACCCAGCCGATTCGCATGATGATCAGCTCCCGTAGCCGCGCATCCAGCGCGCCTTTCCACAGCAACGCCTCCAGCATTCCATGCAATGCGACGGCTACAGGGGGCTGATGAAGCGCGATCCTGAAAACAGACAGTTCAGCCATGGCGTCCGGAATCCCGCATTGAGCGGCGCGCTCGCGGGCATCTGTCAGGGCAAGCATGTCAACCCGGCTTTGGCTGCTCACGGTGGATCCTTCCGGTTGGGCGCTAGTTGGCGCTGTCAGGCGATCGGCACAAAGACGTTGTGCAGAGCGGGGACCCGGTCCGGCTCGTTGCCGGCCAGAAGGTCGAGCAGCCCGGGCAGGCCGGCGAAACCGGTGATCTCGCGGTGCAATTCTTCGAAGGGCCAACGCCTAGAGACCAGCAGCTCGATGGCGCTCTGGTAGGCGGGGTAGTCGACCCCCAACGAACCGAAGATGCGTAGTTCCTTGAATACGAGCAGGTCTGGCTCGAAGCCCGGCGCTCCGCCGCCGCCGCGTGTGCCCGCGACCACCACGCGTCCGCCGGGCTGCGCGAGTGCGACGGCGTCCGCGAATGCGGCTGGCGCCTTCGCGGTGACGTCGACGACGACATCTGCGAGCCGGCCGGTCGCCATTTGCAGGGCCTGCGCCGGGTCGTCTTCGGTGACGTCGATGGTCAGGTCCACGCCGAACTGGTGGGCTGCGGCTAGCCGAGTTCGGTCGCGAGGGCCGACCCCGGTCATCGCGACGAATGCCGCTCCGGCCTCCTTGGCGGCTACGGCAGCACAAATCCCGCGGATCCCTGGTCCGAGGACCGCGACGACGTCGCCCGGGCTTGTCTCGGGCAACATGGCAGCCCATTTGATCCCTGCCCCAAGCGGATTGAACAACGTCGCGACGATCGGGTCGAGTCCGTCCGGGACCGGCAACGGCATGGAATCGAACGGCAGATGCAGGTGGGTTGCATAGCCTCCCCACAGGCCGGGCGGGATGTTCACGTCGACGAAGCCGAACATGGTGGCGAGGCCGTTGCTCGAGCACCTGCGATACTCGCCGCGGCCGCACGAGTCGCACTCCCGACACGATCGGAACACCTCGACGGCGACTCGCTGACCCACCGAGACGCCCCAACGCTCGCGCGCGGCGTCACCGATTCCCTCGATGACGCCGATGATCTCGTGTCCGGGGATGAAGGCGAACCCCGTCGGCAGGTGTCCGCTGAACTGCTCGTGGTCGGTTCCGCAGAGCCCGCACGCCTCGATCCGCAGGAGACCGGACTCGTCGTCGATGCGCGGCACCGGAAGATGCCGCCGTTCAAGGGTGCGCGGCTTGGTCAGCACGAGCGCGTCGGCGTTCACGACAGTTCGAATTCGACGTGTCCGTCCGCCTGCCGCACGGCGACTTGGTGTCCGACGCACATGTCTCGTGACATTGCCACCGCCACCTCGGCATCGTCACTGCGCGCCGCGACGCGGCGGCCGTCGGTCATGCGCGCGAAAATCGGCACCCAGGAGGGGCCTTGGTCACGGTCGTGCACGACCGTGTATCCATCTATGGTCGCCTCTCCGGATGCGTCGGCGGGAGAAGCGACCGGGAGGGAGGTGCCGTCGATCGCAGACTGCGCATCGGCCATGTCCGGAGTCTGCCATCCCGTTGGCGGTGGAGTCGCCGACCACAGACCCAGCGAGTGCTTTGTGATGTACCAGCCCAGTCCGGACACGAGCCCGACGGCGTCCGGGTCGCTCCTGCAGCGTCGCACCATCTCGACGATCGAATGGCTGACATAGTTGTTACCCGGCCCTCCGTGGTAGGGCAGTCCGCCGGTCACCGTGAACCCGCGGTCATCCGCCGGGTCGAGATCCAAGGCGTCGATCGCCGCCTCGACCGCGGAAGGAAAGCAAGAGTAGAAATCAAACCATCTAATGTCGTCGATGTGAAGTCCACTGGCCGCCAATACCGCCTTGCCGGCGGCCCTTATTCCGGCGGAACGACCCAGATCAGGCCGCTGAACCGGGAAATACACGTCGTTGCATGTGGCCGACGACCACGGGAAGACCCAACGATCACTGGGCACTCCGAGTTCCTCGGCGACTTCGGCGGCCATGATCACGAAAGCGGCAGCCATATCCACGGCGATGATGCTGTTGAGCAGCTTCGGATACGGCTCGCACACCATCCGGTTAGCCGGGGAGACCGTGCTGAGCTCGTCTGCGCTACGGGCACGCGGAAACCAGGCCTGCTCGAGATGTCGGGACGCCTCAACCGTGAACGGAGCCATCAAGTCACCCAGCCAGCGGCGCTGTTCGTCGAATGTGCGGCCTGATCGGGCCGCGATCGCGGATTCGAAGATCGGGTACACCTCGTGCGGCCAATGTAACCCGGCGCCCACCTCGGCTTCGCTCAGTCCCGGGCGGGTGTCACCGAGTGACTCGTCCTGTGCTGCGATGGGTTTGGGCTCCAAAAGTGCGCTACCGGATGCGACTTTGCGTGCTGACGCGCCGCTTTCCGCTCCGACGATCAGAGCCCCGTCGCTGACGCCGCGCCAAATGCGGCGGCCGAGGACCTCGACCAGATACTGGGGGGTGTTGCCGCCGACCGGACAACTGATGCGATGATCCGGCGTCAGCCCAGTCGCTTCGGCAATCCTCGACGCGGGGTTGTCGCGTGGGATCATCAAGATTCCGGGCGTCGCCACGGTATCGATGCGATGCCCGATCGCGGCCGAAGCATCATGCAGCGCTCGACGCGCGGCCTCGGCGGCCAAATCGATGGGATCGACGGTGCCTTCACCGCGATGTGTCAGTTCACCGACGCCGACGACAACCGGAGTGCGTGGTGGGATGGCCAACGGTCAGATCACGCTCATCGTCGAGGTCTTCTATGCGACACGACTGCGATATTGTCACATCCGTTTCCATGCGACAACCGCGGGTGTTCGACAGAGCGGGTCCCTTGACAGGGCATACTCGTACCCGTGACGAAGAGATCGTTGCGGCGGGGCGACGCGACTCCTGGGCGAAACCGCGATATGGCGCGCGATCGCCTACTCGACGCCGCCGAAACGTGCCTGCAAGGCAAGGGGCTGTCGGGCACCACGATGGAGGATATCGCCAGGCATGCGGGCGTATCGCGCGCCACGGTCTATCGCTACTTCGCTAGTCGCGAATCCGTCGTATCCGGTGTCATCGTCCGCGCAGCGGAACGCTACCTGCACCGCACCAGCGGACGGATCTTGGCGCACACCGACTTGGGCTCTGCCATATTGGACTTCGTTGCAGTCACGGTGCGCGCGGCACGCCGCGAACCGATAATCGGCATGCTCTTCGCCAGCGACGATGAACTCGCCGGCGTGGGACTGGCCGAGGGAACGTCGGTGGCGCTGTTCGAACTCGTCGCCGAGTTTCTGCGACCCGTGTTCGCCGCACACTGGCATCAACTCGAAGCCGGCGTTTCGGTCGATGACGCCGCCGAATGGATTTTGCGCATCATCCTCAGCTTGCTCGCGGTTCGCGGCCCCCGGCACCGCAGCCCCGAAGGAATCGATGCTTTCTTGCGCCGATTCCTGCTTCCCGCGCTACTGGCCGACACTCACAGTTGCATTGCTGCGACAACTGCGGAGTAGTGTCTCAGCGATGGCATCGGTATCGCTGAACGAAACGAGGCGCTGACCATGGACTTCCCCCAGTTCAACAAGCAAATAGCCGAGGAGCTCCAGCACGCGGGGGGAACCTCGGGAGGGCTCGCCAAGTACTTGGACTTCCGCCACATCGAGTTCTCCGCCGGGAGACTGGTAGTGGAAATGGACGCCCGAGCCGATTTGTTGACTCCTTTCGGCACTCTGCATGGCGGATGCCTGTCAGCGATGGTCGACCACTGCTTGGGCGTGGTGTTCTATCCGGTGATCCCACCTGGGTCATGGGTGGCCACAACCGAATTCAAACTGAACCTCCTACGTCCGGTGTCCAGTGGAGTCTGCGTTGCGGTCGCCGACATCATCGCGCTGGGGAAGCGTAGCGGCGTCGCCAGGATCGACATCACCAATACGGGACGCCCGGTATGCGCCGCACAGGGAACAGTGACCGTCGTCGCCCAGAGCGCCTCGTGATCCGGTCGCGGAACGAGAACGCTGCCCAAGGCGACCATCGAGGACACAGCAAATGACCTCAACGTTCGAGCGCGTCCGCAACGAAGACGGAACCGCCCTTGCAGCCGATGTCTACCGACACGAATCCGCCCGCGCGGTCGTCATACTGCTGCACGGCGGTGGACAGAACCGCCATGCCTGGGCGACTACCGCGCGCCGCTTACACGCGCGCGGGTATACCGTCGTCGCTTACGACGCCCGCGGTCACGGCGACAGCGAGTGGGACCCCGATGGTCGATACGATCTCGACCGACTTGCATCCGACCTGCTGTCGATTCGCCGATATGCCAGCGATGGCCGCCCGCCAGCTGTCGTTGGCGCATCCTTGGGCGGCATGACGGTGTTGGGAACGCATTTGGTGGCGCCTGCCGATCTGTGGGGAGCCGTCGTACTGGTCGACATAACTCCGCGAATGGAGTTTCACGGAGCACGCCGCGTCGTGTCTTTCATGGGCGCCCATCCCGACGGATTCGATACGCTCGACGCGGCCGCGGACGTCATTGCCCAGTACAACCGGCATCGCGCTCGGCCCAAGAACTTGGACGGTCTCCGAAAGGTCTTGCAGCAGCGCGACGACGGTCGGTGGATCTGGCGATGGGATCCGGCGTTCATAGCTTCCAACTTCGAGTTCCTGCAGGGCGACCCAGCAACTGGTGCCAAAGAATTCGGCGCCATAAGCGACCTTCTCATCGAAGGGGCCCGCCGCGTGCGAGCACCAACGCTTCTCATTCGCGGCGTTCACTCCGACGTGACGTCGCAGCAGTCGGTCGAGGAGTTCCTCGAAGTCGTACCGCACGCCGAGGCTGTCGACGTTTCGGGCACGGGCCACATGGTTGCGGGCGACGACAACGACGCCTTCACTTCGGCAGTCGCAGATTTTCTCGACCGCACGCTGAACGACTCGTCGGACTGAGCGTCTTTCAGGGCCCTGCGATGGCCGCGGCCCGGCCACTCTGGTTCGTTGTCGAGGTGTCAGAACTACCTCCATGAACGGAACCCCGGCGGCGCAGTATCGGCGCATCCGAAGGCAGCGATGCCAAACCGTATGGTTCGACCATCGCCTGGGCCGAATTATCATTCGAACCGAAGCATTTTGCTGGTGGGCGCTGTCCAGGTCGGATCGAGCGGTCGGAGTTCTCCGAACCAGTGCCCGCACACCTTGACGAACACACCCGCCGCCGGGGCGACCCGGATCAGATCGGCGCTGCTGTTGGGATCTTGGAGTCAGTCGACGGCCGGGGGCGAGTCCAGAGGACAGCCTACTGCTATCCAGGCTTCAGCTTCGGTATGCGGGAGGCGGGCGGGCATATCCGGCGCCCGATTCGACCACCTCGTCAGAGCGGCGGGCGTTCCTTCGCATGAGCAGTTCCGGAAACTTCGTGGCCGAAACGATCGAGAAAGTCGTCTATTGCGGCCAGGGCGGTGCTGATCGTTCCTCGCAATGGGGCTGCTCCGGCCGCGAAGGCCGCAAACAAGGTTATTGCGAGCAGACAACTCATGCCTCCGCCTTCCTCTTCACGCGCATCCGTTCGCCGTGGCCCACAGCAATGCCTCGTTCGGCTGCTGAAATGGTAAAACGTGGCTCACCGCTCCTTAACAGCGTAGATACCCGGATCCGCGATCGGTATGTCTCGAAGGGTCGAACCTGCGGGCGTCTGTTGTCTCGCAAAGACAAGTAATCGAGTACGGTCGCAGCTGTGCTTGATTCATCCGAAGTTCAAGACACCCCCGGTCACGCGGTTCATCACCTATTCCGAGACCTCGGCGACCTCGTCAGAGAATTGCCCGAGTCCATACATGGCCTTCTGATTGAGCAAGTTGCCGAACTCGCTGCCGATCAACAGCTCAAAGAGCTACTGAGTGACACCGTCGCCGCGAACGTAGACACTTGGTTCTCCGTCGTCCGTCACTCGATCCCGTTCGACCGCATGGAGTCACCGACGGCCGCCCTTGAACACGCCCGGAGGATGGCGCAACGCGAGGTACCCGTCAACGCGCTGCTGCGGGCATACAGGCTCGGGCACCAGTATGGATTGAACCTCATCATCGCTGGCCTTCGGAGCGCGGACCTACCGCCCGAGGAGAAATTGGCGCTCATTGAACACATCACCCGTGTGTCTTTCCGCTACATCGACTGGATGTCTGAGCAGGTCTTGGAGACATATCAGACTGAACGCGCGGAGTGGGACGAGCGCCGACGAAGTTTGCGTGCACAAGCCATTCGAGACATCCTCAACGGACGCGACGTAGACCTGACCGAAGCGTCGTCGGCTATGAGGTACTTCTTGGGCGCAACGCATGTGGCTCTCATGGTATGGCTCGACCGAGATGCGGGCGCCGACACCGACGAGTTCATCGCCATGGAGCGCTTCATGCAACACGCGGTCTCCGCCACTGGAGCGAAGCAATCGGTCTACTTCTCCATCGACCGCCTCGTCGGATGCGCATGGATGACGGTTCACCGCCCGTCGGACTATTTATCGCAGCTGCGCGACTTCGTCCGGGCTCAACCTGACGGCCCAAGACTTTCCGTCGGTGAACCACTTCCGGGGATTGAAGGCTTCCGCCGCACCTACCGACAGGCTGAGCAGGCCCGTGTGGTCGCGGTGGCAGCCGACGGCTCCTCACGGCACCGGATCGTCGCTGCACGAGATCCCGGTGTGGCCCTGGCCTCGATGCTGATGACCGATGACGCGACTCTGAAGGAATGGATTTACGATGTGCTGGGCCCGTTGGCTCAGAACACTGCATCGGACCAGCGTCTACGAGACACGTTGAGGGTGTTCTTGCGTGCCGGTTCCAGCTTCAAAGCCGCCGCCAACGAATTGCAGATACACGCCAATACCGTCAAGTATCGCGTAAATCGAGCACTCGAGCGCCGCGGTCGCCCGATCGCCGCGGAACGATTAGACGTCGAGGTCGCCCTACTGATGTGCTATTGGCTCGGCGAAGTAGCACTGAACCCAACACAAGCCTTGGGGCGGTCCTAGTCGTTCGTGTCCCGCGAACGCCCTTGCTGCGTAACTGTGCCGTCTACTGACGAACACGCCGAATCTGAGGATGGTCAGCGCGACGATCCGGCGCCGCCCGGCCTGATAATCCGAGTTCGATTCATGTTTCGACGCTGCCGCGGGGCTCTGCTGCGGGCAGGCTGATCGAGTGGAGTCGTCGATCGCCGCCGTACGGAGCTGAAGCAACCCATTCACCGAAGCTCATCGACGTCAGACACGCTCAAGCACCCATCGCGCAAGGCGACAGGCGAGTCGTGGCGCAGGTTGCGACTTGTCGGCCCAGACAACCAGGAGGCATAAGCCTTGATCCACCGATGAGCTGTCGTGGCTGAGGCTGGAATGGTTTGGTGGTCGCTTGCTGGCTGTGAGCAGGGGGTATCGGCTGGTCTGTCCAGCTTTTTCCTGTGTGCTCCGGTCGTGGCCTTTCGGCGGATTGGTCAGGTGGGGGCGGTTGCTGGCGGGCTGTGGCCGATGGTGTTGCGCCACAATCGGAGCCAGTGCGTCGCCCACGGCCAGTGGGCTGGTAGGTGCAGGATGGGTCGGCGTTGGGGGCGGGCCAGTCGGGCCGGGATGGTGATGAGGCGTCGGCGCAGGGTGGCGCCGCGAGCCACCGCGTGTGCACCGCCGGCCAGGATGCCGGCGGCGCGCTGCAGGTTGTGGGCGATGGCCGCGCACAGTATCCAGGCAGAGTTCGCCCCGAAACGTCCCGAGGGCATGTGGGCCAGGGGTCCGTCGATGAGGTCGGCGAACACGGTTTCGATGATCGCGTGGCGGCGGTGAGTGATGTCAGCGACGTCGACGGGTTCGTCGGTGTCGGTGAAGAACGGGTGATATCGCCAGACCGGGAACAGGGCGTCGGGGTATCGGGCGTCTTTGACCCGGCGCACGATCAACCGTGCCGTGATCGGAGTCTTCGTGGAACTGAAAGCGGTGCAGGTGGTTTCGGCGACTTCGGCATCGGAGATCCAGGCACCGGTGTCGGGATCGCGGCGGGATAGCACACCGGGATCCACGCGGTGTCATTGATGTCGGCGATGGCCGCGACGACTGCGGCGGTCTTGGTCAGCACCAGCGAGAACCGGGCACCGGCGCGGCGGCAGGCGGTGACCACGCTGCTGTTGCCGTAGGCCGAGTCGCCGCGCACCAGGATGCGCCCGGTGACACCGGCGCCGCGGGCGGTGGCGACGGCTTGGGCGATCATGCGGGCCGCGCCTTTGCCCGAGTTGGTCTTGCCCGCCCGCAGTCGTGCTCCGGTGATCACCGGAGCGCAGTGTTCGGTGCTGATGGTGGTCACCAACGGGGAAAGACCCTTGCGCAGGATCTGCTTGCCGGCGATTTTGGTGTGGCCGTAGCTCGCACCTTGTTTGGCCTGGCCGTAGACCGGGCGCAGCAGTGAGTCGATGTCGATGAACACCCGCCCGTCGGCGCCGGGCAACAGATCGACACGCTCGCACAGAGCGCCCACGTGCTCACTGAGCACCGACTCCAGTTGCCGGGCATGGCCGAAGGTGAACTCCCGCAACAAGGTTCCGATGGTCGACGGGGCGTACACCTCGCCGAACAGGGTCTTCATCCCGCCGCTACGAACTACGTCGAGGTCGTCGATGCTGTCCGCGCCGGTGCACATCCCGGCGATCAGCGTGGTCAGCTTCGGCGACGGATTGGCCGCACCGGACTTGACCCGCTCGCAGCTGAACCGAACTTTGTCGGCCAATGACGATGACAGTCCGGTCTGCTCGGCAAGGGCCATCACCGGTACCAGGCCTGCGCACGACACCAGACGCTCATCATCGAAGACCGCCGACGATGCGGCGAACCTATGGGACACTTGCACCGGAAGTGCCTTTCCGAGTTGTGCCGATAAGTGCGTAGAGAACACTCATCATCGCAGCTCAGAGGGCACTTTCCTCATTCCGACACCCCACGACCAGCCAATTCATCGGTGGATCGAGGATAAGAACATCCGACAAGTGGCGCGCGTGGTCTTGCCACGCGCTAGACGTTAGCGACGATTAACATCTTCAGCTATTTGCAGCGGCGACCGTGGCTACTCGTCGTGACAACACTTCCCAAACCCGCGCTCCGCCTCCGGTGTCGTGCCTCAGCGCTGGACGACGCCGCCCTCGACGCCGGTGAATCGCTTGCGCAGCTCGGTCTTGAGGAGCTTGCCGGTGGCGTTGCGGGGCAGCTCGGGAAGGAGGTGCACTTCGCGGGGGCACTTGAAATGCGCCAGCCGTTCGCGGCACCAGGCGATCAGTTCGTCGGCGCTGGGTTCCTGCTCGGCGGCTGGGTCGGCCACCACCACCGCGACGACGCGCTCACCCCACTTGTCGTCCGGACCGCCGACCACCGCGGCGTCGAGCACACCGGGGTGACGGAACAGCACCTGCTCGACCTCGATGGGGTAGACATTTTCCCCGCCCGAGATGATCATGTCCTTCTTGCGGTCGACGAGCGTGATGTAGCCGTCGGCGTCGATCCGGCCGAGGTCGCCGGTGTGGAACCAGCCGCCCCGGAAGGCCTCGGCGGTGGTCGCCGGCTTCATCCAGTACCCGACGAACACGTTGGGTCCGCGCACCAGGAGTTCGCCGACGGTGTCGGCCGGGACGTCCCGGTCGTCGGCGTCCACGATGCGGGCATCGACGTGCATGGCGACCCGGCCGATTGATCCGGCCCGCGTCGTGATGTTGGCGGCGTCCAAGACCGAGACCATGGGTGCAGTCTCGGTCATCCCAAATCCCTCGGTGAAGGGGACGCCACGTTGCTGCATGAAGTCGATGACAGTCAGCGGCATCGGTGCGCCGCCGCCCATGGCCAGACGCAACGCGGAGAGATCGTAGGAGTCGAAGTCGGGCACCTGGGTCAGCGCCGACCACATCGCCGGCACCATGAACTGGACGGTGGCGCGGCTTTCGGCCATCGCCTTGAGCGTGCTCACCGGGTTGAACGACGGGAGGATCACGCTGGTCCCGCCGACGTAGAGCAATGGCAGCGTATGTACCCCGAGCCCGCCGATGTGGAACATGGGGGCGACTGCAACAGTCACGTCGCTGCCGGTCAGGCCTTGTTCGGCGCCCAGCACGTTGATGGCGTTCCACAGTAGGTTGTCGTGGGTGAGGATGGCGCCCTTCGGGCGGCCGGTGGTGCCCGAGGTGTACATGATGAACGCGGCGTCGCGGCCCTCGACGTCGCTGTCGAGAGGCTCGGGGGCGCCGCCGGAGAGCAGGTCTGGGTAGGCGATCTCGCCGTCGGCCGGGGCGCCCCCGGCCCGGACCGTGTGGCGGACCCGGACCCCCGGCTCGGCCAGCGCGCTGACCGCCGCCGCCGCGAGCGGCTCGTGGAACACGAACACGTCGGCGCCGGAGTCGGCGAGGATGTAGCCGATCTCCGGGCCTGCGAGTCGGACGTTGATCGGGATGGTGATGGCGCCGATCTTCGCGCAGCCGAGGAGGACCTCCATGAACTCGACCGAGTTCACCAGCAGTATGGCCACCCGGTCCCCCTTGCGGACGCCGAGACGCAACAGGTTCGAAGCGACCTGGTTGGTGCGCCGATCGAAGTCGGAGTACGTGAAGCTGGTGTCACCGCAGACGAACGCCGTGCGCTGCCCGTTGAGGAAGGCCCGTTTGGTGACCCACTGACCGATACCGCGATCCATGTTGATTTGCCTCCTCGGCAGTTTTGGTTGACAAATGCTCGGTAAGGCAGGACCCGGCCCCGGCGGGCGACCGATCACCACCGTCCGTCTTGTAGACCGAAGCGGACACGAACGGATGAAGGATGCTCAGTATGAGCGGGGCAGGTTCAGGCTGTGCTGAGCCACATAGTTGAGGATCATCTCTCGGCTGATCGGCGCGGTGCGCATCAGCCGCACCGGGCCCCAGAGAGTGGCCAGCCCGTACTCGGTGGCCAACCCGTTGCCGCCGTGGGTCTGGATCGCCTGGTCGAGGGCCAGGATGCCGGCCTCCGCCGCAGCGTATTTGGCCATGTTCGACGCCTCCGCGGAACCGGGGTCGCCGGCGTCGTGCAGTGAGGCCGCCCGCTGGGTCATCAGCCGGGCCAGCTCCAGCTGGATCTTGGCGTGCGCAAGCGGGTGGGACAGGCCCTGGTGGGCTCCGATCGGCACGTCCCAGACCTTGCGCTCGCGCGCGTAGGCCGACGCCTTGTCCAGCGCGTAGCGGCCGATGCCGTTGCCCAGGGCGGCGCCCATGATGCGTTCGGGGTTGAGGCCCATGAACACCTGACGCAGACCGTCGTTTTCCGCGCCGATCAGGTTCTCGGCCGGCACCCGCACGTCGTCGAAGAACAGCGTGAACTGCTTCTCCGGTGTCACCGCCTGCACCGGGATGAGGGTCTTGGTCAACCCGGGCGCGTCGGTCGGGACCACCAGCAGGCTCAGCCGTCCGCGGCCGCGGTCGTCGGTCGCGGTGCGGGTGACGACCAGGATGGCCTCCGCCTCGTCGACGCCGGAAATGTAGTACTTGGTGCCGTTGAGCACCCAATCCCCACCGACGCGCTTGGCGTGGGTGGAGATGTTGTGAGAGTTCGAGCCCGCATCCGGCTCGGTGATCGCGAACGCCATGATGATCTCGCCGCTGGCGATGCCCGGCAGCCAGCGCGCCTTTAGCTCGTCGCTGCCGAAAGCCTCGATGATCGTGCCGCAGATGGTGGGGGAGACCACCGTCATCAGCAGCGGGCAGCCGGCCGCGGCCAGTTCCTCACCGACGATCTGCATGTCGTAGATGCCGCCGCCACCGCCGCCGTACTGCTCGGCGATGTTGACCCCGAGGAACCCCTGCTTGCCCACGGCCTGCCAGAGTTCCGAACTCTTCTCCCCGCCGAGCGACTTGGCCACGTAGTAGTCGTGCCCGAAGTCCTTGGCGATCTCGGACACGGCCTTGCGCAGCGCTCGCCGTTCCTCGGTCTCGTGCAGTTCCATACCGCTCTCCTACTTCGAAGTCACCCGCCACCGGGGCCGGTGACGGGTCTGATGGTGCTCAATCCTCGTCTGCACTGTCGGCCGCTCCGACCACCGCGAGGGCATCGCCGGTGGACACCTGCTGACCCACCTCGACCGAGAGTTCGGCGACGATCCCGTCGATCGGGCTGGCGATGGTGTGTTCCATCTTCATCGCCTCCACCACGACCAAGGCCTGCCCGGCCGTCACGACGTCGCCCGCGGCGACGGGCAGCCGGATCACCGAACCCGGCATAGGCGCCGTCAGCGAGCCCGCCGGCTTGAGCGTGCTGGGGTCCAGGAACCGCGGTACCTGGGTGAACGCAGTGGACCCGGCAGGGCTGTCAACGTAGGCGATGTCGCCGTCGAGGACGACGTCGTAGCCGCGCCGTACCCCGCCGGTCTCCAGGACCACCCGGTCCGGCCGCTGCACGAGCACCCTGACGTCCTCGACCGGTTTGCCGTCGACTTCGACCTCGACGCCGTCGCGGAGCAGCGCATAGCCCACCCGACGCTCGCGGCCGTCGGCGGTCAGCCATCCGGTGGACTGCAGTTGGGACGGGTTGTTGCGCCACCCGGCAGGCAGCGTCGGCTGGACGGGGGCCGCCGCGCGGCGTCCCGCGACCTGGGCGAGTGTGGCCGCGATGGCGTGCAAGCCCTCCCCGTCGCGGTCGATGAGGGCTGCGCCGAGGTCGGCCACGTCGTGGCGGTCGAGGAACCCGGTGTCGGTGCCGCGTCCGGCGAACTCGTCGTGGCGCAGAACGCGAACCAGCAGATCCCGGTTGGTGGTGAGTCCGTGGATCCGGGCGCCGGCGAGCGCGGCGGACAGCGCGCCGAGCGCCTCGGCGCGGGTGGGCGCCCAGGCGATCACCTTGGCCAGCATGGCGTCATAGTGGTGGCTGACCACCGAGCCGTCGCGCACGCCGGAGTCCACCCGGACCCCGACGTGGTCGGGGATCTGCATCGTGCGCAGCGTTCCGGTCTGCGGCAGGTAGCCCTTCGTGGGGTCCTCGGCGTAGAGCCGGGCCTCGACCGCGTGGCCGGTGATCCGCGGCTTGCTCACCTCGGCAGGCAGTGGCCGACCCATCGCCACCAGCAACTGCAGGCGCACGAGGTCGAGCCCGGTGACGAGTTCGGTGACCGGGTGCTCGACCTGCAGCCGGGTGTTCATCTCCAGGAAGGCGAACGTCCCGTCGTCATCGCCGCCGTTCGCGTCGAGGACGAACTCGACCGTTCCGGCCCCGACGTAACCCACGGCCTGTGCCGCCGCGACCGCCGCCGCGCCCATCCGGGCGCGCAGGTCGTCGTCGACGACGGGCGAGGGCGCCTCCTCGATGACCTTTTGGTGGCGGCGCTGCACCGAGCACTCCCGCTCGAACAGCGAGACAACCGTGCCGTGCATGTCGGCCAACAGCTGGATCTCAACGTGGCGGGGACGCTGCACGTACCGCTCGAGGAACACCGTGCCGTCCGAGAACGCCGACATCGCCTCGCGCGAGGCCGAGGCCACGGCTCCGTCGAGGTCGTCGGCCGACTCGACAACCCGCATGCCGCGCCCGCCGCCACCCGCGCTCGCCTTGACCAGCAGCGGGTAGCCGATCTCGGCGCCGAGCTTGCGCAGCTTGTCGGGGTCCAGGCCGGTCGCGTCGCCGCCCGGGAGAACCGGCACGCCCGCATCGGCCATCATCGCCTTGGCCGTCAGCTTGGAACCCATCGCGTCGATGGCATCCGGCGGCGGGCCGACGAACACGAGCCCGGCGTCGGCGCAGGCCCGCGCGAAGCCGGCGTTCTCCGACATGAAGCCGTAGCCGGGATGCACGGCGTCGGCGCCGGTGAGGAGGGCGGCGGCGATCACCCGGTCACCGTCGAGGTAGGTCTCCGCCGGCGAGGAACCCGGTAGCCGGACGGCCTCGTCGGCATCGTCCACGTGCCAGGCGTCGGCGTCGGCGTCGGAGTACACGGCGACGGTCGCGATGCCGAGTTCGCGACAGGTGCGAAACACGCGTCGGGCGATCTCTCCCCGGTTGGCCACCAGCAGCTTCTTGATCACGGGCATCGCCATCACATCCGGAACACGCCGTAGCCACGCTGGCCACGGATCTCGCTGTTGTGGACCACGGAAAGGCAGAACCCGAGAACGGTACGGGTGTCGCGCGGGTCGATGATCCCGTCGTCGTAGAGCCTGCCGCTGTTGGCCAGCGCCAACGACTCACGCTCGATCTGGCCCTCGACGGCAGCGCGCATCTGGGCGTCGGCCTCCTCGTCGAACGGGAGCCCCCGGTCGGCGGCCGACTCGCGGGCCACGATCGACAGCACGCCCGCGAGCTGGGCCGGGCCCATGACGGCCGAACGCGAGTTGGGCCAGGTGAACAGGAAGCGGGGAAAGTAGGACCGCCCGCACATCCCGTAATTGCCCGCACCGTAGGACGCGCCCATCACGATCGTCAGGTGTGGGACAGCGCTGTTGGAGACGGCGTTGATCATCTTCGCGCCGTCCTTGATGATGCCACCCTGCTCGTACTCCGCGCCGACCATGTAGCCGGTGGTGTTCTGCAGAAACACCAGTGGCGTGTCGATCTGGTTCGCCAGCTGAATAAACTGGGCGGCCTTCTCCGCCTCCTCGCTGAACAGGATTCCGCGCGCGTTGGCAAGGATCCCTACCGGGTATCCGTGGATCGAGGCCCAACCGGTGACCAGCGAGGTGCCGTATAGCGGCTTGAACTCGTCGAAGGCGGACCCGTCCACGATTCGGGCGATGACATCACGTGGGTCGAAGGGAACCTTCGGGTCCACCGAAGCGATCCCGAGGAGTTGGTCGGGGTCTCGCAGCGGGGGGGTCGGTGGCTGTGTCGGGCCGGGCCCGAGCTTGCGCCAGTTCAGTCTGGCCATGATGCGCCGCCCGATCCGGATGGCGTCCTGCTCGTCCTCGGCCATGTAGTCGGCCAGCCCGGAGGTGCGGGCGTGCATGTCGGCGCCGCCGAGCGACTCGTCGTCGGACACTTCGCCGGTCGCCATCTTCACCAGCGGCGGACCACCGAGGAAGACCTTGGACCGGTTGCGGACCATCACCACGTAATCACACATGCCGGGGATGTACGCGCCGCCTGCCGTCGAGTTACCGAATACCAGCGCCAGTGTCGGCAGGCCCTGCGCGCTGTGCTGGGTGAGGTCGTTGAATAGCTGGCCCCCGGGCACGAAGATCTCGGCCTGCGTGGGCAGGTCCGCCCCGCCCGACTCGACGACGTTGATGATGGGCAGCCGGTTCTCGCGGGCGACTGCCATGCCCCGGAACACTTTTCGGAAGGTGTAGGGGTTCGAGGCTCCGCCGCGCACGGTCGGGTCGTGCGCGATGATCATCGACTCGACGCCTTCGACGATGCCGATGCCGACCACAACGCTGCCGCCCACCGGAAACTTCGTGCCCCACGCCGCGAACGGACAGAGTTCCAGGAAGGCCGTGTCGGGGTCGATGAGCAGCTCGACGCGCTCCCGAGCCAGCATCTTGCCGCGGCTACGGTGCCGGGCGACGTACTTCTCGCCGCCGCCACCGTTGGCCAGCGCCAGCTGTTCGGCGAGCGCATGGAGCTGCGCGATGAGTCCCTCGCGATTCTCGAGGTATACCGGCGCGCGGGTGTCGACCCGGTCGGGCAGGACGTCAATCAACTTTCCTCCAGGTGACATCAACGTCGATCTCCTGACACGCTACGTTATCGGTCATTAACATTCGACGACAATGGGGTCGACGTGGCAATCGTGCCGTCCCCGAGTGATCACAGCAGGAGCAACTCACATGAAACAGCCGGATCAGCGGGAAGCGGAGGCGGCCGCAGCCGACCCGTGGATGACGCCCGAGCGCATCTCGTTGCGCAACCTCGCGATGTCGTTCACCCAGAAGGAGATCGTTCCTCACCTGCAAGACTGGGAGGACGCCGGAGAGCTCCCTAGAGAACTCCACCGCCGCGCAGCCGCAGCGGGGTTGCTGGGCATCGGGTTCGCCGAAGAGATCGGTGGCTCCGGCGGTGACCTGCGCGACCTGGTGCTGCTCACCGAGGCCGTGATGGAGGCCGGCGGCTCGTCGGGCTTACTGGCCAGCCTACTTACGCATCACATCGCAGTGCCCCATATGGCCGCGCAGGGCGATCCCGAGCAGATCCGCAGCTTCGTGGCGCCGACCCTGGCCGGGGAGAAGATCGGCAGCCTTGGCATCACCGAACCCGACACCGGTTCTGACGTCGCCGGCATCCGCACTACCGCACGGCGCGACGGCGACCACTACGTGGTCAACGGTGCGAAGCTGTTCATCACCTCGGGTGTCCGCGCCGATTTCGTGACCACCGCCGTGCGTACCGGCGGCCCGGGCCCGTCGGGGATTTCTCTGCTCGTGGTGGAGCGTGGCGCCACGGGTTTCTTGGTCTCGCGGGCACTGAAGAAGATGGGCTGGCTGTGCTCCGATACCGCCGAACTCGGATTCACCGACGTGCGCGTGCCGGTGGTCAATCTGGTTGGCCCCGAAGGCAGCGGATTCCTGCAGATCATGCAACAGTTCCAGGTCGAACGTGCTTTCATCGCCGTCCAGTGCTACGCCACGGCCCAGCGCTGCCTCGACCTGACGCTGGATTGGGTGAAGAAGCGCGAAACCTTCGGTCGACCGCTATCCACCCGACAGGTGGTGCGGCACAAGATCGTCGATATCGCGACGGCCGTCGACGTCGCCCGTACGTACACCCGTGCCGCTGTGGACCGCATCGTCGCCGGAGACACCGACGTGCGGATGGTCTCGATGGCCAAGAACCAAGCCGTAGAGGCCTGCGCGCTCGCCGTTGACACGGCCGTCCAACTATACGGTGGCATGGGCTACCTACGCGAGACCGAGGTCGAAAGGCACTATCGCGATTCGCGCATCCTGGGTATCGGGGGCGGCACCACCGAAATCATGAAGGAGATCATCGCCAAGCAGATTGGCCTCTGAGTGAAGCCGCCATTCGACAGCAGGAGCGTCGGCTTGGCAGGTCGACGAGACGGACCTTCCACCGTTTCTAAGGTAAGTCAACGGTGTGTCACGACCCCTGCGGCCAATGCAGCCTCCGCCACCGGGAAATTGCCTCCGGAGTACCAGCTAGCCAAACTTATCAACCACGTAGCGGCGAGCCAGCGTCTCAGCAAGTCTACTCGTATGTTCGACGATGTCGACCTGACTTACATCGACCAGTAGTCCTGCGTGCCAAGCGCTGATCAGTTCGACGAAGCCGCCGACCGCTACAAACGTGTCCATACGCAGAGCCATTTCGTCTGCGTCAGGCTTCAGATGCGGCTTGCTGGCGGCCATGACGAGCTGGGTTGCTTCCTGCAAGGCCACCGCTCGGCGATCTTGCAATGTTGAACTGCCGACGTGCTGTGTCAGCAGGATCTGTGCTCGCCCGGCATCCTGCGCGATGCGGAGAACAACGATCGAGATTGCGGCGCGAATGGTTTCGATCGGTGGTTGACCGACGCGTTCGGCAAATGTTGCCGAAACCTCGCCGAGCATCTCGTCCCGCACGTTGTCCCACGCTGCTACGAGCAACTCATCGCGCGTCTTGAACTCCTCGTAGAAATATCGGTCGTTCAGCGCGGCTCTGGAGCAGACCCCACGCATTGTCACGGCAGCCCATCCGCTTTCCGTCCAGATCTCCGTCGCCGCGTTCACTAGGCGCCGCCGCCGGTCAGCCCGTCGTTCGGCGCCAGTACGCCCGCCCCACCTTGCTGCCTTTGTCCGCACGAATACATCTTGACAAAGGCAGGAGCGCCGCATCAAACTGGTGGCAGGCGACCACAATTGTGTTCGCCGCCACCAGATGGCTGCAGGCCGGCTTGTCTCACAGGTCAGGCGTCGCCGTAATCTGCAAAGGATTCAGTAGTGATGGATATCTTGAGGTGGGACAGACCGCCTCGCCTGAGCCGCCGCGCCAACGCGGTCGTAACGGGAGCGGGCAGCGGAATTGGCCGTGCCTTCGCGGTGGAGCTCGCCCGTAGAGGTGGACGAGTGGTGTGTGCCGACATCGACCCGGTGCGTGCCAAGGAGACGGTCGGGCTCGTCGTCCAAGCCGGCGGCGAGGGGCTCGACATCGCATGCGATGTCACGGACGAAGAGCAGGTCCGCGAACTCGCCGACAGCGCCGAGAAGTGGTTCGGCGCGGCAGCCAGCCTGGTGATCAACAACGCGGGCATCGGAATCGGTGGCAATGTCATCGGCGCGACGCCCAAGCGGGACTGGGAAGCGACACTTTCAGTCAACTTGTGGGGAGTGATTTACGGCTGCGAGATCTTCGTACCGCGACTTCGTGCGAAGGGCAGCGGGGGAATTATCAACGTCGCATCGGCTGCAAGTTTTGGAGCAGCGCCCCGGATGGGTGCCTATAACGTCAGCAAGGCCGGCGTGCTCTCGCTATCCGAGACTTTGGCGGCCGAGCTGAGTGGTACTGGTGTGGCGGTGACTGTACTGTGCCCGACATTTGTCAAGACCAACATCGTCGATAACCCTGGTATTGAGGAGTCGGCCGCCAAGCTGGCAACGAATTTGATGAAGTGGACCGGCGTGTCGGCGGAATCGGTGGCGCGCAAAACGTTGGACGCGAACGATCGCGGTCAGTTGCACGTCCTACCCCAAGTCGACGCGAAGATTCTCTGGTTATTTAAGCGGGCAGTGCCTGCCACGTATACCCGTGCGCTCGGTTTGGTTGAGCGAATCGCGCGCTAAGTCATTCCAGACAAAGACAAAGGAGACTCCAATGGCATTCAAATACAGCGATATGCTCGAGACGATCAAGAATCGGCAGTGGGCGCTGGCCGACATCGATTGGGATGCGCCGGGCGCCGATAAAATCACTGATGAGCAGCGGCCCGAACTGAAGCAGTTCATGGCTGACGTGGTGTGGATAGAACACGTCGGTGCACGCGCGTTCGCCGCCATGGCGCCGAAAGCGCCGTTCGAGGCTCTAGGTGACATCTACCGGTATTTCCATGCCGAGGAGCAGCGGCACGCCAACGCGGAGCTGGCGCTCATGCAGCGGTGGGGGATGCTCGAGGAAGGGGAAATCCCGGTGCCGAACAAGAATATTCGACTGGTCATCGAGTGGATCGACCGATACGCCGAGGCCCTCCCGCTGACGGTGATCGGAGCGGCGATCCCAGCCTTGGAGACTGCGCTCGACGGAGCATTGCTCAAGTTCCTTCTCGACGAGGTGCAGGATCCGCTCTGCGCCGAGGTCTTCAACAAGGTCAACAACGACGAATCGCGGCACTTGGCAGTGGGATTCCAGGTTCTGAACGACCTCGGCGCCAGCCCCATGCGCATTCATGCGACTCAGACGATGGGGGCGCTCATCGACCCGAGAATCCTTCTCGGCGGCGTCCTCTACGTGCCGTTGCTCACCAGGATGTTGACCAATCTCAACGCCATGGGATTGTCGGAGGAGAAGCTCTACAACGCGGTGATGCGGTACGAGAACGTCGGAGATCGTAGTGAGTTCACGCGCCGCGTTCCGGGCTACCACATCTTGAAGGCTCACATGTCCGCCAGCATCAAGCGTTCTCAGCCATTGCATTTCATTTCGCAGCGGCTGGGTACCGCGATCGACCACTTCCCCACCGAGGTGCTCGGTAAGTCACCGACGTGGACAGAAGAGCTGACCTACGAACCGGTGGCCAGATGAGCGACACCACGACCGTCTTGATCGTCGGTGCGGGTTTCGCCGGCCTGGGAACCGCAATCCGGTTGCTACAACAGGGTATCGACGATTTCGTTGTCCTTGAACGTGCCGACGAGGTGGGTGGTACCTGGCGGGACAACACCTATCCCGGCGCGGCGTGCGACATCCCGTCGCTGCTCTATTCCTACGGGTTCGAGCAAAATCCGGACTGGTCCCGCGCGTATTCGGGCAGCGCCGAGATCCTCGGCTACATCAAGACGATGGTCGACAAGTACTCGCTGTCGCGTTTCATCCGGTTCGGAGTGAACGTCACCGGTCTGGAGTTCGACGAGGAAAGCGCACTGTGGACGGCGCAGACAGCTGACGGCTCGCAGTTCACGGCGCGCACCGCAGTGATGGCCAGTGGGCCGCTGGCGAATGCGAGCCTGCCGGACATCCGCGGACTGGACACCTTCGATGGTCACAAGATCCACAGTGCGCGTTGGGATCACGACTACGACATGAGCGACAAACGTGTCGCCGTGATCGGCACCGGAGCCAGCGCTGTTCAGATCATTCCCGAACTGGTGAAGACTGCGCGGTCGGTCAAGGTCTTCCAACGCACCCCCGGCTGGGTCCTCCCTCGGCCCGACTTCTCCCATCCGCAGTGGGTGCGGACGGCGTTTCGTCGCTTGCCTCGCGTGCAGAACGTCGGACGGCAGGCGTGGTTTTGGGGCCACGAGCTCATGGCCGTCGGCATGGTCTGGGATACCCCGGTCACCACTGGCATCCAGCTACTGGCGAAGGCGAATTTGCGGAGGCAGGTATCGGATACTTGGCTCAGGCGCCAGCTGACGCCGAACTTCCGTGCCGGCTGCAAACGGATGCTGATGAGCAGCGATTACTACCCCGCTCTTCAGCGCGACAACTGCAAGCTCGTCTCATGGCCGATCGCGACCCTGTCGCCGAATGGCATACGGACCGCAGATGGCATCGAACACGAACTGGACTGCATCGTCTTCGCCACCGGCTTCGATGTATGCAAGGCTGGCACACCTTTTCCCATCCGAGGCGCGCATGGTCGTGAGCTCTCCGACGAGTGGTCCCAGGGCGCCTATGCGTACCGGAGCGTCACCGTCGCAGGCTATCCCAATCTTTTCTTCACCTTCGGACCAAATTCAGGGCCCGGCCATAACTCGGCCCTCGTGTACATGGAGGCCGAGATCAACTACATCGTCAAAGCCATCGGCGCGATCATCGCGAATGATCTCAGTACGCTCGAGGTCCGCGAAGATCGGCAAAATAATTACCACGGCGAGGTACAGCAGCGGTTGGGAAGTACGACTTGGAATTCGGGTTGCAAGAGCTGGTACCTCACGAATGACGGATACAACGGCACCATGTACCCCGGTTTCGCCACCCAGTTCAAGCGCGCACTGTCCAAGGTCGACATGGGTGATTATGTAACGACCCCGACAACCGCACGAACTGAGCACCACCCAACCGAACACGCCCAAAACGGCTCGAATGTGGCCAAGGTTGCCCAGGGCCGCAAGGCCAAGGTAGCCCAGGGCCGAAAAAGCGCAGGCGCCCTGCCAACGCGGTCTGACGTCAAAGCCGACATCCTGGACGTGGGCGTCGGGAAGGTACCGCCTAAGCGCGCAGCCTCGAGAGTGAGGAAAGACGCTTGAGTGTCCATGTTGCGGGCGACGAGAATGCCCCCACCTCCGGAGCCCCTACGTACGAGGTCCCCACCCACGAGATATTGGTCATCGGAGCTGGATTCTCCGGGATCGGAGTGGGCATCAAGCTGCTGAAGGAAGGTTTCTCGGACTTCCTCATCGTTGATGAGGCCCAAGGGGTGGGTGGAACCTGGTACTGGAATACCTACCCGGGGATTGCAGTAGACATTCCGTCATATAGTTACCAATTCTCCTTTGAGAAACGCCCGTCGTGGTCCCGTACCTATGCGCCGGGGATCGAACTGAAGAACTACGCGAAGCATTGCGTGAAAAAATATGGCCTCGCGTCGCGCATCCGCTTCGGAGTCACGGTTGTGAGGGCTGAGTTCGACGAAGAATCGACATTGTGGCGTTTGTTTACCTCGACGGACGAGGAACTGACAGCGAGGTTCGTCATCAATGCCTCCGGGGTTCTCACGCGACCAAAATCGCCGGACATACCGGGGGTCGGGGACTTCGGCGGGGTCACGATGCACACGTCGCGCTGGGACCACCAGCAGACCCTCACCGGAAAGAGGGTCGCCGTCATCGGGACGGGCGCCTCGGCGGTGCAACTGATCCCCTCGATAGCCAAGGACGTGGACACACTCACCGTCTTTCAGCGCACCCCGATATGGTGTCTGCCGAAATTCGACTTCGCGGTGCCCCGCCCGCTGAGTGCTCTTCTCCGGCTCGCACCCGGAGCGCAGATCGCCGCGCGGGGAGCCAGCCAGGCCTTTGTCGAACTCACCTTTCCCGTCGCAGCGCACTTCCATACCGCCATACCGCTGGCGTCGGCGATCGAGCGTGCAGCGATCAGCTATATGCGTCGGCAGGTCACCGACCCGGTCGTTCGGGAGAAGCTGACGCCGCGTTACGCGCTGGGCTGCAAGCGACCAAGCTTTCACAACGAATATTTGAAGACGTTCAACCGCGAGAACGTCCTTCTTGAAACCAACCCCATCACCCGGGTGGATGAGACCGCGGTAATTACGGCCGATGGCGTCAGACACGAGATCGACGTGCTCGTCCTGGCAACGGGATTCAAGGTCATGGAATCGGACAGCATGCCCACCTACTCGCTCAGAGGTGTCGCCGGCCGAGACCAGGCACAGTGGTGGGACGAGAACCGACTCCAGGCATATGAGGGAGTCAGCGTGCCAGGATTCCCGAACCATTTCTCAGTGTTTGGCCCGTACGGATACAACGGGTCGTCCTACTTCGCACTCATCGAGGCACAGGCGGGTCACATTCTCCGTTGCCTCCGGCATGCCAGGACGGCCGACTCGAACTACGTCGAGGTACGCGAGGAGGCGAATCAACGCTTCTTCGCGGAGATGCTGGCACGGCGGCATACGCAGGTCTTCTGGCAGGACAGCTGCGCGGGCGCGAACAGCTATTACTTCGACAAGCATGGGGACGTGCCTCTGCGTCCCACGACGACGGTCGAGTCGATCTGGCGCAGTCGACGATTCGACTTGGCCGACTACCGTTTCGAACGGCGACCGGCGAAAAAGGCGGACACTGCCCCACAGAAGGTGGACACCGCCGGATGAGTTCACCTGCCAGGCCGAATCCGAGCATGGCGAGCCACCTGGTCGCGGCAACGGCGCGAGGCGTTCTTCGACCTCTCACGCAAGTGATTCCGGCCAACGACCATGGCTTCGCGGTCATGGACCGCGTGCTACGGGGAACACTCGTGGTGTCGCGGCCAAGGCGCGCAATCAGTGTCGAGAAGGTAGACACGCCCTTCGCCGGTGAACGTGTGCGAGGCGACTGGGTCAAGGCGGCCAACGTGGCCTCGGATGCTCCGCCGATTCTTTATATACACGGCGGCGCATTTTCTATGTGCTCTCCCGAGACCCACCGTGGCCTCATCAGCGAACTGTCCGCGGCCGCCCGCAGGCCGGTATTTGCCGTGCGCTATCGATTGGTCCCGAAATATCCCTTCCCGGCGGCCGCAGATGATGCACTGATCGCCTATCGATGGTTGACAGAGGGAAGCGCGATCACCGCGTCTTCTGGCACGGTGGCGCTCGCCGGCGATTCCGCAGGCGGCCAGCTTGCTGCGGCGACGGCGCTTGGCGCTCGGGAACATCGACTGCCGACGCCGGATGCCATGCTGCTGATGTCGCCGGTGCTGGATTTGACATGCCAACTCGCGATGGACCGTGATCTGCGCAGACGGGACCCCTTTGCGTCCGCCATCTCTGCGTCGAGAACAATTGGTCTGTACGTGGCGGGCGCCGATCCAGCCGACCCGAGGATAAGCGTGCTCGATGCTGATCTCACGGACATGCCACCAACTTTGATTCAGGTCGGCGGACGAGAGATGTTGCTCGACGACTCCAGAGTCTTTGCCAAACGTCTGCAAACTGCAGGGGTCTCCTCGCAGTTGCAAGTTTTCCGCGGCCAGATCCATGTCTTCCAGGCGATGTTTCGCCTACTGCCAGAAGCACGTGAGGCCCTCAGGCTCGGTGGCGAGTTCTTGGCTACTTCGGCCACCGTCCGTTGACAGCGTCCCTGCGCACGCCTTGACCACGAGGCGCCCCAGCACGAAGGTTGTATGAGCTAACGATGAAACCCGTGAAACGTGAACCAACCCAGGACAATCCCCCTGGTAACCCCTCGATCGTCATCATCGGCGCTGGCTTCGCCGGAATTACCCTTGCACTTCGCCTCAAACGCGCAGGGTTCGACAGGGTCCTCATTGTCGAAAAGGGCGATGGTGTCGGGGGAGTCTGGCGGGAGAACACCTACCCAGGGGCGGCCTGTGACGTCCCGTCGCAGTTGTACTCGATCTCCTCGGCGCCGAATCCCAGGTGGGGTCGGCGTTACGCAGAACAAGGCGATATCCTCGCCTACCTTCGCCGCGTCGCCGACGAAAGTGGTTTGCTGTCCCTCCTTCGGACCAAAACCGAAATCGCTAAGGCGGCCTTCGATGAGCGCACGAACACATGGCGTCTGACCACGACTACCAGTCAGGAATTGGAGTGCGATGTCGTCATTTCGGCCGTGGGCCAGCTGTCCCGACCCTCAGTTCCTGATATTCCTGGAATCTCGGGCTTCGCGGGCCCGTCGTTTCATTCCGCGAATTGGGACCACGATCTGAATCTCAGCGGCAAGCGGCTTGCGGTCGTCGGCACCGGCGCTAGTTCGGTGCAGTTCGTCCCGGTGGTCGCCGCAGGCGCTGAGCACTTGGACGTTTTCCAACGGTCAGCCCCATGGGTGCTGCCCAAATTCGACCGTCAGTACGGTGGGCGGCATCACCAACTGCTGCGCAAGTTGCCCATTCTGCGGCTCAGCGAACGTCTGATGATTTGGACGATATTCGAGTTCTTGGCGTTGGCACTCGTCGACGCGAAGCCAGTAGCGCGAGTCTTGGGAGTCATCGCCCTCCGGCACCTAGGTCGCCAGGTGTCGGATGCCCGGCTGCGTTCCCACCTGACGCCGGACTATGCGCCCGGGTGCAAGAGGATTCTGTTCTCCAGCGACTATTACCCCGCGCTCGCACGTCCCAACGTTTCATTGGTCACCGACGATATCCGGGCAGTAGAACCTGGCGGAATCCGCACGGTGAACGGCGACTTCCACGCCGCCGACGTGATCATCTACGGCACTGGCTTCAGTGCCACCGAGTTTCTTTCCCCGATGGAGGTCTACGGCCGCTCGGACCGGAAATTGTCGGACGTGTGGGCGGATGGCGCGCACGCCTACTACGGCCTATCGGTGCCAGAGTTTCCGAATTTCCTCATGATGTACGGGCCCAACACCAACGTGGGATCCGGGTCCATCGTCTACATGCTCGAATCGCAGGCCCGACACATCGTCAGGTTGATGAAGGTTCTCCGTGCCCATCCAGGAAGTGTTATCGAGGTCCGTGCCGATGTGGAGAAGCGCTTCAACGACCGGTTGAGTCGCCGCCTGGACAGATCCGTGTGGACTATGTGCACGAGCTGGTATCGCTCGGCGCGGGGGTCGATCTCTACCAACTGGCCCAGCCCGACCTTCTTGTATCGCCTTCGTGCGCGCAGGCCGAAGCGGCGCGCTTACGTCCTGTCGCGTCCCGCGCCCGCGAACTCGTCGCGCAGGGGGACACCCGAGCCGGCCAACACCCATCTGGCCGACATGCCCTATGCCCCAAGCGGGGCCGATAGCGTCGACTAGTGGCGGCTCTGTTCAGTGACGGGTATCCGAGGACGGCGGGGAGTCGCTGACATTCGAGCGGCAACTGTGACCGCCGTTGACAGGGTGGTCACCGGTGTAAACGATGGGTGAAATCCTTCCGATAATGCGAGAAACAACATCAAGGGGGCACTCGATGACCAAATCGCCGTCCGGTTCGGCAAGCAAGTCCCGTGACCGGCTGTTGTCGGTACTACTGAATCCCCTCCCGCAGCGCGTCGAGCGCGCTATCCAGGAGTGAGTCGACGATGGCCGGTTCGCGAACTTGCCGCGCCGCCGACCGGTAGCGGATTGAAGCCAGTTATCGGCGATCAGGGATTGCCTCTCGTTGGCCTTCGCCCGGAACTTACCGGCGGCACGCTCGGGGCAGAATGGTGATTTACTCGCCGCGCTATGTGAGGCGCGCGCCAGGACGGCGAACGCTTCACTGATGCGGACAGCATAAATCAAATGATCTTTCTGATGATGGCCGCTCATGACACGTCAACGATCACCACTGCCGCTGTGGCGTACTTCTTGGCGAAGAATCCTGAATGGCAGGATCGACTTCGTGCTGAGTCTGACCGTCTAGGCGACGATCTGTCGGACATTGAGGACCTGGAGGGGCTTACGGCGATGGACTTGGTCATCAAGGAGTCGCTCAGACTAGTTGCACCGGTACCGTTGGTTATGCGTAAGACGGTGACCGACACCCTAATTGATGGCTACTACGTCCCCTCCGGAGTGCTCGTCGTCATCACGCCTGCGGTCAACCACTTTGCGCCCACAGTGTCGACCGAGCCGGACCGGTTTGACCCAACGCGACTCGAGCCGCCACGGCGCGAGGATCAGGCCCACCGCTTCGCCTGGCTTCCGTTCGGAGGAGGCGCGCACAAGCGCATCGGGATGCACTTCGGCACCTTGGAGGTGAAGGCAATACTGCACGAGATGCTGCGGGAATTCACCTGGAGTCTGGATGACGGCTACCGCGTTCGGTGGGACAATACGTCCCTGCCTGTTCCCTGTCGACGGCCTACCTATTACGTTGTGTCGCCGATGATATCTAGGTCATTCCACGAGACTTTTGAGTGCTTAGCCGAGCACATCGCCCTTACAGGGCGCCGGCGGAATCGACGCAGTCCTCCAAGTGGCCTCGGAGATCCTCAACAAACCCCGGCGAACCGTAGTCGGCAAACCTACGCAAACTGCCGGAAAGGATGGTCATGCTAGAACCATCAACAGCCGTCGTCACAGGAGCAGGTCGAGGGATTGGTCTGGAGATCGCGAGACAACTCGCCGCTGCCGGTCACAAGGTTTTGCTCACGGATGTGGATGGCGACGCAGCGGAGCGCGCTGCCACCGAGGTCGGCGGTGGCGCTTGGAGCGCCACGCACGACGTACGAGATCCGTCGGGTCATCGGGAAGTCGCTGCTCAGGCTTTAGCCGCTGGCCCTCTGGCGGTGTGGGTAAACAACGCTGGGATCCTACTCGCGGGTAACAGCTGGAGTCACAGCGATGCCGAGATTGCGTCGATCCTCGATGTCAATGTACGAGGTGTCGTTGCCGGCTCACACGCGGCAGTTGTCGCTATGGGCGCGGGTGGGGGCGCGATCCTCAACATCGCGTCCCTCTCGGCTCTGGCGCCCATCCCTGGATTAGCGATGTACGCAGCAACCAAAGCGGCCGTATTGTCGTTCACCACATCGCTGCAGGGCGACCTTGACCATGCGGGATTGCCAATCCACGCACGGGCGCTATGCCCTGACGTGGTAAGTACGAAAATGGTCACCGACCGGGTTGCCGACCCTGGGGCGGCGCTTCTGTTCGCCGGACCGCGTCCAATGGATGCTGCGGCCGTGGCCCGCGCGGGACTCGAGTTGCTGGAGAGTCGCCAGATATTCCGGGTAGTTCCTCGGTGGCGTGGCGTAGTTGCGCGCACTAGCGATGCTGCGCCGTCGCTTGGATTGAAAGCTTTCGCGTTGATGCGCGGCGTCGGTGAGCGGCGCCAACGCAATCATCGTTGATGGCGGTGTCGAAGACGGAGGGTTTAGCGTGGGGAGGCTCGAATTGTACCTGGTCAGGTTTTCGGTTCGCAGAGTGGTAAGTGGGGATCAAGCTGGAATCCCAGTTCCTGCAGCCTGTCATTGATTATCAACCAGGTTTGCCGTGTCAACCGAATGACGAGTTCGTCACGAGTGGAGTCGCGATGGTCCAGCCACCATAGGACCGAAGCGTCCATCAAGCCCATGATGGCGGCGACATTGCGGTCTGCCGCCTCTGAGTCCTCGCCGTAGCGAGGAAAGTAACGGGCACCCGCGACGGCGAGTTCAGAGGCGAATGCGCTGCTGCCGGGCGCGGTCTTCTCGGTGCTGCGCCGATAGTGTCGGTTCACCAGGAACCGATAGAGGTTGGGGTGTTCGTCAGCCCACATGACGTGCTGAGTGACCGGCGCGCGTATCACGTCTAGCGGCGATCCCTGGACATCCAGAGTTAGGCGAATCTTCGCAGTGAGTTCGCGGTGGACGTGACGAGCCACGGCAAGATCGAGTTCTTCTTTACTTGCGAAGTGGCGGTAGAAGTGTGTGCGTCCCAAACCGGCCTTGTCTGCGATTTGGCCCGTGAGTGCGTGGGGCCCGTTCTCTTCGATTGCGCTGAGCGCCGCTTCGATGATCTGTTCACGACGTAGTTCACGGCCCGGCAACCTACTGGCCGCGCGGCGTACCGCTGTGGTGTCCACCCAGTGCTGTCGCTCCACGATGTCACCGTAACGCCCCGCGCTCTGGAAAGTTCTGGGTACGTGTTGTACCCGGCGTGCGATTCGTGGTACACCATGTACCCACAGGCGAAGCGAGACCATTGCGGGATCGGTGCGCAAGCAAACACAGTGAGGACTTTGTAATGGCAGCCAACCGCTCTAGCTGGATGGACGACGACCTCGACGCACTGCGGGATTTGGCACGTACGTTCTGTGAGAAGGAGGTCGCGCCGCACAGTGCCCGCTTCATCGAGCAGCACCACGTGGATCGGGACCTGTGGACCCGGGCGGGTGATCTTGGGTTGCTGTGCATGTCAATCCCCGAGCAGTACGGCGGAGGTGGGGGAACGTTCGCTCACGAAGCAGTCTTGATTGAGGAACAGGCCCGCATCGGCGATTCGGCATGGGGCGCGCCGCTTCATAGTGGAATCGTCGCCCACTACCTGCTCGAGTACGGCACCGATGAGCAGAAGGAACGCTTTCTTCCCAGACTGGCAACTGGTGAGATGGTTGGCGCGATTGCGATGACGGAGCCGGGCACTGGCTCCGATCTCCAATCTGTCACGACCAAGGCATCGCGCGTTGGAGACGAATACGTTGTCAACGGTTCCAAAACGTTCATCACCAACGGCGCTCAGGCCGACCTCATCATCGTCGTTGCGAAGACCGACCCCAGTGCCGGAGCGAACGGAATCTCGTTGGTTTTGGTCGAAGGCGATCGACCGGGCTTTCGGCGGGGTCGGGTGTTGGACAAGGTCGGTCAGCGCGGACAGGACACCTCCGAGCTCTATTTCGAAGATGTGCACATTCCGGTTGAGAACCTCCTGGGTACGACTGAAGGCCAGGGGTTCATTCAGTTGATGCAGCAACTTCCCCAAGAGCGATTGATCCTTGCGCTTGGTGCAGTGACAGTACTAGAAACAGCGCTCGAGTTCACTGTGGAATACACCAAAGATCGGCATGCCTTCGGCAAGCCCGTCTTCGCCTTCCAAAACACCAAGTTCAAGCTCGCCGAGGTCGCCACCGACGCCCACATCAGCCGCGTTTTCATCGACGACTGCGTCGCCCGCCATCTGCGCGGTGAACTCGACATCCCCACCGTCGCGATGGCGAAATGGTGGACTACTGAGCGTGCGATGGTCGCCCTTGATGACTGCTTGCAGCTCCACGGCGGCTACGGCTATATGACCGAGTATCCCATCGGCAGGATGTGGGCCGATGCTCGCGTTCAGAAGATCTACGGTGGGACAAACGAGATTATGAAGGAGATCATTGCTCGGTCGCTTTAGATCGAATTCGACCGCTAGATTGGTTACGAGGGGCCGCGATAGCGAGGTGGCGTTCGCTTATCAAGTCGGTGGTGACTGTTCATTAGGCGGTCACTGTTCACTAGGCGGATACCCGGCGAGCTCGCTTCAAACGGGGGCCTTACTCGGCCGGCCTGGGCGCGCCGCGCCCGAGACAGGTTGACCTTGCTGCTGACGCCCTTCAGACGATATGCGCCGGCGGACGACCACCGGAGGCCTGCGTCGTCGACGATCACCCGCGTGGAGTCCCACCAACACTGCGCCTGGCCGCGCCGCCGCGCTCACTCGGCTGGCCAGGTTCACGGGGTTGCCGAACCAGTCGCCCGCGCGCGAGACCGCTGACCCGGACGCCACGCCAATCCTCAAGGAAGGCAGGTCATTTGCTGACGCGCTGTCGATCAGGTCCAGCATCGTCGTCACCAGCGGCGTCGGTCGTGATGAGACCAGCATGACCGCGCCCCGAGGGTTTCACGAATCTCAACCGGTGGGTTGGCAGCCTCGCGCGCAGCAGTCGCGAGTCGATTCGCGAGCCTCTCCAAATCGTCGGGCTGAAGCTTTCAACATGTTCAGCGCGCGAAGCCACGCATCATCTCCGTGGCCTGCCCGATGCCTTCCGTGAGGGCCCGCAATATGGCGACTGTTTCGTCTGGATTCCGGTTTCCGTGCTCAGCTCGCGCAGAGAGACGTACCGTCCCTCATCACCCAGTACGCGGCTTGTAGGAAGAAGGAGAGGGGTTGGGGCCACCAGTCGGCTTTGATCAATCGTGAAGCCCTGGGCATGCAGCCAGGCAATTAGATGAGTCCTTTCCTGGCGGCTGTCGCCCTCAAGACCGTCGTGCAGACATACTGAGCGAGGTCGTCTTCGTGTGTTGCTGACACCCTGGACCTGCTTAGTGCTGCGGCGTACCGGGACGCGGACAGGATGGTTCAGTGTTCACGCCGCGCACCTGGTGACTCGACGCGGGGACGCCGAGCACGGCGTGACCCATCGCAACGAGCAGCGCAGAGGTCTGTTCGGGAGCCAGGCCAGTGCCGCGGTAGTGCAAGATCGATTGAATGGCTCCGATCGCTCCATGAACCATCGCCCGAAGTTCAATCTCATCGACCGCGGGCCGCAATTCTCCGACGAGGTGTACCCACTCTTCTAGATAGAGTCGCTGCTTTCGGCGCAACCGGCTCTGGTGCTGATCCGACAGATTGTGCACTTCGCGGTAATACACCATTGCCAGCTCGCGTTGATCCATTACCAAGGCGACTTGGTCTGACACCAGCAGGGTCAGCGCCTCCGCCTCGTCGCGGGACTGCTCGACGATCGCCGTCGCACGCTTAAGGAGTTTGTCCACCACTCGCTCGAAGAGGGCCGCCAGTAGATCGCTCTTACTGTTGAAATGGCGATAGATGGCCGGCCCGACAACCCCTGATGCAACGCCGATGTCGGCCATGGAGACAGCGTGGTAGCCCCGCTCGGCAATCAACTCGGTGGCAGAGGCGAGAATCCGTTCCCGACGTTCGCCGCCGACCCGGGTACGTCCGGCAACGACCACCTTGTTCACTACTACCTTCCTTCGCTCGCAACCAGGGCTCGCGCAGCACTGCAGCGCCGGGAGCTACACTACGAACGTTAACACCTGCTCACAATCCCAGGTTGAGTTGAAATGTAGACGCCCAGTGGCAGGTGGCTGGCGCCTGCGCGTGTGATCCCCATTCGTGGATGTGCCCGCTCATTGGCCAAGATCGGCAACCGCGTGGGCAGATCGCTGCGCCCTCTTTGGATGTCCAGTTCGGCAAGGAACTGGACAAAGCCATCTCTCCGTCTGCCGGACGCTGTTGGCGTCATCCGATCGTCATCACATCGTTCGGCAACACGGCTTTGGCAAAGGGGCTACGTCAAGCAGCAGGCAGAGGACGGCGACTTGATTGGCGATACGTCGACAGAGTGGCCCGGCTACTCCAAATTCGGGATTTGTCAGGTCGCGCCGACAAGGGATTGCGGTATGTCCACGATGCGGGAGCGCAGGTACTCGCACAAGCCCTTCGCCTGGGCATCCGGCCGGGTCGAGGATGCCACGCCTTCCCCCAGCAGCCCGTGCACCACAACGTTGAGCGCACGCAGGTTGGGCAGCTCGAATCGCTCTATGCGCAGCTGCGCAGCCTCCGGGCCGAGCAGCCCGCGCAGTCGCTCGACGGTTAAGTGCTCGCGCACCCAGGCATAGCCGGCGTCGTCGCGGGCCCAGAGACCAATATTGGCGTTGCCGCCCTTGTCGCCGGACCGCGCGCCCAGAACCGCGCCCAGCGGCGCGCGGCATGTCGGCTCGGTCGGCGGCGCGGCTGCCGCGCTGCCCCGGACCTTCGCGGCCGGCACGCTACCGGTCGGCGGATCGGCGATCCTCCGGCGCTCACCGTTGGGCAGCACCACGACCTGCGTCACGCTCGACCGGGGCACGGTCGCTGGGCGATACACGCCGAACACTGACTCCGACGTGGGTGGCGTGGTGGTGTGGAAGCCGGCATACCCGGCCAGAGCGATCTCCATGATTGCGCTCGAGAACGCCCGGCCGACCTTGCGCGGGTCGGTGTCCTTGACCGTGATCCGCAAGTGCGCGCACGCCTGGTCGTTGGTGGGGGCGTCCGGTGTGTCGAAACGCAGAAACCGGACGTCGACCTCGGCGAAGGATCCCCGGCCGCCGAGGATGTCGAACAGCTGCTGCTGCGCGAACGCGGCTTTCGCCTCCAGGTCCAAGCCGGTGAGCACCATCGTCATGGTGTTCCGGTAGCCCCCGACCTCGTTCAGCGCCACCTTGAGCGTCTCCGGTGGCGGGCTGCCGGTGACACCCGTGATCGCCACCCGGTGCTCGGCCTGCTGGGCCAGCGAGATCGTGTCGAAGTGAGTCACCACGTCGGGCCCCAGATAGGCCGGCTCGGCGATCTCGTAGAGCAGCTGGGAGGTGACCGTACCGACCGACACCAGCCCCCCGGTGTCGGCGTGCTTGGTGATCACCGACGAGCCGTCGGCCGCCACCTCCGCGATCGGGAAGCCCGGGTAGCGACGGTCGGTGATCTCGTCGAGGAAGGCGTAGTTGCCGCCCGTGGCCTGTGGTCCGCATTCGATGACGTGGCCGGCCACGACGGCACCGGCGAGCCGGTCCCAGTCGGTGCGCTCCCACCCGTGCCACCAGGCGGCCGGGCCGACGACCAGCGAGGCGTCTGTCACCCGTCCGGTGACGACGACGTCGGCGCCCGCACCCAGCGCTTCGGCGATACCCCAACCCCCGAGGTAGGCGTTGGCCGAGACCGGCTTGACCTCACCGACCGCAGGGGTGATCGCGGAGAGGTTCCCGCGCAAGTCGTCACCTTCGATGTGGGCGATCCGGACGGTGATACCGAGCCGGTCCGCAAGCTCGCGCAATCTGACGGCCAGCCCGGCCGGGTTGAGCCCACCGGCGTTGGCCACGATCTTGATACCGCGGTCGGAACAGGTGCCCAACACCTGCTCCATCTGGGTCAGGAACGTGCGCGCGTAACCGCCCGCCGGATCCTTCGCCTGGGCCTTCGCCAGGATGAGCATCGTCAGTTCAGCGAGGTAGTCCCCGCACAGCACGTCGATGCTCTGCTCGCCCGTCCCGCCCTCGACCATCTCCCGCGCCGCGGCGATCCGGTCGCCGTAGAAGCCCGAGCAATTTCCGATGCGTACCGGGTCCCTCACGACACACCTCCGTCGAACTGTCCTGCGGTGCGCCCGCCACCGGGAGGTCCGGCGAAGGCCTGCGCGATGGAGAGCCACTGGTCGGCGAGCGGACCGGTGACGTGCAGTGCGGTGTCGTCGCGATGCCTGCGCTGGGTGACGAGCAGGCAGAAGTCGTGCGCAGTGCCGGTGACCCGGTTGGGCACGCCGTCGGGGCCCCAGGTCCACAGCGTGCCCCCCGGTGCGGTGAGCTCGACACGGACGGGTTCCTCGGGCACCTCCAGGCCGTTGGCCATGTAGCTGAACGCCCGCGCTCCCACGCCGATGTGGGCGACGTGGCGCAACCGGGCCGAGGGCACACGGGTCACTCCCAGCGCGTCGGCGATGTCCTGACCGTGCGCCCAGGTCTCCATGATCCGCGCGGTCAGCGAGGAAGCCGCGCTCATGGGGAGGCCGAACCACGGCACCCGCATCGAGGGGTCGATCGCTGCGAAGGCAGCGACGAGGGCGCGGCGCGCGCCGTCGAACCAGGACAGCAGCTCCGCTGTCGGCATCGGCCGGTAGCGCTCGGCGATGGTGTCCGGGGAGATCCGGCCGTCGGCGAGCATGGGCAGCACCTCGGCCGTGAACCCTTCGGGGTCGGTGGCTGAGCGCACCGCGGCGTCGTCGAAGAACGCAAGATGGCTGATCTGATCGCGGACCGCCCAGCCTGCCGCGGGGGTGGGCGCGTCCCACCCGGCTTGCCCCTCGGGCAGCTCGGCGATCAGTGACCACAGCTCGGCCGTTTCCGCCCCGATGTCGGTGATCAAGGACTCCATCGGCACGGCCACGTCTAACGTCCCTTCCAAACCGGTGTGCGCTTCTCGCGGAACGCGGCGGGACCCTCTAGCGCGTCGGCGCTGAGGTACACCGGCTCCCATATCTGGTCGGCGTGGGCGTAGGCCTCCGTCAGGTGGTGCGCTGCGGAGAGGTATACGGTCTTTTTTGCCGCGAGTACGGACAGCGGTGCGTTGGAAGCGATCCGCAGGGCGATCTCCTGAACTCGTACCCGCAGCTCCGCTGCGGGCACGACCTCGTTCACCATGCCTACCTCGCGGGCGCGCTCGGCAGTGATCGGGTCGCCGGTCATCAAAATCTGCAGCGCAATCCGCGGCGGCAGCAGCCACGACAGCGGGACAGCCCATGGCGAGCCGCGGCCTACCTTGACCTCGCTGACCGCGAACCTGGCGTGCTCGGCTGCGATGACGAGGTCGCACTGCTGGGCCAGTAGGAATCCGCCGGCGAAGGCGACGCCGTTCACCGCGGCGATGGTCGGCTTGGCGACCTGGATGTTGCGCCCGAATTGCGGCGCGAAGTCTGGCGGCGGAACCGTGAGCGCCGTCTCCGCCATCTCTTTAAGGTCCCCTCCGGCGCAGAACGCCTTATCGCCTGCCCCGGTCAGCACCAGAACCTTGGCGGAGTCGTCGGCGTTGAAGCGGTGAACGCTGTGGAACAGTCCCTGCCGGACCGCCCCGTTGAGCGCGTTCCGTGCCTCGGGGCGATTGATCGTCAACCAGGCCACCCCGTCGACGACCTCGTAGGTGATCGCTTCCTCGCTCATCAATCCCCGTCCTGATCGGCACCCGCCCTCCCGATGTGAGGGCTCGTTCACTCGCAGTACGTTACCCGGCAGAATGTCGCGAGGACCAGTTGGTGAGCGAACGCGTTGCGTCCGGCGGCGCAACCCGACCGGCGTGGCCAGCTCCGTAAATGTTGGGTTCGCCACCTCGTCGGCCGCATTCGGTTCGAGCGATTGACGAGATCGGATCCCAAGGCCGCAACACGGGGTTGCATTCGTACGTCAAGTCCTCGGCAAGAATGTGGCCCTCTTCGGCCTTTTGGGATTGGCACGCCGGAGGTGCTCCTTGCCACCGTTTCACCCTTGGCTCCCAGAAACAATCGGTGCCAAATGCTGTGAACGCATGCGTCGCCGCGGGGAACCGCTCGTCAGCGTCCGAGGACTTGAAAACCTTCCCATGCTTTCCGGCGGTCGGCGTGGGGGTCGTTGTCCACTCGCGAAGCGCGATCGAAGACGAGGACCGGACGGGCGTCGCTGGTGTAGCGCGGCCAGCCGTCTCCTGGAACTCCGGTGCGTGCGAAAGCATCCCAGCGCCCTTGCATGTCGTCGCTCACGCGTAGGGCCGAGCGGCGATCGGCTCCGGCGCTGAGTAGCCGACCGAGCGGCGTGCGGTAGGCGTCGAACACCGCAAGAAGCTCCGTCGCATGGGTGGCACCCAGCCCGGCCCATTGCAGAGTTCGCGGGGCGAAGTCATAGCGGTACAGATATGTGGGGGCGTGCCGACTGTGGGAATCCGCGAGCTGCCACAGTGTCGATCCGAATGTGAAGTCGGCCCCCAGTCGGATACAGGCATCGGGGGCCGGATATTCGGGATAGGCAGCAGTAATTCGCTCGCGACAGGTGGGTTCCGCTCCCGCTAGTAACGCTTCGATCTTGGCTTCGTTCGTCGGGAGGAGTTTGAGGAAGCGAGTGAACAACCGGCCCTCGTCGGCGTTCGTACCGACGATCAGCGGCACACGGTACGCCTTGCCGTCGCGCATCGCTTGAATGGGCTCGGACGGTAGATAGTCGGTTCCGAATGTGCATCCCACCGGGTAACCGCCAGCAAGGTCCGATGCACTCGTGGTGAGCAAGCGATCGAATGCATTCACCAGTTGAGCCGGACGCGCCGCCAACAGGAGGCGGGCGGGCTCCCGCTCGTCGGCGCAGAGAATGGATGCGAACTTGGCGGCGAACTCCGCGGCCAGCTCCTGGGAGCGGGATAGCGCGCCGGCCGGACTTTGTGAGATAGCCTGTGCGAAAAGCCCTTTCGCCGCTGGCACGGCCAGCAAAGTGGTAACGGCGTGCGCGCCCGCGCTCTCTCCGAAGATCGTCACGTTATCGGGATCGCCGCCGAATGCCGCGATGTTCTCGCGTACCCACCTGAGCGCCGACACGAGGTCACGCAAGTAGAGGTTGTCGTCAATATGGATGTCTGCGGTGGACAGCGACGACAGGTCGACAGCCCCTAGCGCGCCGAGGCGGTAGTTTGCCGATACGTACACGCAACCGCTGCGGGCAAGCGACGCGCCATCATAGATCGGTGTCGCGGAACTGCCCAGGAAGTACGCCCCGCCGTGAATGAAGAACATCACGGGCAGAGGTCGGTCCGAGCCGCCGTCGGGTGCAACGACATTGAGGGTGAGGCAGTCCTCGCTCATGGGCTGGAACTTGCCCGGACCGACGATGGTGTATCGGCGGGGCTGTGGAGCGCAGTAGCGGAATCGGTGGCAGGGTCGGACGCCGTCCCACGCTTCGACCGGCTGGGGAGCCTTGAACCGCAGCGCGCCGACTGGTGGCTTGGCGTAGGGAATGGAACGCCAGCGATTGACGCCGTCCCGCGTGAATCCTTCGATGGCGCCCGAGGTGAGTTCGGTGCGGACTGTCTTCGCTGGCATGTATCGACAATAGCGAATGACTATTCACACCAGCGCCCGGCTCTGCCGTTCAGTCGCCGTGTCGGGCACGGTTTGGCCTGCTACTGATGACTCACTCGACTTCGGTCAGCGGCCTCCACGGCCGTTCGGTGACGTCGTGGCTGATTCTTAAGCACCGGTTACTTCTTTTCAGAAGAAGAAGCTACCCATGACCGGCTATCTCCGGGCGTGCGGGGACATCCTCAGCGTTGTGAGCGTCGGTACTCGCTCGGAGAGCGGCCGGTCCATCGCTTGAAGGCGTGTGAGAAGTTAGCAAGATCGCCGTATCCGAGCTCGGTCGCGATCTGGCTTGCCGACATTGATCGGGTGATTAACAGCATCATCGCGCTCTCCCGCAGACACGACTGGCGCAACTCGCGAAACGTGGTGCCCTCTTCGGCGAGCCGGCGTTTGAGTGTGCTGGTGGATACCGAGAGTTCGTCTGCGACCCGCTGGCAACTTCGCTGTCCGGGATCCTCGTCCAACAACCGTCTCACCTTCTTGGAGAAGGACGTGGCTCCGCTCTGCTCGTCGAGGGTCCGCCTCAGCTCGGCGACGGCGAGTCGATACGCAAGGGGATCGGAGAACCGGCACACTTCATTGAGCGCGTTGACGGGAACATGAAGGTAGGACATCGGTGCGTCAAAGAACAGGCGCCCGGCTAGTACCATCTCTGCCGCGAGTTTGTTCAGGGAGACCGGCGCTGACCAACTCAAGTGGAGCGTGACGGTCAGCGCGTCACTGACGAGCATGTCCAGCAGTCGTAACAACGCCGAGCCGGTATATGTGACTGCTAAGCAGTCCAGGGCCCGATCGCCTGTGTGCCCCCAGAGCCCGACGGTGAGACCTTGGTCGTTTGGACGGAATTGTGCATTGATCGCCGTGGTGATCAACGGTAGACTAGGTGAGCAGCTCGACGATCTCGGCTACCGAGCCTGCGCTGACCAGCGGGACGCTCAACGGGCCGAAAGATGTCAACTGTGCCTGTCCTGCAAACGAGAAGCCGAGCAGGGTTGCCCGGTCGACGTCTAGATCGGGGTACAGATCGCGAAACCACCGCAGTGGCGCCTGGACATCGTGCTGCATCAGCGTCGCCTCGTCGGTTCCCTCGCGCGCCATGATGGTGCGAAGCCGCGCGACGGCGTCCGGGTCGAGTGCCTGGCTCTCCAGCATTTGCACGAACGCGACCGGAGGCACACCGGCGTTGCTGAACTTCACCGATCGTGCCCCCTGAGCCCAATCCACAAGTTCCTGATCCGCGCAAACATAGCGGAAGCGCTCGGATTGGACAATCCTGTTAACAAGTATTCACATTCAGGGCAACTTAAGAGGAGTCGGTAATGGCCGTTGTCACTTTTGTCTCCCACGACGGCGACAAGCACCAGGTGCCTCTCGATGAAGGCCAGTCACTCATGCAGGTCGCGACCAACAATGCAGTGCCTGGCATCGACGGCGACTGCGGAGGCGAAGCGGCGTGCGGTACCTGCCACGTCGTCGTCGATCCGCAGTGGTCCGATCAGGTCGGCTCCTCCGGCGTCGGCGAAGAGGAGATGCTCGCGATGAACCCCGAGCGTCAGCCGACCTCTCGGCTGTCCTGCCAGATGACGGCCTCCGAGGCATGGGACGGCTTGATCGTCCATCTGCCGGAGTTCCAGATGTGACGACGAAGGGAAGTGGTCAAACATGGTAAAAATCTCTGAAAAGGTCGCCGAGAAAGTTCAGGCGACCATCCCGATCGACCTGCAGATTCAAGGTGCACACGCCTACGACAAAACTCGGCGTTGGGTGACCGGTACGAACGGGAAGAAACTCTTTGTAGAGCGTCCTATTCCGCCGGCCGAGGAGGTCGAACTCGCCGACATCGATCTCAGCAATCCTTTTCTCTATCGCCAGGGGCGCTGGCAGTCATACTACGAGCGCCTGCGTAACGAAGCTCCGGTCCATTATCAGCGGCACAGTGCCTTCGGCCCGTTTTGGTCCGTCACCCGGCATGCCGACATCGTGGCCGTCGACAAGAATCATGAGGTCTTCTCCGCTGAGCCATTGATCGTCATCGGGGTGCCGCCCCGCTTCCTGGATATCAAGATGTTCATCGCGATGGATCCACCACGCCACGACCTGCAGCGGGCGGCTGTCCAAGGGGTGGTCGCACCCAAGAACCTACGGGAAATGGAGGGTCTGATTCGCTCGCGCGTAAGGGAGGTGCTGGATAACCTCCCCGTGGATCAGCCGTTCGACTGGGTTCACGACGTCTCGATCGAGCTGACCGCTCGAATGCTTGCGACCCTGCTGGACTTTCCGTACGAGCAGCGTCGCAAGCTTGTCGAGTGGTCGGATCTGGCAACCTCGATGGAGCAAACCAACGGCGGTCCCTCGGACCTTGACGAGACGTTCGTCGGCATGCGCGCCATGGCCCGAGATCTCAGCCGGCACTGGCACGACAAGGCGGCCCGGACCGGTGCCGGAGAAGAGCCTGGGTTCGATCTGATCACCATGCTGCAGAGCAATGAAAGCACCAAAGACCTGATCGACCGGCCGATGGAGTTCTTGGGCAACCTTCTGCTGCTGATCGTCGGAGGCAACGACACGACCCGGAACTCGATGAGCGGCGGCGTTCTCGCGTTGAACCGCTACCCGGACCAGTTCGAGAAGCTGAAAGCAAATCCCGACCTGATCCCCAACATGAACTCCGAGATTATCCGATGGCAGACGCCACTCGCCTACATGCGCCGGATCGCCAAGGCCGACACCATGCTGAATGGTCAGTTCATTCGCAAGGGTGACAAGGTCGTGATGTGGTACGCATCGGGAAACCGCGATGAGCGCGTATTCGATCGGCCCGACGACTTCATCATCGACCGGGACAACGCCCGCAACCACATCTCTTTCGGGTTCGGCGTCCACCGCTGTATGGGCAACCGGTTGGCCGAGATGCAGTTGCGGATCCTGTGGGAGGAGCTGCTTCCTCGTTTCGAGAAGATCGAGGTCATTGGTGAGCCCGAATACGTGCAATCCAACTTCGTCAGGGGAATCAGCAAGCTGATGGTCCGCCTCACCCCGAAAGCCGGCGCATGACTTTGCATCGAGCGGTCATCGTGGGCGCCAGCCACGCGGGCGCCCAACTGGCGGCCAGCCTTCGTCAAGAAGGATGGGACGGCGAGATCGTCCTCGTCGGCAATGAATCGGCAGCGCCCTACCAACGCCCTCCGCTGTCGAAGGCATATCTGGCCGGGAACTGCACAGTCGACAAGCTCGCGATCCGCAGCGCCGAGTTTTACACAAAGCTGCGAATCGAAGTTCTGGATGCGACGGTGGAGGCAATCGATCGCGCAGCGGGTCACCTCTCGCTGAGCACCGGCGAGGTGCTGCCCTACGACAGGCTCGCGCTGTGCACGGGCGCGCGCCCCCGTCGGCTCTCCACCCCAGGCGCCGACCTGGCCGGAGTCTTCTACCTACGCACCGCGGCGGACGTCGAGATGATCCGAGACGCCACCAGACCGGGGCGTCGAGCCGTGATCATCGGCGGCGGTTACATCGGATTGGAGACGGCTGCCTCCTTGCGTGCGTTGGGTCTAGAGGTCACCGTGCTCGAGGCGACGGAGCGCGTCCTCGAACGGGTGACCGCCCCGGAGGTATCGGCGTTCTTCGACCGGATCCACCGGGAGGCGGGCGTCAACATCCAGACGGGCGCGCGGGTCGAGGCTCTGTCTGGCGACGGCAAAGTCGGCGAAGTAGTCCTGGCCGGTGGCGAATCGATTTCCGCCGACCTCGTCATTGTCGGCATCGGCGTTGAGCCGAACACCGAGCTCGCCGCTGCCGCGGGCTTGGTCGTCGACAACGGCGTCGTGATCGACGACCAAGCCCAGACCAGCGACTCCGCCATCATGGCCGCCGGGGACTGCGTCAGCCACGACATGGCTCGTTACGGCCGCCGTATACGTCTGGAGTCCGTGCCCAGTGCGGCCGAGCAGGCCAAAGTCGCGGCGGCGACTTTGTGCGGGAAGTCCAAGAAGATATCAGCGCTGCCTTGGTTTTGGTCAGATCAATACGACCTCAAGCTCCAGATCGCGGGTCTCAACACCGGGTACGACGAGGTGGTCCTCAGCGGCGACCCGACCCGCGACCGCGACTTCACCTGCTTCTACCTGCGTGCCGGCGAGCTCATCGCCGCCGACTGCATCAATCGCCCCCGCGACTTCATGTTCAGCAAGCGGGTCATTACGCAGCAGGTCCCCGTCGAACGGGCCGAACTCATGCTCGCCGGCTCGGTCTGAGGTCATGGCTGCATGGGCGATGGGACGGCGACTGCGATTGCGACGCGTGTGTCGGAGACGAACGTCAGCGAGAACCGCCATCCAACTCCGCTGGCCGCGGGGACTGGCTAGCGGATGCCGCCGGGCACCTCGGCGGTGTTACCGCAGCGCATCAGAAGCTAGTGGAGGTCGCCAACAGGCGTGACGATTTTTGCGGGGGGAGCATCGTCTTGAGTCGATGCTCGCGACTGTTCTGTTCTGACAACGAGATTGGTGGAGATTGACGGTGGCGGTATTCAAGGACGAGGACGAGGTCTATGCCTTCTTGGGTGGGATCTTTCAACGGGGCTTGGAGAAGGAGGGACTGGCGGACAAGCTCGCAAATTCGGGTGTGGTGTTACGGGTGCACTACACCGATCCGGACGCGGTGGTAACGGTGGACATGCCGAAGAAGGTGGTGGAGACCGGAGCGGCCAGTACCGCGGTGCCCAACGTGGAGTTGTTCATGTCGGCGGACACTGGAAACAAGTTCTGGCTGGGCAAGGTGAACCTGACGATGGCGATGGCCAAGGGGACGGTGCGCGCAAAGGGCCCGGTGCCGAAGTTGATCAAGTTGATTCCGCAGGCCAAGAATCTGTTCCCCGAGTACCGGTTGATGCTGCAGAGTCAGGATCGGCAGGACCTCATCGATGCGTGACCGTCGCCTCATCAAGGGTTGTCGGGCGGGCTCTCGATGAGGAGCACGATGCAGGACGTTGCGTTGACGGTGCCCGCGATCGTGGCCCATGCTGCGGCAGTCCATGGCGATCGCGAGGTGTTGACCGCACGCGGACCCCAACAGATCTCTGGGGTGTCGTATCATGAGTTGGGGCAGCGTGCGGCGCGGTTGGCGAATGCGTTGCGCGAGATAGGCATTTGTGGAGACGAGCGTGTCGCGACGCTGCAGTGGAGCAACCAGGAGCACCTGGACTGTTACGCGGCGGTGCCGTCGATGGGTGCGGTGCTACATACGTTGAATCTGCGGCTGCCACCTGAACAGCTGACGTGGATCGCCAATCATGCCGAAGATCAGGTGATCATCGTCGACGGTACGGTGCTGAACCTGTTGGCGGCGGCGTTGCCGTCGATGACCTCGGTGCGCACGGTGCTGGTGACCGGCACGGGTGATCTTACCGCAGTGCAGGGCTGCGGAAAGGACGTCCTTCGCTACGACGATGTGGTGGCAGCCCAGCCGAGCACGTTCGACTGGCCCGACGTCGACGAGCAGTCGGCCGCAGCGATGTGCTACACGAGCGGTACTACCGGGCACCCGAAAGGCGTTGTCTACAGCCACCGTTCGACGTGGTTGCACTCTCAATCGGCGTGCACCTCGAACGCCTTGGGCATCGGTCATGACGACACGGTGTTGGCGATCGTTCCGATGTTCCACGCTAATGCCTGGGGGTTGCCGTATGCGGCGATGATGGCGGGGGCGCAGCTTCTGCTGCCTGACCGTTTCCTGCAGGCGGGGCCATTGGTGGAGATGATCGAGGCGGCCCGGCCCACGATGGCGGGCGCTGTGCCGACGATCTGGACCGATGTCTTGCACTACCTGCGCGACAATCCCGGCCACGACGTGAGTTCGCTGGAGATGGTGGCGTGCGGTGGTTCGGCGGTTCCGAGGTCGTTGATGACTGCCTATGACGAACTGGGCATCCGAATCGTGCAGGCCTGGGGGATGACTGAGACCTCCCCGCTGGCTGCGGTCGCTCTGCCGCGGAACACCGACACCCCGGAGAGGTCCCTTTACCTGCGGGGAACCCAAGGCAGGGTAGTGGCCGGTGTGCAGGCGCGCATCGTTGATGACAGCGGTGCAGAACAACCTTGGGACGGACTGTCGGTGGGGGAGATTCAGATCCGCGGCCCGTGGATCACTCAGTCCTATTACGAGCATGACAGTCCGGCGGTGTCGCCGGACGGTTGGTTATGCACCGGGGATGTCGGGACCATCAGCGCCGATGCGTTCATCACTCTCACCGACCGCGCCAAAGACGTGATCAAGTCTGGAGGGGAGTGGATCTCCTCGGTGGAATTGGAGAACGAGTTGGCCGCTCACCCTGCAGTACGCACCGCCACGGTGATTGGAGTGCCCGACGACAAGTGGCAGGAACGGCCGCTGGCAGTGGTGGTCCTGGCCGCTGACTGCACCGCCACCGCTGCGGAGTTGACTGAGTTCCTGCGTGCACGGGTGGCCAAGTGGTGGCTACCGGAACGGTGGGCGTTCGTCGCCGACGTTCCGTTGACGTCTACTGGCAAGTTCGACAAGAAGAAGCTGCGCCGCCAGCATGCCGACGGTGAGCTCGCCGTCGAGACGCTGGCGTGAACCATCCACTGCTACGGAAGCACCGACGTTGAGGAGAGGACACACATGAAAACACGCGCTGCCGTGCTCTGGGGCTTGGGAGAGAAGTGGGAGGTTGATGAGATCGAGCTGGATCCGCCCGGTGCGGATGAAGTGCTGGTCCGGTTGACCGCCAGCGGGTTGTGCCATTCAGACGAACACCTGGTGACCGGTGATCTGCCGTTTCCGCTGCCCGTCGTCGGTGGTCATGAAGGCGCCGGCACCGTGGTCGAGGTGGGTGCAGGTGTCGAGGACCTGGCCGAGGGCGATTCGGTCATCCTGACGTTCCTGCCGTCTTGCGGGCACTGCTCTTACTGCGCGCGCGGGATGGGAAACCTGTGCGACATGGGTGCGGCGATCATGATGGGACCCCAGATCGACGGCACCTACCGCTTCCATGCCCGCGGCGAGGATGTCGGCCAGATGTGCTTGCTGGGCACGTTCTCGGAATACACCGTGGTGCCGAAGGCCTCCTTGGTCAAGGTTGACCACGGGACACCGTTGGACAAGGCGGCCTTGATCGGTTGCGGTGTCACGACCGGTTACGGCTCGGCGGTACGCACCGGTGACGTGCGCGCCGGGGATACCGTGGTCGTGATCGGCGCCGGCGGCATCGGCATGAATGCGATCCAAGGCGCCCGCATCGCTGGCGCGTTGACCATCGTGGCTGTCGACCCAGTGGAGTTCAAGCGCGAACAAGCTGGCGGTTTCGGCGCGACGCATGCCGTTGCCACCATCGATGAGGCCTGGTCACTGATCAGCGACATCACCCGTGGCAAACTCGCCGACGTCTGCGTCTTGACCACCGACGTCGCCGAAGGGGCCTACACCGCTGAGGCGCTATCACTGGTCGGTAAACGCGGCCGTGTGGTCATTACCGCGATCGGACACCCCGAAGACACGTCGATGTCGGGCTCGCTGCTGGAATTAACGCTGTATGAAAAGCAGATCCGCGGTGCCCTCTACGGCTCGTCCAACGCCGCCCACGACATCCCGCGGCTCGTCGAACTCTACAACTCCGGACAACTCAAACTCGACGAGCTGATCACCCGTGAGTACACCCTCGATGAGATCAATGAGGGCTACGACGACATGCGGTCAGGCCGCAACATCCGAGGACTCATCCGATTCTGACAGAGCACCGAAAGCAGGGAAGCGCAAAACGGCACCAAGCGAGCTCAGTACAACGATGGCGATGCTGCGGGTCAGGGGCTCTCACCGTTGACGCTTTGATGCGGATAGCGATCGAAAGCAATGTTTCCCATAGTCATAGGCGGTCGAGCTGCGCGGGTGAGATTGGCTGCGGTCGACCAGTTCTGGCACCTACCGCCAGCCGCGACGCCTTGATGGAACGTAGCTTTCGATGAGTCTTAACAGTGCTATTGGACAAGAGAGGAAGCGGCGATGGCGAGGATTGAAATTCCCTATCCCCACAGGAGAGGAGGGCACTGTGGTTCCGGTGCGCTGCGTGACCTTACTGAATGGGCACAACTAGGATGGGGGACAGAAACACTCAGTGAAGGATTGGTCTTCACCCTCGGCGGAGCCTTGGACTTCTCGTACGTCCGCTCTACGCAATTGTTTCCCCAGATCTACCTGGTAGGACGAGGAAGCGACCTGGAAAAAGACTACCTCTCCCGAGTTGGTGCAAACTGCGTAGTGCGATCGACCGATGACGCAGACGTGGGATGGTCATTTGTTACCGACGAAGTCGACAAGGGCCGACCCGTCATGGTCTGGGCTGACATCGGCGAACTTCCTTACCTGCGCGTCCGATTGCACATGAGCCGTCACGACATCGTCATCACCGGATATGATGACGAACAAGGGGTTGCCTATGTGGTCGATAATGACCGCGAGACCACCCAAACGGTGGCTTATGACGACCTGCGCCGGGCGCGGTCCTCGGTAGGGTTCCCTACACCGACCCGGCACACCACATATCACGTCGACTGGCCGGAGCGAGTGCCCGACCTTGGGCCGATTGCCGCCACTGCATTAGCCGCGAGCGCAGCTTTCATGCGCGGCGGTGCCGTAGGTGCGCCGCTACTGCGCATCGAGGCAGCTGAAGTCGAGGCCTCCGGTTTGAAGGGTGTGCAGGAGTTCGCCGATGACGTACGGCATTGGCCAACGGTGTTTGATGACGACGCCCTGACCGCGGCATTGTTCGGGCTCGGGGCGTTCATCGAGAAAGCCGGAACCGGTGGCGGGCTCTTTCGTATGCTGCAAGCACAAGGTTGCCAGAATATCGCCGATCTCCTCGGGGACGCCGCCGCAGCCGAAGCGGCGGCCGCGGCCCGACACGCTTCCCAAGCGTGGTCTGAGCTTGCGGCCGCAGCCACCGATGCCGGCACATCGCTACGGAGTCGTAGTCTCGCTGCGGCCAAAATCGCCGCGACGATCCCGGACTCCGAAACACGCCTCGTCGAAGCCCTCGAAACGGCCAGTCGATCCGTTGGCACTGTCGATACCGGCCTCGAGGCTTATCTGAAAGGCTATCTGTGAGCGACACTTCAAACGAATCGAGTTTCCTGGAGACAACTGGGTTCCTCGATTGGCAGCACGACGATGTACAGCGCTTCACCGAGGACGCGGTCGGTGACGTTCGTGACCCTGTGCAGAAGGCGAGGTTGATCTTCACCGCTGTGCGGGACAGGATTTGGTACGATCCCTATAGCACCGACGACGATCCCGAGCATTATCGGGCGAGCTATGTAGCGACAGCGTCGAGGGCGTATTGCATACCGAAGGCGGTGCTGCTGACCGCGGCAGCTCGTGCGGCGGGCATTCCGGCCCGGCTCGGATTCGCGGACGTGCGCAACCATCTGCAGACCACCACATTGCGTGCCCGGATGGGAGGTACCGACGTGTTCGTCTACCACGGATATAGCGAATTACAACTCAACAACCGCTGGGTGAAGGCCACTCCGGCGTTCAATGCCGAGCTCTGCGCGCGATTCGGTGTACCTCCGATCGACTTCGACGGCCACACCGATGCGCTCCTCCATGCCTACGACGGTGGGGGAAGCCAACACATGGAGTACCTCAACGACCGCGGTTGGTACCACGATCTCCCCTTCACCGACATCGTTACAGAGTTGCATCACCGGTACGGCCCGCTCATGGCTGGCGCTGGAGCCCAGCGTGACGCCTTCTCCCAGGAGTTGTGAGGCGCTGCGGACTGTGTGCCAGTTCATTGTGACGCGATCTGGCCGGCTATGAATACACTGCAGTCCAAGGGATTACGGGCAGGACCAGATAGCCGACAGTGTCCTAATCGGAAGGTGTGTCGCAGCGATGATCTCGGCGGGCTAACGAGTCCTACATACATATCTACCGGCGATCAGCCCAGTCGACGCCGGCGCAATTCTTCAGTCGTGTGGTGAACCACGCGCTACGAGGGTCTATTTAGGAGGGTTTCGTCATCGAAGAGCAAGCGGAAGAAGATTCGGCCATCGCATGGTGGCATAGCTTTCAGGATCGTGCTGTCGCCGCCGACGGCGACTACCTTGATGCGCACCACCCGTGGTGCCTTGGTTGCGGCACAGACAATCCGCACGGTCATCGCCTGCGAGCGCGTCGGCATGGCGACGGGGTGGGTGCCAGGCATATCTTCGACGGCAGACATCGCGGCGCACCCGGTATCGCACATGGCGGCGCAGTCATGACCGTACTCGACGACATGGTGGGCATGTTGCTGTACGTCGTCGGTGAGATGGCCGTCACCCGCAGGTTCGATACCGAGTTCTACGCGCCGGTGTTGCTGGGGGTCCCCTACGAGGTCAGCGCGGAGCTGGTGTCCAAGACCGGCCGGAAACTCGAAGTCCGGACAGAATTGCGCGAGGAGACTACCGGTCAGCTAGTCGCGTCCGCCTCAGGGTTATTCGTCGTCGTCACGATGGCGCACTTCACTAGTTCCATACAGAAGGCGACTTCGACACCCTGCATTGTGCGGTCACCCAGGGAGGGAAGATGCTGAGCACCAGCCTTGGAGGTGGCGCACGGCTGGCCGCGCGCGTTCCACGTCTCTTACCCCGCTCGACGCAAACATCATCAACGCACTCATGTACCTGGTCGCCGAGGATCACCTCCACCAGACGGCGGCCACGGGTCAGCGCCGTCGTATTCGACGGCCCGCGCCCGCGCACAGGAGACCGGTCATGAGCACCTACGGCCTGTCGGTTCTCGGCGCGGATTTGAAGTCACTGGCCCAGACCGCACACGCCGCCGATGCGGCCGGGTTCGACGCCGTATGGGCCTCGGAGTTCTACTCCCGGTCGGGTTCGATCTCCATGGCCGCGATGGCCAACTGCACACAGAACTGCCGGATCGGTTCCTCCATTCTCTACGGCGTCGGCCGAAGCCCCCTGGTGCTGGCCACCGAGGCGCGTGATCTCGACGAACTCTCCAACGGACGGCTGGTGCTGGGCATCGGCAACGGCACCAAGCGGATGATGAGCGACTGGCACGGCGTGCCCGACACCTCCGCGCCCGCGCTGCGGATGGAAGAACTCGTGATGCTGCTGCGCCGGATATGGAACCTGCATGAAGGCCCGATCCATCACGAGGGTCGTTTTTACAGAATGAATCTCACGCCGACCGGCGACGTGGGACCCTCCAGCCGGCCGATCCCGATCGTCACCGCCGGTGTCCGGCCTCGGATGTGCGAGGCGGCCGGGCGGGTGGCCGACGGGCTGGCCGGACATCCCCTGTTCACCACCACCTACGTCGAGGAGATCGTCCGGCCCGCTATCGCCAGGGGTGCCGCGCACACCGGCCGCGACCCCAATGACGTGGAAATCATTTCCATGGTGATGTGCGCCATCCACGACGACGCCGAGGTCGCCAGGCGCGAACTGGCGCAGCAGATTGCGTTCTACTCCTCGGTCAAATCCTACGAGACGGTACTTGATGTGAACGGCTTCGCCAGCGAAGGCCGAACCATCCGGGAAGCATTCGCCCAGCGCGATTTCCCGGCGATGTTCGCCGCGGTGTCCGAGGAGATGATCGACACCATGGGCGTCGCGGGGACGGCACACGAGGTCCGTGAACAGCTGAGACGCTACGACGGCGTCCTCGACCACATCATGCTGTATTCACCATCGGTTGGCATCGCTCCCGAGCGCGTGCAGCAAAACCTCGACAGCATCATTCGGGAATGCTCGCCCGCCTCGATGTCGCCAGGGCAGTCCGGTCCACGTTCAATCTGATCCACGCATTGCCGCCGAAGTTGACCCGTCCCCGTCCGCGGTCGCATTTAGTGCGTCTGTCGCGCCGACCCCGCCGACGGTTGTGCGGCGTTGTTGAGGATGTTGGCGTCGTCGCTGTCGGGGAGGTCGTGGCGGACCACGCGTACCCGCCCCCGGGGTAGGCATGCCATGTAGCCGTGGCGCTTGCCGTACAACTCCCATGCCGTTTCCTCGGAATCGGGGTCGACGTCGATGCTGTGTCCACGCGAGAACCTCAGGTGTAGCCCTCCATCGTCGCCGGACCAGGCCTGAGTGCACACCGCGCCGGCGAGGTTCAACAACGGGCGTTCGTCAGTCGCGATCTTGAGTGGATCGATGCGTACCGCTTCTGCGGGATACGGGTCGACCGCAGGCAGTGTCAGCAGCAAGGGGCACGAGATGACAATCTCGTTGTAGTCGTCCAGGTCCAGGACCAGGCCGTCGCGCACGGAGACGCGTTGCACGACACAATTTTCGATCCATTGGGTATACATGGCACTCTCCTTCGCCGCGTCATCGAGCCTCGCCCTAAGGGTACTTCAGGTAGCGCTGCGATACTACTAGTATCGTTATGCGGTTTCCGCGGGTCGTGCGCGGCTGGTCACCACGCGCCGAGTGGCCAGGTCGATGCGTTCGCGAGTATCGGCGGCCGACGCTCGGTGGCCACAAAAGGCCACGAGGTTGGCCAGCCACACGTCGGAGATGATCGCGGCGATGTGTAAATCGGCTGGAGTCGGTTCGCCGCCCCTGAGCGTGCGGGCCAGCAGGGTCTGAATTTCGGCGGCGGCGCAGTCTAGTTCTGCGGCTGCCCGGGTGTCTGCAACGGCGAACGCTCGTGTCATGGCTGATGTCAGCCAGGGATCGCGCTGCCAGCGGTCATGTAGGTGTGTGGTGAGACGTTCGAGCCGTTCCAATGGCGTGCCGTCACCGCTAGCCCAGTCGTCAGCCGAGTCGAGTCGGCGAAACTCGCGCGATAGCGCCGCCACCAACAAGTTGGTCTTCGCCGGGAAGTGGCGGTAGAGCGTGCCGACGGCGATACCGGCCCGCTCGGCGACCGACCGCATCTGAACCGCCTCATAGCCACCTGACGTGGCCACGAGCAGGGCCGCGTCCAGAATCGCTTCCCGGCGCTGGGTGGATGAATGCGAGGCGGGCGCTACAGCGGTCCGCGTCCGGCCGCCGGCTGATTTTGCCTCCAGCGGTCGGGTTTTGCCATGGCTGCGAGAAAGGGGGAGCGTCATGGTCGCCCGTCGTCGAGGCCGCCGTGACGTGAGAACTGTTCGAGAAGGCCGCCAAAAGCACTGACGTCGCCGTGCGCAGCGAAGTGATCCTGGCTGACCGCGACAAATACCGCAGTGGCGGTGAAGCGGTTGGCCCCATCGGAATCAGTGCCCGTCGCCATGACGTGCAGAGCCCGTCCTTCGCGGCACCGGATGTGGGCGGTGATCCTGTGGGGTTGATGCAGAGGTACCGGCCGCAGATACTCCACTGTCAGGCTGCGAGTCACCGCTGGTGTGCCGGCGATCCACAATGTGAATCCCAAGACGTCATCGCACGCCGCCGCAACTGCTCCGCCATGGGCCAGCCCAGGAGCCCCGATGTGGCGCTCGTCGAAAATCACGTCGGAGTACACCGCGTCGCCGCGGCGGTGCACCACCAACTGCAGTCCGTGGGGATTGTCGGGGCCGCAACCCATGCACGTTGTCGTGTGCGAAGGTAACCGCTTCGGCAGCGACGCGCTTTCCGGCACAATCACGCTCCAATACTATCGGTTTCGCTTCGATACCGTTAGTACCACACTGCTAGACTGCCAGGACAGCATCGCGTGAAATCGACCGCCGAGGTGAATGAGTGAGCGACAGTCAGCCAGCGCCGGTCCCTGACGATGACGTGGACCCGCGGCGAATCCGGTCTCGAAATCGACTGCTGGATGCAGCCGCGACCCTTCTGAGCACTGGCGGCGTGGAAGCCGTCACGATCGATGCCGTCACCAAAGCGTCCAAAGTGGCCAGAACCACGCTTTACCGCCATTTCCAAAGTTCGTCGCACCTGCTCGCAGCCACGTTCGAACGCTTGCTTCCCCAGGTGGCGACTCCGGTACCGACCAGCGGCCCTCTGCGTGACCAGTTGATCGAATTGCTAAGCCGCCAAGCCGCTCTTTTCAACGACGCGCCACTGCATGTCACGACGCTGGCATGGCTGTCCCTTGGTCCCACCGGCCCGACGAACGAAGCCGATGATCGACACACATCCGGCGCGTTGCGGGCCCGAGTCGTCGACCAGTACCGGCAACCGTTCGACGCCATACTCTCTAGCCCGACGGCGCAAGCCGAGTTGGAGAACTTCGACCGAGAACTGGCGCTGTGCCAACTGGTCGGCCCACTGGCGTTTGCCCGGATGACCGGGATTCGCGGCATCACTCACGACGACTGCGAGAACCTCGTCGATGGCTTTCTCGCCGCCCACTGCAAGAGCGACGATGGCGAGACCAAGCGCGTGAAGGCCGCCAGTCTGCATGCAGGGCGACCGCTCGCATAGCCCTCTAGCGGCAACGAGTTTCACTGCGCCCAGTCTGGCTGGTCTTCGAACTTTCCTCTGCACTCCAGTCACGTCGGCGATGGCACCGGCGAAATGTTCGCCGTCACTCGCTAGGGGCCGTGCACGCAGATCGCAGGCATGCCCACGACGACTATGTCGGGCCAGGCGACGTGAACCGCCTCAGCGTTCGCAGTGCGGTTGCTCGCGTTGAGACCCCGTAGCACTTTCGTCAATGGCATTGCGGATCGATGCGTGTTTATCGTCCGACGAAAAGTGATCGTGCTGGCCCCAGAGTGCAAGAGGTGTGTCGGAATTGGAGGAACTGGCTGGCAGGGATGGCTTGGTGGCAAGCGGGGCGGGTTACTCGGCAGTGACGACAGCGGCCGGGGCGCGCCATCGGAAGTGACGCTGAGCGACGCGCGGAACTGAGACGAATGTGGCTGTGGTCGTGGACGAAACCTCGTGTTGCTTCGTAGGTTGTCGACATGACTGCTGTGTCGAAACTGGAGGCGCGTCGTCGCGCCGTCGAGGCGCAACGCCGAGCGAACGAAGTGCGAGCGCAGCAGGACCGTGCCAACGCCGATGACGCGACCGCCGTTCGGGCGTTGATCGGACGCCTGCAGGATGTGGACGAATGGCAGGCCCGTCGCGTCGCGCAGTCTCGCCAGCAAGCGGAGGCGGAGGCGCAGCGCAGGCGCAGCCGCTATTACGCGGAAGCCTGTGCATCGATCAAGGACATGCGGGAACGTGGCGCGACGTTGGCGGCTATCGCCGAGCTGGTCGGTGTTGATGTCAGAGAGATACGCGCGCTGCTGCGCAGCAAGGCGGCGAAAGCCGTTAAGAAGCAACCGGCTGCGCGCGCTGATGCATGGCGCGACGCTCGTGTGGACACGGAGTGGCCGCGGTGCGTGCGATGCGATGTGTTGATGATGGATCCTGAAGACAGGCCACGTCGCGGACGCTGCCGGCTCTACTGCTCGGACACGTGTCGGCGCGACTCATCTGCTGCACGCATGGCTGCCGAGCGCCACGGAACGCCGATCCGCGTCGTCGAGGTGCCGAGGGCCGGTTCCGCGACCGACCTCGCCCTGACGCCTGAAGATTCACCGGCTCCTGTCCCTGTCAGCGCGCTCGACGCCGCAGACATTGCCTCCCGGGACGAGCGGGCGCTGTGCACGCTGCTAGCGAGGCTCACGGAACGGGCACGGCACAAGGACCTCGACCGAGCGACTCTGACGGCGGCGCGTGATCTCGCCAAAGCTGTTTATCCGTATCGCGCCTGAACGGCTCAGCAACCGTATCGATCATCTGGTCGTCAACGCCCGTTGTGCCCGCGTGATGCGCGCTGCGTAACCTGGGTCACGTGGCAGATAACCCGCCAGGCAATCGATGTGCGTCCTGCGCAACATCGGCATCGGCGTTGCCGAGCGCCCTAGGGCGGATCCGTCGCCAGTGAGCGCAGTCGCTCGTAACCTGCCTTCTGACTCCGCGATCCGGCCGGGAGCGGACCGCGGCGTGCTTCGATAGGTACGTGGGGCCACCCTGTCCGAAATCAGCTGTGCGATTGGTGAGGCGGACACCCCGAGTGGGTCTATGCAAACCGTCCGCGCTCGAGAGTCGGCGCTTCGATGGGTACCGACGCGCGATAGAGTCGCACGGGGCATTTGTCGACCGTGAGGAAATGGATTGGTTCCCAAGTAATCCCGGCGGCGTTCAATGACTTCCGATGGGACTTCCATTCGTCGCGAAGCGGTTTCTTCTCCGACGGTCCGAAGCGGACGTCTGTCAGCACGAGTAGTCGCACACGCTTCGGATACAGTGTGGTCCCCTCGACGATCTCCAAACGAAGCTGTTCGACGTCATCGCACCAGTCCTGCGACTTCTTCGCCTTCGAAATGAGTTTGCGCAGAGCTTCGAATACCGGACCGGCAAGCGCATCGTGCACAGCAGGCCGGCCAAGTTTGCTGGCAAGGCGCTGTCCGAGAATGAGCTCGTCCTCAATCGAGGCGAACCCCACGACCGGTTCCTGCGCAGCGAGCAAACCCTTGCTGACCGGAACGATCGCGCGCAGGTCCACGGCCCAAACCGCTCCAGGAACCGGAGGCTCACTTAGCCAGACGTAGTCGGAGAGCTGATGGTCTTTGATCTGCTGGACCTTCTCCGTCGAAAAGACTGAGATGTCGCGTACCGGGCATGCCTGCACCAGCGGATGCCGCATCCCGGGACCGCCCGCAATGTCGCAGGTCTGTGACACCACCGCGGCATACCCGCTGTCACTCAATGGTGCTGACCGAGCACGCACCTCACCCAACGCTCCATCGGCAGCGGGTTCTCCGGTTACAGGGTCGTCTACCCACGCTGGGACGATCCATGCGCCGCGATCCATCGGGAGAAGATGCCCTTGCCGCCACCGCTCCAGAGCGAGAAGCGTGTGCGGGGGCCATCGCTCCGGCAGGAGTCGATCAATAGTCACCGGGCGAATCCGTCCTCGACGTTCTCGGTCACCACCGGACCACCGGTTCGAATGATCGGTGTCTCGACGTGTTCGGCGATCCCCTCGTATACCGAAGTGCCGATCTCTCGCCGAGGGAACGGCGTCCGATCCACAGCCAGGTCAACGAGGTCGTCGAACCGGCCGTCGAGTAGTGCGGAGGCTCGCTTCTTGTCGGCACGCAGCCACCTGTTCATCGGCTGGTCCAGTGTGCTGCGGAGGTCGTCGACGGCGTCCGCCAACTCCCACAGTCCACCCAAGCTGGCTACACGGGGCCGGCTGGCGGGGGGCTTTGCCGCCCACGAGTGGAACGTGCGCTTGTTGATGCCGGTGGCCTTGAACATCTCCTTCTGCGTTAGGCCCAGTTCGGCTCGGATTCGTTCGAAGGCATCAAGAACATCGACCGTCTCGTCGACCTGTTGCTCGTCGGACAGCACCGTATCGATGAATGTATACGGCATCGTCAACCACAGCGCCGAGCCCGGAAGGTTCATCTGCCCGTCGAGACTCTTGAAAACTTCGACGCGAACCTGATCCCATCCGCACGGGTCGAGGGCTCCAGAGAAATGCGCGACGACATCCCGCAACCCCGGCGATGAACTCATCTCCACGAACGTGCTGGACCAGAGTCCGTCCTCGCAAGGGGCCGGGTACAGGCCCTTTTGTGCTCGGGCCCAGGAAGGTGACCGGAGCACGCGGGAGCCGGTCGGCTGCTGCTCCATGATCGTCATTTCGCGCTCCCTTCTCGAAGCTCTTTCAGGTAGGTATCGGTAACCGACGCCTGAAAAAGTGACAACGAAGTGCGGTTCAGCCGCTCCGCTGAGATGACGACCTCTCGCACGTCGAACGTGAATGAGGAGTGGCGGAACACGTCCGTATCGAGTAGATACTGCACGCACTTGCCCGAATCATCGCGAACTGGTCCATGCCGCAGCAACGCGCCGTGATGATCATCAAGCCGGATCTCCACCTGCTGTTGAGCACCTCGAACACTGCCGCCGAACACTGGGTTAAGCACAGGGCCCAGAAGGGTGTCGTCGATCCGGCCACGCCAAGCCTCTGCAGAGTTGAACCCACTGTCATGGAAGCGGTCGACGTACCGCAGACCGATGCGGTGCACCAACGATGGCTTGACTAACCGTCCGAGAGATTCGACCAGAACGGTTAGCGGAGCCTTCATGCTGGTACGCCACCGCTCGTAGCGGTTGACCTGCATGATCAGGATGTCGGGCATGAGCGTGACGTGTGCTCCGTCCGCGGAAGCAATTTGCCACCCACTGGACTCCGCTGCCACCTGGGAAACGCCGTTGGCCCCGAAGTCGATCCTCATCTGCTGTTGGACGGTGGGTTGAATGCTCGGGAAGTCCACCCCCGTGTTCTCCACAAGGTCGTCCCGGAAAGCAGCGGCGACCTCCGGTGTGATCTCGTCGGTACGGGCGGTATACCGGATCTCGATCACTGCGACTTCGAGGGGAGCGTTTCCGAGCAGGGTCGGATCGGCCGAGGGCAGCCCCCCCAATGGAACGTCCTCAGCTGGGCGAAGTGTGTGTGGATCGATGGTCATACTGTCCTGTCCATAGAGATGCACCTTAGATGCACCTACCGACAAGTGTAGGCGCTATCGTCAGAGATGAGGAGCAGGAGAGGCAGCGGCCCCCGGTCCGGAAATAGCGAACGCGGCTTCAAGGGATCTATGCGCCGCTCGATCGCATCTCGTCTGTCGACACGGGAGTGCGAAAGGCCATTTCGAAGCGGATGGTGCCGCCGCAAAACGGAACCTACCTAAGGACGGCTTAGGCGCAGTGTGCTGCTCTGCCGCCGTTGGGCCGGCCCGCACGCCGTCAGAGAGCCATTTGCCCTTCCAACACCGTGGGCTGTCAACGCGGCGATCTCGGCAGGTAGGTCAGCCACGAAGCGGAGCTCCAGTTCGTCGATTGCGTCTCGTCGCGCCGCTTCGAGAAGCAGGGTCGCATCGTCACGATGGGGGAGAACTCCGTGATCGCGCGCATAGCGATCTGTGACGGTATCGATGAGATCGTCCAACGAGGTGGTGAGAAGAAGCGCATCGTCGCCGGCGTGGCGCTCTGCGAACTCCTCGCGGCGTTCGCTGGACCATGTTGCTGGATAAGAAAGATCTGACAGATACAGCTGCTTGATGGCCGCCTCCAACTGGCCTGACCACCCGTAGTCAGGCCAGTCGTGGATGACCGCCTGGACGATCGCGTCGAATTGCGTGCTCACGAAGACCACTCCTCCCGTTGAGGGACCTGGTCCAGATTCTGCCCGATGGTGCCGACGCCGCTAGCCCGACAAGCGCGGTCACGACGCCTCGACGTCTAGATCGTCGGCTGAATGACCCTTCGGGACAGTCTGGCGGTGCGCGGGCAGCTCTTGAACAGAGGACGACTGCTCCCGCGGAGCCGAAATGCGCGAGGGACGCGAGGATTGCGAGTGTTGTTTGGCCGACACATCTTTGTAGGGCGGGTAGACGGTCCACAACAGGACATTCCGATGATTTCGAGCGCCATCGTCTTCGATCGCCCAACCCAGACTCCGTAGCGCGGGTGCGTGCCGTCGTAGGACGGCCGTGACATCCCGCCCGTTCCGGGGCCACTCCTTCGGCCTGCGCCAGGTGTCGCCGGTTGGCGTGACTGTCGCCAGCAGGTCGCCTCCGGACTTTGCGACGAGCGGTTCCCGGATGTGCAGCCGTAGCTGTTCGATGAACGGGTCGGCGGACAGGCTGTCTTCGGAGAGTTGATTGGCGCGTGACAGGTAACGCCGGAAGCCATGGGTCGACAGAATCTCGTCAACGGCCGCCAGCGTGCGACTGAAGTCCGCCATCCGTGGCGACACGTCGACCGAAATGGTTTCCAGCCGTTGATGGACGACGGCGGCCAGATCGAGAAGCCCGCCCAAAATCCCTGGTAGAGCCGTGCGCCACTGTTGTCGCATCGTGGCTTCCGGTTGTCGCATGTGGCGATCAATGCGTCGCAGGTCGACAGTCGCCAGTCGCTCCGCGAGGTCGGGCCGCACTGCTCCGACGTCGATGCCGTTGATGATGACGCACCGCCGAAATTTGATGACTGCGAGATCGGAGTCTGTGTACAACGCCCGTTTGACGTTGCCGTCGCCGGTGGCGGCGCGGCACAGAGAATCCGACAACCACGGCGAGATAGTCGACAGGTTGTCCAAGGCAACGACCCACGAACCGGAGGCTGCAGTGACCCACGAGTCGGCGTCACGCGGTGCCTGCCGCAGGGGGACCGGTGACGGGTCGATGAGATCGACCAGCATGCGCGTGGTTGTGCTCTTGGCGCTGCCCTGCTCGGCGAACAGCGCCAAGATCGGGTGGGGGACGTCCGTCTGGACAAGAGCGGCAACGAGGGCAGCAAGGAGGACCGGTCGGTCTTCAAAGTCGACGTTGACGAAATCCCAGAGCTTCTCGACATTCCCGCCCTGAGCCGGCAGCGGCATCGCCCCGGTCAACTTGGTACGCAGAAAGCGCACAGGTGCCCGTTCGGTGAGCGTCCACCGGCCCTGTCGGATACGAATCGTCTGGACATCGGGCCGTCCGGTGTCGATGTAAATGGTGCCGTCATCGTCAGCGACGCGGAGGTTGAGGCGTTCGGGCGGCTTCGTGGCAGCCAAACCTTCGAGGATCAGGGTGGCGTCAGTCAGCGCCTGGCCGCCGGCGACCGCGCCGGTTTCGGCGAAGTACCGTGCGGCGAGGTCGGCGCGTAGACCGGCCTTGCCGGCGCGGAGCAGCATCACCAAGTGCGGGCGGTCGCGGTCAGCGCCGAACGGCTCGCCCTCTTCTGAGAGCCCGAGCAGGTAGCGTTCCTGTGCCATGCTGACCAAGCGTGCGGCTACCGACTTCTTGTCCGTCTCGGTGTTGTCGCTCATAGGATTTCCTGCATACGGTGCTTATGCAGGCTGCGTTGACGAGCTATTCTCATGTGGAACTTCCGTGTCGGATGATCAGGTGGTTCGAACAAAGACCTCGGCTAGGCCCCGGGGTCTTTTTCGTGGGTGCGGTTCACGCGGCGTCTCCGCCTCCGCGCCGGGTTGCGCTTTCTTGCTCCGAGATCCATCGCAGCACTTCGTCGCGCCGGTAGACGACTCGGCGGCCCAAGGTGAAACTGGCCGGTCCGATGTCGCAGTGGCGCCAGTAGCGGAGAGTTCCAACGGGAATGCCGATGATGTCTGAAACCTGTTTGGCACTCAGTAGATCCATGTAGCTGCTCCTCAATAGTGGGTTCTGTCAACGAATCCAACGGTGGTGGTGGCGCCCTGCATTTGTCCACCAGTACCCTCAACTTCGCCTATAAATTGGCTCCAGTCGAACGATTTCGTCGGCTGTCGGTGGTCGGTGGGAATCTGGCACCCAACGGAGGTGGCTCACATGCAGCGACGAAACCGCCGCGCCGGCGTCGAGGACAGGTGGCGTCGATCGGACGGGACCCCTGCCGCGCGCAATGGCAAAGGGCGCCGATGGTTGGCCCGGTATGTCGATGATCAAGGCGGTGAGAACACCCGTTCGTTCGACCGCAAGGTGGACGCTCAGGCCTTTCTCAACGAGATCACAGCCGCGCAGACGATAGGAACCTATGTCGCGCCAAAAGCCGGGCGCATTACCGTCCGTGAATTGCACGCCAAGTGGCTTGGTACCCAGGGCCATTTGAAGGAGACGACGGTTGCGACACGCGCGTTCGCATGGTCGGGCTACGTCGAAGGCCGGTGGGCCGCGGTCGCAGTAGCCGACGTGCAATCGTCGGATATCAGGGCGTGGGTGCAGCAATTGGCGGCGGGTGGAGCCAAACCGGCCACCATCGAGAATGCGCTTAGCGTCCTGAGACAGATTCTGGAGATGGCCGTCGACGATCGACGGATCCCCCGCAATCCGTGTATGGGAGTGAAGTCGCCGCGACGACAGCACCGAGCACGGGGCTACCTGACGCACCGGCAGGTGGAACTTCTGGCCCGCGAGGTCGGCGAGTACGCCATCGTTGTTCGATTTCTGGCCTACACCGGGTTGCGCTGGGGCGAGATGGCAGCGCTGCGGGTGGAGTCATTCGACATGCTGCGTCGCAGGGTGAATATCCGTGAGGCGGTCGCCGAGGTGAAGGGACGTGTGGTGTGGTCGTCGCCGAAATCCCACGAACGTCGCTCGGTGCCGTTCCCGGCGTTCCTGGCCGAGCCGCTGGCCGTGCTCATGATGGGTAAGCGGCGTGAGGACTTGGTGTTCACATCGCCAGGAGGAGCACTGCTGCGAGTGTCGACGTGGCGGCCGCGGGTCTTCAACGTGGCCGTCCAACGTCTCCAGGCAGCAGACCCGGCGTACCCCACCGTGACACCGCACGACCTTCGCCACACGGCGGCGTCGCTGTCGATCAGCGCGGGGGCCAACGTCAAGGCCGTCCAGACGATGCTCGGGCACGCGTCCGCAGTCCTGACCCTGGACACCTATGCAGACTTGTTCCCGGACGACCTGGAGCAGGTTTCGGTTGCACTAGATGCGGCGCGGATGCGGTCTTTGGAATCCACTGCGGACCAGCTGCGGACTGGGAAGTAAGAAGGCCCCGACCAGAATTCCCGGTCAGGGCCTCTACCTGCGAACACACCAGTCGGGGTGGCGGGATTCGAACCCACGACCTCTTCGTCCCGAACGAAGCACGCTACCAAGCTGCGCCACACCCCGAGTGAAGCCACGACAGCGTATCGCACCCCCGCGGTGTGACACCAAACGCGCCTGGCCGCACTGAGGTGCACGTCACGACACGCCGGTGGATGCATTTGGGTTGTCGGTGGCGTTATGCAAACTGACGGTAGAAAACGACTAAGTGAGGCGAGAAATGACCGGGCTCGGCGCTTCGATCTATCTGGGATTCTTCGTCCTGGCCGCCTTGTGGCTGTTCCTGACGTCCGACGGTCCCCTCATGGGCCGGTCCGAGGATCAGGGCCAGCGGCCGGAGCGTTCGAATTCGACCAGGACCTCGGCCCACGGCGAGGGGTCCAGCCCGTGGCTGGTAAGCCACTCGTCGCAGAAGTAGGTGTCCGCGTAGCGGTCGCCGCTGTCGGCGAGCAGGGTCACCACTGACCCGCTGCGTCCGTTGGCGACCATTTCGGCAAGTAGCCCGAAGGAGCCCCACAGGTTCGTCCCGGTGGACGGACCCACCCGTCGCCCCAGCACCGCACTCGCATGCCGCGCGGCAGCGACCGACGCCGCATCGGGCACGACGACCATCCGATCCACGACGTCGGGCAGAAACGACGGCTCCACGCGTGGACGGCCGATGCCCTCGATCCGCGACGACATCCCCGTGACGACGTCGCCGCGCCCCTGCGCATAGGAAGGGAAGAACGCCGAGTTCTCCGGGTCGACCACACACAAGCGCGTCTGGTAGCGGCGGTACCGGATGAACCGGCCGATCGTCGCACTGGTGCCACCGGTGCCCGCGCCCACCACGATCCAGTCGGGCACGGGGTGGGCCTCGTCGCGCATCTGATCGAAGATCGACTCGGCGATGTTGTTGTTGCCGCGCCAGTCGGTGGCGCGTTCGGCGTTGGTGAACTGGTCGAGATAATGGCCACCGGTCTCCGCGGCCAGCCGCTCGGCCTCGGCATACACCTGCGACGACTCGGCGACGAAATAGCAACGGCCGCCTTGTGATTCGATCAGGGCGATCTTGCTGGCGCTCGTCGAGCTCGGCATCACCGCGATGAACGGCAAACCCAGCAGCGCCGCGAAATACGCCTCTGACACCGCCGTCGAACCCGATGACGCCTCGATGACGGTGGTGTTCTCGTCGATCCAGCCGTTGCACAGCGCATACAGGAACAACGACCGCGCCAACCGGTGCTTGAGGCTGCCGGTGATGTGGGTGGTCTCGTCCTTGAGGTAGAGCGCGACATCAACCGTGTCGCACCACGCGGTCGGCAGCGGATAGCGCAGCAGGTGCGTGTCGGCGCTACGGCGCGCGTCGGCCTCGATCAACCGAACCGCATTGTCGACCCACTTGCGTGGCCGGCCCCGGCTGGCGCTCGTTGCCGCGCTCAAGGCGCTCAGCGCACCGAGACGCTCGGGTGGGACTGGCCCTCTTGGATGCCGGTGAAGGACCCGCCGATTGGTGCGGCGACCAGAGTCAGCAACGTGGCCTCGGGGCGGCAGCAGAACCGCACCGGTGCATACGGTGAAGTGCCGATGCCTGCGGACACGTGCAGCTGCGTGTGGGCGCCCCACTGGGAGGCACCCTTTGCCCGCGAACGATCGAGATCGCAGTTGGTGACGACCGCGCCGTAGAACGGCAGGCACAGCTGGCCGCCGTGGGTGTGCCCGGCCATGATCAGCTGATAGCCGTCGGCGGCGAAACGGTCGAGCACCCGCGGCTCCGGCGAATGGGTCAGGCCCAGTCGCAGGTTCACCGCCGGGTTGGCGGGTCCGGCGATCGTCTCGTAGCGGTCACGCTTGAGGTGCGGATCGTCGACGCCCGCGGCCGCGACCAGCAGGCCGCTCACCTCGAACTCGCGCCGGGTGTGCGTCATGTCCAGCCAGCCGCGCTCGGTGAACGCCGCGCGAAGGTCCTGCCAGGGCAGCGGCTCGCCGTGCAGGCGGCGAGTCGGATTGGTCAGGTAGTTCAGCGGGTTCTTCGGCTTCGGACCGAAGTAGTCGTTGCTGCCGAACACGAAAACCCCGGGCACGGCGAGCAGGTCGCCGAGTGCCTGCACGACGGCGGGCACGGCCTTCGGGTGGGCGAGGTTGTCACCGGTGTTGACGATGAGGTCCGGCTCCAGCCGCGCCAGTTCCCGCAGCCAGTCCTGCTTGCGGCGCTGCTGCGGACGCATGTGGATGTCGCTGATGTGCAGCACCTTCAGCGGTGACGATCCGGGAGAGAGCACGGGCATCGTCACTTCACGCACGGCGAATGCATTGCGCTCGATGAGCGACGCATAGCCGATCCCCGCAGCCAGCGAACCGGCGGCGGCGACTGCGGAATTCTTCAAAATCGAAGACGCGGGCATGAAGCAGAGCTTACTGCCAGCCCACCGTTCACTGCGATTTCACCGCGGTCAGCGTGGGCCAGACCACAGGGCTGTCACGGCGGTGGTGGCGGGGCCCCCGGTGGTGGTGGCGGCGGTGGTGGCGGACCCAGCACCGGCACCGTGATCGGCGGCAGTCCCGGGATCTGAACCACCGTCTGCCCGACCGGCGGCGGCAGACCCGGTATCGCACCCGGTGGCGGGGGAGGCGGTGCCGGCGGGATGCCGTTGGAGATCTGGATCGTGATGATCGACCCGGGCACCGTTTGACCGGCCGGTGACGTGCCCACCACTGATCCGTACGACGCGGTGCTGTTCACCGGCGTCGACTCGTTGGCGACCTGGAAACCCGCGTCGCGCAGCCGCTGCCGCGCGGTGCTCTCGCTCATCCCGGAGACACTGGGCACCCGCGAGCCCGGTGCGCCATCGACGTAACGGGGGTCGGTCGGCGGCAGCGTGACGGGCCCGAAGTTGTTGGCGATCGGCATCATCGCGCTGAACCACGTCCGGGCGGGTTCGTTACCGCCGAACAGGTTGCCGTCACCGCCGCACTGGCGCAGCGGGTAGGAGCACAGTGCGCCCGGCGCGGTCGAGTCGTCGTAGATGTAATTGGCCGCGGCGTACTGGTTGGTGAAACCGAGGAAGCCCGCGGAGCGGCTGGCCTCGGTGGTACCGGTCTTGCCCGACATCGGCAGATTCCAGCCGACCGAGCCAGCGGCACCGGCGGCGGTGCCCGCGCCCGTGTCGTCCTTGCTCATCGCGTTGGCGAGAGTGTTGGCCAGCCCCTCGGGTACGACCTGTTCACACGTCTCGGTGGTCACCGACACCTGCTTGCCGTCGCGGTCGATGACCTCGGCGATGGGATTGGGCGGGCACCACATGCCGCCGGACGCCAGCGTGGCCCCGACGTTCGACAACTCCAATGCGTTGACCTCGATGGGGCCCAGCGTGAACGAGCCGAGATTCTGTCGCTTGACGAAGTCGGCCAGGCTCTCGTTGCTCTCCGGGTCGTAGTCACGGGCGGTGCCAGGCAGCGCGTAGGAACGCAGGCCGAGCTTGACCGCCATATCGACGGTGCGCTGCACACCGACCTGCGAGATCAGCTTGGCGAAGGCCGTGTTCGGCGACGTGGCCAGCGCATCGGTGACGCTCATGGTGCCGCGGTAGTTGCCGCCGTTCTGCACACACCACGTCGCCGGTGGGCAGCCCCTGGCACCACCGCTGCCCAGACCCTTGGCCTGGAACCGGGCGGGCGCGTCGAGCTGAGCGTTGATGCCCATGCCCATGTCCATCGCGGCGGCTGTGGTGAAGATCTTGAACACCGACCCTGCGCCGTCGCCGACCAGCGAGAAGGGCTGGGGTTGCATGGTCTCCCCGGCCTCCAGGTTCAGGCCGTAGGTCCGGTTGCTCGCCATCGCCAGGACCGGATGGGACTCCTTGCCCGGCCTGATCACGCTCATCACGCTCGCGACGCCGTCGAGGTCGGGACTTGCGATGTTGTTGACCGCCGTTTTCACCGGAATCTGTACGTCGGGGTCCAGAGTGGTCTTGATCAGGTATCCGCCCCTGGCGACCTGGTCCTTACTGATCCCGGCGCGCGCGAGGTATTCGAGGACGTAATCGCAGAAGAACGCGCGATCGCCCGCGGCGATACAGCCGCGCGGCAACTCCTTGGGCACCGGCAGAACGCCCAGGGGCTTGTCCTTCGCCGCCCGCAGCGCCGCGGCCTCCTCGGGGATGTTTTCGATCATGGTGTCCAGCACGACGTTGCGGCGGGCCAGGGCGCCCTCGGGATTCGTGTACGGATTGAGGGTGCTGGTCGACTGCACCATGCCGGCCAGCAGTGCGGCCTGTTCCCAGTTCAGCTCGGAGGCGTTGATGCCGAAGTACGTCTGCGCGGCGTCCTGCACACCGAACGCGCCGTTGCCGAATGAGACGAGGTTCAGATAGCGGGTCAAAATCTCGGGCTTGGTGAAGGTCTTGTCCAGCGTCAGCGCCATCCGGATCTCGCGCAGCTTGCGCGCCGGTGTGGTCTCGATGGCCGCCCGCTTCTCCGCGTCGGTCTGCGCGATCACCAACAACTGATAGTTCTTCACGTACTGCTGCTCGATCGTGGAGCCGCCGCGGGTGTCGAGGTTTCCGGACAGATAACCGGAAAGACCGGTGAGAGTGCCCTGTACATCCACGCCGTTGTGTTCGGCGAACCGCTTGTCCTCGATGGACACGATCGCCAGTTTCATGGTGTTGGCGATCTGGTCGCTTTGCACCTCGAACCGACGCTGGCTGTACAGCCACGCGATGACGTTGCCCTTGGCGTCGACCATCGTCGACACCTGCGGCACCTCACCCTCCACCAGTTGCGCCGAACCGTTGGCCACCACGTCCGAGGCACGGTTCGAGACCAGTCCGAACCCTCCGACCACGGGAAACATCAGGGCCGCGAGGACGACGCTGGCCAACACACAGCACCACGCGAGCTTGATCACCGCGACCGCGGTCGGCGGTGGGGGCGGCGGGGTCTCGGGCATGCGTACAGAGTAGCTAGCGGATTCCGCCAGCAAAATTCGCAGATTTCCCCCGGTTATCGCCTCACATTGTTAGCTCGCCGACCTGCGCGCGCGTCAATTTCCGTCAAGGACGGCACGGTTGTCCCAAAAAAGTGGCCTTCTACGTATTGCGCAGAAGCGTTCTGACCACTTAAGTTGTGCTGACAGTGCGATGCAGGTCACACTAGACCGTCGCAACGTGACGTAGAACGCACTAACGCGCTCTGCACCAGGAGAGTAAGCCGTCGTCGGGGGGCGGCCGGAACGAAGGGGAACGCTGGTGTCCGGTACGAGGCCCGCAGTGCGGAGGACAAGCATGACAATTTCTGCCCCCAGTGTCGTCCAAGGCGCCGAGGCTGAGGCACGCATCGCCTGGGTTTCCCAGGCACGCTGCCGTCAGGCCGACCCCGATGAGCTTTTCGTCCGCGGAGCCGCGCAGCGTAAAGCAGCCGTGATCTGCCGGCATTGCCCGGTGATCCTGGAATGCGGCGCCGATGCGCTCGACAACCGGGTGGAGTTCGGTGTGTGGGGAGGCATGACCGAACGCCAGCGCCGTGCCCTGCTCAAGCAGCACCCCGAGGTGGTTTCCTGGGCCGAGTTCTTCGCCGCCCAGCGCAAGCACCGCAGCGCTGTCTAAGCCGCTCCGGCTGGATTGCGGCTCACGCCGCAGGCGTCTCGCCGGTGATCTGATCGGCGATCGCCCGTAACGCGTCCAGGTCGGAGACGTCGAACGGCAACGACGGCACACCCACGATCGCCACATGTGGATTGGCGCCCGTGAACCGCGACAGCAGCCTGATCTCCCGCTTGGACCGTCCCGCACGGTCGGAGTGGATCCGCAGCGCCGCCGCGGTCACTGAGTCGGGATCGGCGGCTTCGATGGCATCCGCGGCCTCGTCGGCCTTGTCGGCGTGTAACGACGACAACATCGGGTGGGTGCGGTTGAGGATGAGCCCAGACAGCGGCATGTGTTCCTGTGAGAGCCGGTCGATGAAGAACGACGCCTCACGCAGCGCGTCGGGTTCGGCGGCGGAGACCACGACGAACTGGGTGCCCCGGCGCTTCAACAATTCGTAGGTGCGGTCGGCCTTCTCCCGGAACCCGCCAAACGTGGCGTCCAGCGACTGCACGAAAGCCGCTGCATCGCCGAGCATCTGAGAGCCGAGCACCGTCGAGAGTGCTCGCATTGCCAACCCCATCGCGCCCGTCACCAACTTGCCGATACCGCGGCCCGGTCCCAGCAGCAGCTTCCACAGCCGACTGTCCATGAAGCCGCCCAACCGTTTTGGCGCATCGAGGAAATCGAGCGCGTTGCGCGACGGGGGAGTGTCGACGACGACGAGGTCCCAGCGGTCCTCGGAGAGCAGCTGGCCCAGCTTCTCCATCGCCATGTATTCCTGCGTGCCCGCCAGCGACGTCGCGACGGTTTGATAAAACTGGTTGTCCAGAATCTCTTGTGCGCGTTCTTTTCCGGAGTACTGGATCACCATTTCGTCGAATGTGCGACGCATGTCGAGCATCATCGCGTACAGCTCGCCCGACACCTCGGGGGCCAATGGCACCCGCTGCGGCGTATTGCCCAGATCCTTGATGCCCAGCGCCTGCGCCAGCCGCTTGGCCGGATCAATGGTCAGCACCACGACGGTGCGACCGTACTCGGCGGCGCGCAACGCCATCGCCGCTGCGGTGGTGGTCTTGCCGACACCGCCTGCGCCGCAACACACTACGACGCGATTGGACGTGTCGGCCAGGATCGAGGCCATGTCGAGTGCGGGCGGTGTGGTACTCATCTGACCCCCTGGTGGGCGAGCGCTTCGGCGAGTTCGTAGAGGCTACCGAGATCTACGCCATCGGAAATCTGCGGCAACTCGAGACGGGCCACGTCGAGCTCGTCGAGTTGCTCGGCGCTTTCGGCACGCGCCTGAATTCGGGTGGCGTGCTGGATGGTCTCGGTCAACAGCCCCGCGAAGTCTGTGTCGGACAACGTAATTCCCGCATCGGTGAGTCCTGCCCGCACGGCGTCGGCGTCGATCACCCCCTCGGCGGCCTTGGCCAGGTCATCCGGCGACAGGTAGGAGGGGATGTTGCGATTGACGATGACACTGCCGATCGGCAGGCCCAACTCCTTGAGCTCGTCGATGGCCTCCAGCGTCTCCTGGATGGGTAACGCTTCCAGCAGCGTCACCAGATGGATCGCGGTGAGGTCGGAGTGCAATACCTTCACGACGCTCTCTGCCTGCGAGTGCACGGGGCCACCCTTGGCCAGTTGCGAAACGGCCTTGGTCACGTCGAGGAAGCGGGAGATACGGCCGGTCGGCGGCGAGTCGACGACGACGGCGTCGTAAACCGGCTGCTTTCCCTTCTCGGCACGGGTGACGATCTCGCGGATCTTGCCGGTGAGCAGCACGTCACGCAGGCCCGGTGCGATGGTCGTGGCGAACTCGACCGCCCCGATTCGTCGCATCGCCCGGCCGGCGATGCCCAGGTTGTAGAACATGTCGAGGTACTCGAGGAACGCCGCCTCGGTGTCGATCGCCAGCGCGTTGACCGTGCCGCCACCGTCCGCCGTGGCGATCTTGACCTCCTCGTAGGGCAGCGGTGGCACGTCGAATAGCTGCGCGATGCCTTGTCGCCCTTCGACTTCCACCAACAACACCTTGCGGCCGCCGGCGGCGAGCGCCAGCGCAAGCGAGGCGGCGATGGTCGACTTGCCGGTTCCGCCCTTGCCGGTGACGAAATGCAGTCGTGCCTTGGTCAGGCGCGACGGCCAGCCGACCGCGCCGCGATCCTCAGAGGTGGTGCCCACCCGTGCATGCTAACCAAGTGCACTTGGCTGCCCGATAAGCTCAGCAACATGAGCGAAGAAACCAGGTGGGCGACGTGAGCGAAGCGATCAAATGGGAATACGCCACCGTTCCGCTGCTGACGCACGCGACCAAACAGATCCTCGATCAGTGGGGAGAAGACGGCTGGGAGCTGGTGTCGGTACTCCAAGGACCGACCGGTGAGCAGCACGTCGCCTATCTCAAGCGACCAAAATGAGCCCGTCGGCCAGACTCGCCGAGCTGGGCATAACGCTGCCCGACGTGGTGCCGCCGTTGGCCGCCTATGTGCCCGCGGCGCGTACGGGGAATCTGGTCTACACCGCCGGTCAGCTGCCCATGGAGGCGGGAAGTCTGCTTCAGGCAGGCAAGGTGGGGGCCCAGGTCACACCGGAGGACGGCAAGGCGCTGGCGCGGGTGTGCGCACTCAACGCGATGGCCGCGGTGCATTCGCTGGTCGGCATCGATTCGGTCACCCGCGTGGTCAAGGTCGTGGGCTTCGTCGCCTCCGCGCCCGGCTTCAACGGCCAGCCCGGAGTCATCAACGGGGCGTCGCAGCTGTTCGGTGAGGTCTTCGGCGACGCCGGGGCACACGCCCGCTCGGCCGTCGGCGTCTCGGAGCTGCCGCTGGACGCCCCGGTCGAGGTCGAAGTGATCTTCGAGGTCGCGTGAGCGCGTGACCCTCGAGCACCCCGCGTACAAGAAACTCCGTCCGGTGACGGAAACCGCGTCGGTGCTGTTGTGCGACAACCCCGGCCTGCTGACCCTCGAGGGCACCAACACGTGGGTGCTGCAGGGACCGGGCAGCGACGAGATGGTCATCGTCGACCCCGGACCCGAGGACGACGAGCACATCGAGCTGATCGTCGGCCTGGGCAAGATCCCACTGGTACTCATCAGCCACAAGCACGAGGACCACACGGGTGCGATCGACAAGATCGTCGACCGTACCGGCGCGGTGGTGCGCTCCGTCGGCAGCGGCTTCCTGCGGGGCCTCGGTGGACCGCTGACCGACGGTGAGGTCATCGACGCGGCCGGCTTGCGCATCACAGTGGTGGCCACGCCGGGGCACACCGCGGATTCAGTGTCATTCCTGCTCGACGACGCGGTGCTGACCGCCGATACCGTCCTGGGCCGCGGCACGACCGTCATCGACAAGGAAGACGGCAGCCTGCGGGACTACCTTGAATCGCTTCGGCGGCTGCGTGGCATCGGCCACCGGACGGTCCTGCCGGGCCACGGCCCTGAGCTCACCGACCTGGAAGTGGTCAGCGATATGTACCTGGCGCATCGCGAAGAGCGACTCGAGCAGGTGCGGGCAGCGCTACGCGAGCTCGGCGACGAGGCCACCGCGCGGCAGATCGTCGAGCATGTTTACACCGACGTCGACGAAAAACTGTGGGATGCAGCGGAATGGAGCGTCCAAGCCCAGGTCGACTACCTGCGCAGCTGACAGTCAGCGGGCGCGACGGGCCAGGCGCTCGCTGTCAGAGATCAGAACGCTCTTGCCCTCCAGCCGAATCCAGCCGCGGTGGGCGAAGTCGGCAAGCGCCTTGTTGACGGTCTCGCGCGATGCGCCGACGAGCTGAGCGATCTCTTCCTGCGTCAGGTCGTGGGTGACGCGCAGCGCGCCGCCCTCCTGGGTGCCGAAGCGCTGGGCCAGCTGCAGAAGCTGCTTGGCCACGCGGCCGGGCACGTCGGTGAAGATCAGGTCCGCGAGGTTGTTGTTGGTGCGGCGCAGCCGGCGGGCCAGCACGCGCAACAGCTGCTCGGCGATCTCCGGGCGGTCGGCGATCCACGCACGCAGGGCGTCGCGGTCCATCGAGACGGCGCGCACGTCGGTGATCGTCGTGGCGCTGGACGTCCGGGGGCCGGGGTCGAAGATCGACAGCTCGCCGAACATGTCCGACGGGCCCATGATCGTGAGCAGATTCTCGCGGCCATCGGGAGAGCGGCGGCCGATCTTCACCTTGCCGGAAACAATGATGTACAGCCGGTCGCCGGGTTCCCCCTCGGCGAACACGGTGTGCCCACGGGGGAAGTCGACGGGCTGCAGTTGTTTGGTCAGCGCTGAAACGGCGCTGGGTTCGACCCCCTGGAAGATTCCGGCCCTCGCCAGGATCTCGTCCACGTTGCCCCTCTTAAGCTGTTGGCTGATATGACATGCGAAGGCCCACCTCTAAATGGTTAGCGCGATCAGTCTAGAGGTATGCGCCTAAGTGACCAGCCCACGCTACACACGATTGGGTTGCCGAGTCCGCTGAAATTCAGGATTGATCGCGCTGTGGACAAGGACTCGCGTCGGCAAACCCGGAGTATCCCCGCCCGGTATTCGGTCGTTCTGTTTGGATGCTTGCCCGTGCAATCGCCGATGCTGGCGGTCGATGGCGCGGCTCATACCGTCTCGCGCAAGTGTGTTGACGTCGTCGGCCTCGGCTTGTTCGAGAAACGCCGCCACGTCGCTGGACGACACGGTGTCGCGGGACAGGCTCGTCTCGAGCCGTTCCAGCGCGAAAGTTGCCAGCATCAGCAGCCCAGGAATTAGGGCCACGAGCAACCAAGACACAAGGCAGAAGTAAACACGCCCAAGGTCTCAGCGGGATTACGAATTGTCACCGGTCCGCGCAGTGTTCCGTGACGGCCTGTCAGAGCCGATCAGTAGGCTGTTTTCGTGACTGTGCCCAAGCGCGCCCGCAAAAGAGACGGTGAGACCCGCCTCGGTCTCGTCCGTCGGGCGCGGCGAATGAATCGTGTGCTGGCACAGGCATTTCCACATGTCTACTGCGAATTGGACTTCACCAATCCGCTCGAGTTGGCCGTCGCCACGATTCTGTCGGCACAAAGCACCGACAAGGGCGTCAACCTTGCGACCCCCGCACTGTTCAAGAAGTACCGGACGGCGCTCGATTATGCGCAGGCCGACCGCACCGAACTCGAGGAATTGATCCGGCGCACCGGGTTTTACCGGAACAAAGCCAACTCCTTGATGCGGTTGGGCCAAGAACTCGTCGAGCGGTTCGACGGACAGGTGCCCGCGACGCTCGAAGAGCTCGTCACGCTGCCCGGCATCGGTCGCAAGACCGCCAACGTCATCCTCGGAAACGCCTTCGGCATTCCCGGCATCACCGTCGACACCCATTTCGGCAGGCTCGTCAGGCGCTGGGGATGGACTACGGAAGAGGATCCGGTGAAGGTCGAGCATGCGGTCGGCGAGCTCATCGAGCGCAGCGAATGGACCGACCTGAGCCACCGCGTGATCTTCCACGGCCGCCGCGTCTGCCACGCCCGCAAGCCCGCCTGCGGCGTATGTGTCCTCGCCAAGGACTGCCCGTCCTTCGGCGCCGGTCCCACCGACCCGCTGATCGCCGCGCCTCTGGTCAAAGGCCCCGAAACCGAGCACCTGCTGGCACTGGCCGGTCTCTAGCCGCCGTCCCCACGCATCGAATGAACACCTCGACCCGCTGGACCGTGGCCGTGATGGTCGTGGTGGTCGCCCTCGGTGCCGCGCTGTGGACCCAGCTCGGCGGCGACGAATCCCAGCCGGGCTCGACGGGTCCGGGCGCCTCCCGCGACCGGCGCGACGCCGACACCGCGGAGGCGCTGGCCGAACCACGCGCCAGCGCCGACCTGATGCCATGCCCGACGCCGGGCGCCGGGGAAGGACCGGAGGCGTTGCGCGGCATCATCCTGGAATGCGCCGGTGACGGGTCCAGCGTCGACGTCGCCAAGGCGGTCGCGGGCCGCACGGTCGTGCTCAACCTATGGGCCTACTGGTGCGCGCCGTGCGCCCAAGAACTGCCCGCGATGGCGGAGTACCAGCGTCGGGTCGGTTCGGAGGTGACGGTGCTGACGGTGCATCAGGACGAGAACGAGACAGCGGCCCTGCTGCGACTGGCTGAGCTGGGCGTACACCTGCCGACGCTGCAGGACGGCCGCAGGCGGATCGCGGCCGCGCTGAAGGTGCCGAACGTCATGCCCGCGACGGTTGTGCTGCGTGCGGACGGTAGCGTTGCCGAAATCCTGCCGCGGTCCTTCGCCGATGCCGACGAAATTGCGGCCGCCATCGATCCACAGTTAGGAGAGCCGGGGTGAGTTGGGCCAGCGACGGGAGCGAACTCGTTCCCCTCAACGCTGGAGCGGCCCCATCGTGGCTCAAACCGCTGGTCGACAACGCCAAAGACATCAAGCACGCCTACCGCCGGCGGGTGCCTCCCGAGGTGCTGGCGATGATCACCGCCGCGAACACCAAGGCCGCGGTCACCGGGGCGCGGCGTGACGCCGCGGTGCTGGTGCTGTTCTCCGGTCCGCCCGATTCTCAGTCCGGCGGCCTTCCCGACGATGCCGAACTGCTGGTGACCGTGCGTGCGTCGACCCTGCGTCACCACGCCGGACAAGCCGCATTCCCAGGTGGGGCCGCCGATCCCGGCGACACCGGACCGGTGTTCACCGCGCTGCGCGAGGCTACCGAGGAGACCGGCATCGACCAGGCCCGATTGCAGCCGCTGGCCACCCTCGAGCGGATGTTCATCCCGCCGTCGGGCTTTCACGTCGTGCCGGTGCTCGCCTACTCGCCCGATCCGGGGCCGGTGGCGGTGATCGACGAGTCCGAAACGGCGGTCGTGGCGCGGGTCCCGGTCCGGGCATTCGTCAATCCCGAGAACCGAATCATGGTCTACCGCAAGGAGAACACGCGCCGCTCCGCCGGCCCGGCTTTCCTGCTGAACGAGATGCTCGTCTGGGGATTCACCGGGCAGGTGGTCTCGGCGATGCTGGACGTCGCTGGCTGGGCGCGGCCGTGGAACACCGACGACATCCGCGAACTAGAGGACGCAATGGCGCAAGTAGGAGACGCCGCCGGCGGGCAGTCGCGGAGCGACTTGGGGATCGACACCCGCTACGGTAAGGCGCAACCATGACATCGTCGCAGTGGCTCGACCTCGCTGTCCTCGCGGTGGCGTTCATCGCCGCCGTCTCGGGGTGGCGTTCCGGCGCGCTCGGATCGTTGCTGTCCTTCGTGGGCGTGGTGCTCGGCGCGGTGGCCGGTGTCCTGCTGGCCCCGCACGTCGTCGCCAACCTCGAGGGTCCTCGCACCAAGCTTTTCGTGACGCTGTTCCTGATCCTCGCACTGGTGGTCGTCGGTGAGATCGCGGGCGTGGTGCTCGGCCGGGCCGTGCGGGGCGCCATTCGCAACCCGGGGGTGCGGACGCTGGACTCCACCATCGGGGTGGCGCTGCAAATCGTCGCCGTGCTGGTGGCCGCGTGGATGCTCACCTACCCGCTGCAAACCTCCGACCAGCCGAACCTGGCCGCCGCCGTGCGGGGCTCGGTGGTGCTCAAGGAAGTGGACGACGTCGCGCCGAGCTGGCTGAGGTCCGTGCCGACGCGGCTGTCGGCGCTGCTGGACACCTCCGGTCTGCCCGACGTGTTGCAGCCGTTCGGGCGCACGCCGATCGTCGCCGTCGACGCTCCTGACGCCGCGCTTGCGGGCGACCCCGTCGTTGCGGCGACGCGGCCCAGCGTGGTCAAGATCCGCGGTGTCGCGCCCGGATGCCAGAAGGTGCTCGAGGGCACCGGATTCGTCGTCGCTCCGAATCGGGTGATGTCCAACGCGCACGTCGTCGCCGGTGCGGAAAGTGCCACCGTCGAGGTCGACGGGCGGACATACGACGCGTACGTCGTCTCGTACGATCCGCAGGCCGACATCTCGATCCTCGACGTTCCCGACCTGACCGCCACACCGCTGGAATTCATCCAGGGTGAGGCGGCCACCGGGACGGACGCCGTCGTGATGGGTTATCCGGGTGGTGGCGACTTCGTCGCGACGCCTGCCCGTATCCGCGAGACCATCGAGCTCAACGGTCCCGACATCTACCGCAACACCACCGTCACGCGTCAGGTGTACACCATCAGAGGCAGTGTGCGACAAGGTAATTCGGGTGGACCGATGATCGACCGGACCGGCAAGGTGCTCGGTGTGGTCTTCGGTGCGGCAGTCGACGACGCCGACACCGGCTTCGTGCTGACCGCCGAAGAGGTCGGGCGTCAGTTCGACAAGATCAACAACAGCCAGCGCGTCGCCACGGGATCCTGCGTCACCTAGTCAGGCGCCGTACACCTGCGCCACGTAGCGCGACAGCTGATCGTTGACTGCTTCCGGCGCCTCCTCGTGAGCGAAATGCCCTGCGCCGCCGATCGATACGTAGCGGCCATGCGGTGCGTAGCGCTGGGTTCGATACACCGGGTCGGCGAGGACGTACGAGTCGGCGTCGCCGCGCAGGTGCAGCACCGGTACGTTGATGGGCCGCCGCATCGACCGCATGAACCGCCGCCCTTCACCGCGGAACTGGCTCCGCACCGCCCAGCGCTGGTATTCCAACGCCGAATGAGCGGCCGAGGGAATCTGGATCGCGCACCGCATGTGCGAGATCGTCTCGGAGAAGTCCTCGGAGGCAAGCCATTTCTCGCCTGCGCGGCTGCGGACCAGCCGCTCGAGTTCCGCACCGTTGTGGCGGGTCAACGAGTGCTCTGGCCATGCCGGAATCTGGTAGCGCAGCATCCACGGCAGCAGCGCCCGCCCCTGGTCCCGTCGCGTCAGCGCCGACGCGCGCAGTGCCACCGGATGTGGCGAACTGACAACGGCGATCGACCGGACCATGCGCGGATGCAGCACCGCGGTCGCCCAGCAGACCAGGCCGCCGTCGGCATGACCGACCAGTGTTGCGGCCTTGTGGCCGAGTGCGCGAACCAGCCCGGCGGTGTCGCCGGCCAGCGTCCAGCCGTCGTAACCGCGTGGCGGTTTGTCACTGCCGCCGTAGCCGCGCAGGTCGACGGCCACCACCCGCGCACCCGTCAACCCGCGGAGTTGGTGACGCCATGACCACCAGAACGAGCCGAACCCATGCAGCAGGATGACCAGCGGGCGCTCCGTGACAGGTATGGACGATGAGTCCTGGGAGTGCGCCTCCACCACATGGAAGCGAATTCCATTGGCGTGCACCTGGAGATGGTTCCAGGGACCGTCGATCCGAACGACCGACGGATCGGGTGGCATTACCAGCCTGACGGGTCAGAGGTCGACGCCGGCTTGCCGGACTTCCCGTCGCCGTTCGACTCGATCGCCACGGCGCCGGTCCTGTCATGGCCCGGTGTCAGTGCGTCGGGCAATTCCCTGACCGACTCGATCGTCTTCTGCGGTCCCCTGATGCGGCGGACCTTGAGATAGCCGAGGAGCGCGAAGATCGCGGTGACCAGGACCATGACTCCAAACACGATCAGGAATGCCGCCCATCGCCACAGCCAGGTGTCGAGCAGCTCGGCGGCGAAGAAGAAGAAAAAGAAGGTGGAGTAGAAAAGCACCACGAGCGCGAGGACGAAGAAGACGCTGCCGGTCAGGCCCTTCTTGACGTCACGGGTGATCTCGGCCTTGGCGAGTTCCACCTCGGCGCGTACCAGCGTGGACACCTGCGCGGTGGCGTCTTTGACGAGGTCGCCGATCGACGGGTCGGGCTTGGGAGCGTGCGGGTCGACCAGTGGTATAGAGGTCACGGTGGTCGGCACGCCATTCCTGCGATCGCTCACGACAATTCCTCCCGCATTCATGTCGGTCTGCGGTTCATGTTGCCATGCGGCGCGCGGTCAAACGATTCCGGCCGACGTTAGACTTGGACGACGAACGGGATCGCAGGTCGGGCGAGTCGAGGAGGTTCTTCAGTTGAGGAGCAGCGGCCGCTGCCTGCGGATCCCCATGGTTGTCGCCACCCTGATCGCGTTATTCGTGCCGACCGCCGCGATCGCGCACGCCCAGGATCCCGTCACGCTGGGCGGTGGCTCGGGTCTGGTGGTCAACGGCGAGACGTTCTGCACGCTCACTGCCATCGGTAACGACAACCGGGGCAGCCTTATCGGATTCACCTCCGCGCACTGCGGTGGTCCGGGCGCGCAGGTCGCCGCGGAGGGCCACGAGGATGCCGGCGTGCTCGGCACGATGGTGGCGGGCAACGATCTTCTCGACTACGCGGTCATCCAGTTCGACCCGCAGAAGGTGCGTCCGGTCAACAACATCGACGGATTCCAGATCGACGGCCTCGGCCCCGACCCCGTCGTCGGCGACATCGCCTGCAAGCTCGGCCGCACCACCGGGTACTCGTGCGGCATCACCTGGGGCCCGGGCGACGAGCCGGGTACCTTCATCAACCAGGTGTGCGGGCAGCCGGGCGACTCCGGCGCACCGGTGACCGTCAACAACCGGCTGGTGGGCATGATCCACGGCGCGTTCTCCGAAGAGCTTCCGACGTGCATCATCAAATACATCCCACTGCACACGCCCGCGGTGAACATGTCGTTCAACACGCAGTTGGCCGACATTGTCGCGAAGAATCGGCCCGGCTCCGGATTCGTTCCCGTCGGTGCAGCGCCGGCCGCCTGACTAGGTCTCGCTCCTCGCCTACCGGTAGTCGATGACGACGCGACCGTCGATCTGGCCACGCTCCATCCGCTCGAACACCTCGTTGACGTCGTCGAGGCCCGCGCTCGTGACGGTGGGGTGAATGAGCCCGCGGGCGTAGAAGTCGAGCGCCTCGGCCATGTCCTGGCGGGTGCCGACGATCGAGCCGCGAATGGTGAGTCCCTTGAGGACGATGTCGAAGATGGGTGCTGGAAAGTCGCCTGGCGGAAGGCCGTTGAAGACGATGGTGCCGCCGCGCCGCGCTAGGCCGATCGCCTGCCCGAACGCCTGTGGATGCACCGCGGTGACGAGCACACCATGCACGCCGCCCGTCGCCTTCAGCACTTCGGCAATCGCATCCTGGGTCTGGGCGTTCACGGTGACCTCGGCGCCGAGTCGTTCGGCAAGTGCCAGCTTCGCGTCGTCGATGTCCACGGCCACCACGCGTAGCCCCATCGCTCGGGCATACTGCACCGCGATATGACCGAGACCGCCGATGCCCGAGATCGCGACCCACTGACCGGGTCGGGTGTCGGTGACCTTGAGCCCCTTGTACACGGTCACACCGGCGCACAGGATCGGAGCAACCTCGAGCGGATCCGCGCCCTCGGGGATGCGCGCCGCGTAGGCGGCGTTCACCACCATGTACGTGCCGAAGCTGCCGTCGACTGAATAGCCGCCGTTACGTTGGCCCTCGCACAGCGTCTCCCAGCCGGTGCGGCAGAATTCGCAGCTGCCGCACGCCGACCACAGCCACGCATTGCCGACCTTGTCGCCGACAGCGAGATCCTGAACTCCCTCGCCGAGGGCCACTACGGTGCCGTATCCCTCGTGCCCGGGAACGAAAGGAGGAGCCGGTTTCACCGGCCAGTCACCGTGCGCCGCATGCAAATCGGTGTGGCAAACGCCTGATGTCTCCAGCTTGACGAGGGCTTCGCCGTATCCGGGCACGGGTAGTTCCACATCTGTGATGTCCAGTGGCGCACCGAATTCTGTAACCACCGCGGCGCGCATCGTGGCGACCGAGGTGCTGCCGGCGACGTTGTTGTCGAGTGTCTGTGTCATGTTCGTACTCCTTGTTGGTTGGCGGGTTGATCGATGATTAGTCGGGTATCAGAAGAATCCGAGAGACTTGTCGCTGTAGGACACGAGCAGGTTCTTCGTCTGCTGGTAGTGGTCGAGCATCATCAGGTGGTTTTCCCGGCCGATGCCGGACTGCTTGTAGCCGCCGAAGGCCGCATGTGCGGGGTACTGGTGGTAGCAGTTGGTCCACACCCGGCCGGCCTTGATATCGCGCCCGGCCCGATACGCGGTGTTCCCGTCGCGCGACCACACGCCCGCGCCGAGTCCGTAGAGGGTGTCGTTGGCGATGCCGATCGCGTCGTCGTAGTCCTTGAACGACGTGACCGCGACGACGGGTCCGAAGATCTCTTCCTGGAAGATTCGCATCTTGTTGTTGCCCTCGAAGATCGTCGGCTGCACGTAGTAGCCGCCGTTGAGGTCACCGCCGAGGTCAGCGCGTTCGCCCCCCGTAAGGACATGCGCGCCTTCGCTTTTGCCGATCTCGATGTAGGACAGGATCTTCTCGAGCTGATCGTTGGATGCCTGTGCGCCGATCATCGTCTCGGTGTCCAGTGGATCGCCCTGCCGGACGGCCTTTGTGCGAATGGCCGCCATCGCGAGGAAGTCCTCGTAGATGTCGGCCTGAATCAGGCTGCGCGACGGGCAGGTGCACACCTCGCCCTGGTTGAGGGCGAACATCGTGAACCCTTCCAACGCCTTGTCCTGGTAGTCGTCGTTGGCCGCGAGGACATCGGCGAAGAAAATGTTCGGGCTCTTGCCGCCCAACTCCAACGTCACCGGGATCAGGTTCTGCGATGCGTACTGCATGATCAGCCGGCCGGTGGTGGTCTCGCCGGTGAACGCGATCTTGGCGATGCGGTTGCTGGATGCGAGCGGCTTACCCGCCTCGACGCCGAAGCCGTTGACGACGTTGACCACGCCGGCGGGTAGCAGGTCGCCGATCAACGACATCAGGTAGAGGATCGACGCCGGGGTCTGCTCGGCAGGCTTGAGTACCACCGTATTTCCCGCCGCCAGCGCGGGAGCCAGCTTCCACACCGCCATCAGGATCGGGAAGTTCCACGGGATGATCTGGCCGACGACGCCGAGCGGTTCATGGAAGTGATAGGCCACGGTGTCTGCGTCGATCTCGGACAGCGAGCCTTCTTGTGCGCGGATCGCGCCCGCGTAGTACCGGAAGTGATCGACCGCCAACGGCACGTCGGCGTTCAGGGTCTCGCGGACCGGCTTGCCGTTGTCCCACGATTCGGCGACAGCGATCGATTCGAGGTTCTCCTCGATGCGGTCGGCGATCCGGTTGAGAATGATGGCGCGTTCAGTCGCCGAGGTCTTGCCCCAACCGGGTGCGGCGGCGTGGGCGGCGTCGAGCGCCTTGTCTATGTCGGATTCGTCTGAGCGGGCGACCTCGCAGAACACTTCTCCCGTGATGGGGGACCGGTTCTCGAAATATCGGCCGGCAACGGGCGGCACCCACTGCCCGCCGATGAAGTTGTCGTACCGCGACTCGAATGACATCACGGCGTCCGTGTTGCCCGGTCTTGAATAGACGGTCATGGATCTTCCTTCCCTGTCCGGTGTCGCCGACACCAGCTGTGGCGCACGTCACTGAAGGTAGGAAAGAAAGGGTTGCACCACGGTTGCAAGCTTTCGCAACGGTTGGGCGGCGGCGACTAACCCAGTTCGAGATCAAGGCCGGCAAGGTGCCCGCTGGCCCGTGCACGCGCCGCTGGTCCCGTTCCAGCGACATCGTGAAGCATCTGCCATCCGTCCCGGTCATCGCGGCCTTCCGGCGTCTCCAGCCAGCGGCGAAGTAGTGCGGGCCGTCCAGCCGCCAGCACCGCGCCGCGAACACTCATGGAAAGTTCGGTGCGAACGCGCGCGATCGCCGGTGACACCGATTGCGGCAGAAGCGGACCGGCATAGCAGCGGAGCGCGTCCTCGACATCGTCGGCGGCGAGTGCGTCGAACACCTCACTGAGGTCACTGCTGACCAACCCGGTCAGTCGGTAGGGACGCGAATCCAGGTGGTGTGGACCGATCACACGGCGCAGTCGCGACATTTCCGCGCGCACGGTGACAACGTCGAGATCCTTCTCGTCGAGCAGCAATGCAAGGTGGTCGGCGCTGAGCCCCTCGGGGTGGCGGGTCAGCAGAACAAGGATGTCGGCGTGCCGGCCGGTCAACGAGAACGATTGAACTCGGCCGTCGTCGTCGGGCGCGATCCAGCGCGGACGATTGCCGCCCAGAACGGCCAGTCGTGGCTGTGCCGTTGTGGGCGTCGTCTTCGAGGCCGTCAGATGCATCAGCGCCAACTGGCTTTCGACCGCCGCCACCGTTGCGCGAACCAGCCCCAGCGCCTGGGGCGAGGCGACCTGGCCGTCGCCGGTCAGGTCCACGGCGCCGATGAGGGCCCCGGTCGCCGGATCATGGACGGGGACCGCTGTGCAGTTCCAGGGTTGGACGATTCGGGAGAAGTGCTCAGATTCGCGGATCTGGATTTCGCGGTCCAGCGCCAGCGCCGTCCCAGGGGCATTGGTCCCCGCACCGCGTTCACTCCAATCGGCACCGGGAACGAAGTTCATCGATTCGGCCCGGCGGCATGCCGCACTGTCACCCTCGACCCACAGCAGAGTGCCATCCGCCGCCGAGACCGCCACGACCACACCGGAATCGGCGGCGTCGCTGACGAGCAACCGACGGATTATGGGTAACGTCGCCGCCAACGGGTGGCCTGCACGCATCTTGGCGAGGGTGGTCTCGTTGCGGCACAACGCTGCCGCCGCTGGTGAACCGCTCAGGTCAGGGTCCACACCGGTGGCGATGCTGCGCTGCCAGCTCTCGACCACCACGCGTCGAATGGCCGCGGCGGCAAGGTAGGACGCGTCGACCTGACCTGCGACGAACAACTCATGCGCCCGGCGCAGTGCAGCGGGGACTGCGGATCCGGTTGTGTCCATCGCCCTCCTCGTGCACTGACTAGGTCTCGGCCTTACTGGCCCGGATCGCCTCGAACACGTTGGGATCCACCAGAGTCGAGGTGTCGCCGAGCTCACGTCCTTCGGCGACATCGCGCAGCAGTCGGCGCATGATCTTCCCGCTTCGGGTCTTGGGCAGCTCGGGTACGACGTGGATCTCCCGAGGCCTCGCAATCTTGCCGATGTCCTTGGCCACATGCTCACGAAGTTCGTGGACCATGTCATCGTCGTCGCGGTGCTTGGCGTGCGACTCGAGGATGACGAACGCGCAGATGCCCTGACCGGTTGTTTCGTCGTTGGCACCGACCACGGCCGCCTCGGCCACCCCGGAGTGGCCGACCAGTGCCGACTCCACCTCGGTGGTCGAAATCCGGTGTCCCGAAACGTTCATCACGTCATCGATGCGGCCCAGCAGCCATATCGAACCGTCGGAGTCGACCCGCGCGCCGTCGCCCGCGAAGTACCAGCCCTGCTTTCCGTAGCGGGACCAGTACGTCTCCTTGTACCTGTCCGGGTCGCCCCAGATGCCGCGCAGCATCGCCGGCCACGGCTTGTCCAACACGAGGTAACCCGTGACGTGCTCGGCCTCGTCGGCCCCCGGCACCAACTCGCGTCCCTCCTCGTCGACGATGATCGCCGAGATGCCGGGCAGCGGCTTCATCGCAGAGCCGGGCTTGGTTTCGGTGATGCCGGGCAGCGGCGAGATCATGATCGCGCCGGTCTCGGTCTGCCACCAGGTGTCGACGATCGGAGTCTTGTTGCCGCCGAACGCATCCCGATACCACCGCCATGCCTCCGGGTTGATCGGCTCACCAACCGATCCCAGCAACCGAAGACTCGACAGGTCGTGGGCATCCGGGAATTCGCGACCCCACTTCATGAACATGCGGACCAGCGTGGGCGCCGTGTAATAGATGGTGACGCCGTACTTCTCGATGATTTCGAAGTGCCGGTGTTCGTCCGGCGAGTTCGGTGTGCCCTCGTAGACCACCTGCGTTGCGCCGTTCGACAAGGGACCATAAACGATGTAGCTGTGGCCGGTGACCCAGCCGATGTCGGCGGTGCACCAGTACACATCCGTCTCGGGCTTGATGTCGAAGACGTAGTGGTGTGTGTACGAGGTTTGAGTCAGATAGCCGCCCGTCGTGTGCATGATGCCCTTGGGCTTGCCGGTGGTTCCCGAGGTGTAGAGCAGGAACAGCGGGTGTTCGGAATCGAATGCCTCGGGAGTGTGCTCCGGTGATGCCGACTCGACGGTGTCGTGCCACCAGACGTCGCGGCCCTCGGTCCACGGCGCGTCGATTCCGGTGCGGCGCACCACAAGCACGTGCTCGACGGACTCCTGACCCTTGCATGCCTCGTCGACGGACTCCTTCAGCGACACCGCCTGACCGCGCCGGAATTGCCCGTCGCTGGTGATGACGAGCTTGGCCTCGGCGTCTTCGATGCGGGCCGCGAGCGCGGTCGACGAGAAGCCGGCGAAGACGACGGAGTGCATGACGCCAAGTCGCGCGCACGCCAGCATGGAGACGATGGCCTCCGGAAGCATGGGCATGTAGATGGCGACTCGGTCGCCTGAGACGAGGCCCAGTTCGGTGAGCGCATTGGCGGCCTTGCACACGTCGGACTGCAACTGCGCGTACGTGATCGTGCGGGTGTCATCGGCTGGTTCGCCCTGCCAGTGGATCGCCACCCGGTCGCCGTTGCCCGCCTCGACGTGGCGGTCTACGCAGTTGTAGGCGACGTTGAGCTTGCCGCCGACGAACCACTTCGCGAACGGCGCCTCCGACCAGTCCAGTACCTCATCGAACGGGGTCTCCCACGCCAGCCGCTCGGCCTGTTTGGCCCAGAACGCGAGACGGTCGGCTTCGGCTTCGCGATACATCTCCTCGGTCGCGTTGGCTTGTGCGGCGAATTCGTCCGAGGGGGCGTAGGAAGACGGAACGTCGGTGTGCTTCGTCGAGGTGCCTGTCATGTCTGTGAGCGTAGTCACCCAGGCCGATGATCAGGTCTGCAAGTCACAGCTCGCTCCGCAGGCGGTGCGTCGCGAGCGCCGAACGTCGCGACAGACGGGCCCAACGGTCGGCTAGCGTGTGCTGCCGTGACCACCGCCGACCCATTGGCTCCCCTGGCAGAGCTGCCAGGCGTGGCTGAAGCGTGTGCCGAAGCCAGCGACGCTCTGGGGCGAGCGCACCGGCACCGTGCCAACCTTCGCGGATGGCCGGCGAACGCAGCAGAGGCGGGGCTGCGGGCGGCGCGGGCGTCGTCGGTTCTGGACGGCGGCGCACTGCAGTTGTCGGAGGAGGGCCCAGACCCGATCCTCGCCGGCGCCCTGCGCGTATCCGAATCGCTGGAGGGCGGAGCGACGTCCCTGATCGGGGTGTGGCAGCGCGCCCCGATGCAGGCCATCGCGAGGCTGCATGCACTGGCGGCCGCCGATATCGCCGACGACGACCACCTGGGTCGCCCGCGTTCGGACACCGACGTCGGCCGTCGTCTGGAGCTGTTGGCCGCCATCGTGACCGGCGGGATCCCTGGACCCACGCGAGGCCGGGGGGTGCCCGCGCCGGTGCTTGCGGCCGTCGCGCACGGTGAACTGCTGACGCTGGCCCCGTTCGGCAGCGCAGACGGAGTGGTGGCGCGGGCCGTTTCGCGGTTGGTGACGATCTCGACTGGGCTGGACCCGCACGGGCTGGGTGTGCCCGAGGTGTACTGGATGCGCCAGTCGGGCGACTATCGCGCTGCCGCGCGCGGGTTCGCGTCCGGGACCCCCGACGGCCTCACCGCCTGGCTGCTGATGAGTTGTCGTGCGCTGCATGCCGGTGCGCGGGAGGCGTTGGCGATCGCGCAGGGCAGCGTCGGCGAGGGCCCTCCAGCAAAGTAAAGCGGGCGACGTTCCGAACTGATTCGGCTCGCCGCCCGCTAGCACGGACTCCGGTTACCATGCGTGCTTTGGTCGGTTGCGTGGGTGGCCTCGGCGTCTTGTCGATGCGCTCCGGCTGCAACCCCACCCAAGGGGCCGTCGAAACCGTCCGCTATCGCAATTACGCAGGCCCGCAACACTTTTGCCTATTCCGCGGCATGTGCTCCGCGTGGGTGCCGGGATCCGTGCTGGGTAGCCTGGTTCGGGAGATCCGAGCCTTCTCTTCCGACTCGGCCTTGGCCTCACCAAGCTTCCGTGATTCCTTTGTACTCCGTGACCGCGGTCACATCAAGGGGCAAATGGCCGCGTCGCCGGATCGTTACGCGCAGTGCCCGCGAAAAACGCAGGAAGCAGCCGACGAGCCGGATCAGAAGGCGAAACGGCGCAACAACGAGTACGTCAGCGCGCCGGCCGCCAGCGCGCTGACACCGACCGCAGCGGTGGTTGCCATGGCCGCTCCCGATGGTGCTGGGATGCGGTCCCGAAGCGACACCGGCTTGGAGAACGTCAGCACCGGCCAGCCACGCGCCGATGCTTCTTTGCGCAATGTGCGGTCCGGGTTTACCACGGTGGGGTGGCCGACCGTTTCGAGCATCGGCACATCGGTGACCGAGTCGGAGTAGGCGTAGCAATGTTCGAGCGCGTATCCCTCGCGGGCCGCTAGCTCGCGGATCGCCTGCACCTTGCCTTCGCCGAAGCAGTAGAAGGCGATGTCGCCGGTGTACTTGCCGTCCTCGACGACCATGCGGGTCGCCATCGCATGGGTGGCCCCGAGCGCGCGGGCGATCGGGGCGACAATTTCCTCGCCAGAGGCAGAAACGACCACCACATCACGACCGCACAGCTTGTGGTCGGCGATGAGTTCGGCAGCCTCGGCGAACACCAGTGGGTTGACGATCTCGTGCAGTGTCTCACCGACGATCGACTTCACCTGCTCGACGTCCCACCCGGTGCACATGTTGGTCAGATAGGAGCGCATCCGGTCCATCTGATCGTGGTCGGCGCCCGACATCAGGAAGAGAAACTGGGCGTACGCGGACTTCAAAACCGTCCGCCGATTGATTAGCCCCTGATCGAAGAAAGGTTTGCTGAACGCTAGTGTGCTCGACTTCGCGATGACCGTTTTGTCAAGATCGAAGAAGGCGGCGGTCCGGACCGGTTCGTTAGCCGGGTGCATCGTTTGCGCCTCATTTGGGCCTTCAAAGCTGGGGCGGGATGCGGCCACGGATCCAGCATAGGGCCGTGCACTGCGCCGGAGGAAAGAAGTCTATGAAATGACAGTCTCCGACAGGTGCCGGTGACTGCATTTTTCCTGCTACGCCCATGCTTTTTAATCAGGCGCGACACTTGCGCCCATCCATGTGGCCGTGTGTATAGTGATTATTACTCGGCTTATGCCGGGTGTGCATCAGCCCGACCCCCCGGGGCTGATACACGACGACCTCCGCCTCCTCCCCCCCTGGCGGGGGTCGTCCCTTTTTCTGGGGTGTCTTCTCTCCGTCGCCAACTCGCTCCGTGTGCGGGCAACATCCTCATTGTCGCAACGTTCGTCTTTCGGACAGATGAACCGACGGCCCGTGGTTGCGGAATATCGTTTTCGCCGTCAATTTTTGCCGGTGGTCCCCAATTTGCGGTTCATCCACAGAGTCCGGGTTGACGGTGGCGCGGCGTTAGCGACAGCCCGCATGGTGGGCTCATGGGAACCACCGCCGGGATTCTCGCTCTGACGGGCGACGCTGAGCTTCGCGACGATGTTGATCGCATCGCCGCCGCGGCCGGTGTCGAAGTCGTTCACGCCAGCGAACCATCCGGTCGCAAGGTCTGGACGGGCGCGGTGGCCGTCCTGCTCGACCGCGGGGCAGCCCACCGCTGCGCGCAGCGGCTGTTACCGAGGCGAGGCTGCGTCATCCTGATCACGCGGTCGGAGCCCAGCCCCGCCGACTTCCAGGCCGCCATCGCAGTCGGCGCGCAGCGCGTCGTGGCCTTGCCCGTCCAGGACGGCGAGCTGATGGCCGAGCTGTCCGAAGCCGCCGAAGCCTCAGTGGCCGACGTCGCGCGCGGCGCGGTGGTCGCAGTCATCGCGGGACGGGGTGGAGCGGGCGCATCGGTGTTCGCGGCTGCGCTGGCGCAGACGGCGGCTCAGGTGACCGACGCGCTGCTCATCGACACCGATCCGTGGAGCGGCGGCATCGACCTCCTGCTGGGGATCGAGGCGGACGCCGGGCTGCGCTGGCCGGATCTGACGCTGCAGGGGGGACGGCTGAACTACGCATCGCTACGCGATGCGCTGCCACGGCAACGCGGCGTTTGTGTGCTCTCGGGCGGTCGCGGAGGCGGCGACGTCGACGCCGCGCCCCTCGGTGCCGTCGTCGATGCGGGCAGCCGGGGCGGCGCGACGGTGATCTGCGACGTGCCGAGGCGATCGACCGCGGCGGCCGAGACCGCACTCGAATCCGCGGATCTCGTCATCGTCCTCGCCCCGGCCGATGTGCGGTCCTGCGCCGCAGCCGAACGCGTCGCACGCTGGGTTTCCACGGTGAACCCCAACGCTGGCCTGGTCGTGCGGGGGCCCGCACCGGGCGGGCTGCGATCCTCCGACGTGGCCGAGATCGTCGGCCTTCCACTCCTTGCCGCGATGCGACCGCAAGCCGGTATTGCCGAGACGCTGGAACACGGTGGTCTTCGGTTGCGCCGCCGCTCTCCGCTCGCCAGTGCCGCGCGCCGGGTGATGGCGGTACTGCACCAGCATCCGGTGGTGAGCGCGGCATGAGCGCCTCGCTGGTTGAGCGCGTCCGCGAGCGGCTGGCCGCGGAGTCCGGACCCCTGCGGCCGACTGCGGTCGCAGCCGCCATCCGAGCGGAGTCCGGTGGCTTGCTCGGGGACGCCGAGGTGCTCAGCGGCCTGCGCGTATTGCAGACCGAACTCACCGGGGCCGGTGTGCTCGACCCGCTGCTGCGTGCAGAGGGGACCACCGATGTTCTGGTCACCGCGCCCGACGCGGTGTGGGTCGACGATGGTGACGGCCTGCGGCGCACGTCGATTCGATTCGCCGACGACGATGCCGTGCGGCGGTTGGCCCAACGGCTGGCGTTGTCGGCCGGACGTCGGCTCGACGAGGCGCAACCCTGGGTGGACGGCCAGCTGACCGGACTGGGCAGCGGGCAGTGCACCGTGCGTCTGCACGCGGTCCTGTCGCCGATCGCCCCCGCGGGCACGTGTCTGTCCCTGCGGGTGTTGCGACCCGCCACGCAGGACCTCGCCGCCCTGACGCGGACAGGAGCCATCGAGCCGTCGGCCGCGGCGCTGTTGAACGAGGTGATCGCGGCACGCCTTGCTCTGCTGGTGTCCGGGGGCACGGGTGCAGGCAAGACCACGATGCTGGCCGCCATCCTCGGCGCGGTTCCCGCGCACGAGCGCGTCGTCTGCGTCGAGGACGCCGCCGAACTGGAGCCGGCGCATCCGCATGTGGTGAAACTCGTCGCGCGACCGGCCAACGTCGAAGGCGTCGGTGAAGTGACCGTGCGCGACCTGGTCAAGCAGGCCCTGCGGATGAGACCTGACCGGATCGTCGTCGGCGAGGTTCGCGGCGCCGAGGTGGTCGATCTGCTCGCCGCCCTCAACACCGGTCACGACGGTGGAGCGGGGACCGTACACGCCAACAGACCGGCCGAGGTGCCCGCGCGACTCGAAGCGCTTGCCGCGGTCGGCGGACTGGACCGGGGTGCGCTCCACAGTCAGCTCGCGGCGGCCGTGCAGGTACTCGTCCACGTCAGCCGCGATCGCAACGGGCGACGCCGGCTCAGCGAGATCGCGGTGCTCAGCCCCGCCGGCGACGGCCGCGTCCGTGCAGTGACCGCCTGGCGCACGGGCATCGGCTTCGACCGTGGCGCCGAGCGGCTGCGAACGCTTGTGCACGAGCGGCGGCAGGCATGAGCGGTGCGGCACTGGCGCTGGCGCTCGCGCTGCTGACGGCGCCGGGACCAGCGCGGCACCGACTCCGTTCGCGCTTACCCGCCGGCGCGCAGAAACCGAGATTGGCAACGTGGCTTCTCGTTCCCTGCGGTGTCGCGCTGACACTCGCATTGGGTGCGGCCACGTCGACCGGAGCCGTCGTCGCCGCGGCCATTGCGGGCGGGACCGTCGAGATGCGGCGGCGGAACCGGCGGCGGCGCCGGACCCGCGATGCCGAAGCCGCCGCGCTCAGGGGTGCGCTGGACGTCCTCGTCGGAGAATTGCGGGTCGGCGCCCACCCCGTCGCCGCCTTCACCGTTGCCGCCGATGACACCGAGGGCGTCGTCGCGTCAGCGCTGCGGACGATCGCTGCGCGCGCACGCTTGGGCGCCGATGTCTTCGCGGGCATGCTCAGCGTGGCGCGGCGGTCGTCGCTGCCCGCGCACTGGGAGCGGCTCGCGGTGTATTGGCAGCTGGCTCAGGCGCACGGCCTGGCGATCGGCACGCTCATGCAGACCGCGCAGCGGGATCTGGTTGAGCGGCAACGGTTCTCCTCCCGCGTCGACGCCGGTATGGCGGGAGCGCGGACCACGGCCGCCGTGCTGGCCGGCCTGCCCGCCGTCGGCATCGCACTCGGACAGCTGATCGGAGCCGACCCGCTGAGCTTCCTCCTCGCGGGGGGATTCGGCGAATGGCTGTTGGTTTTGGGAGTGCTGCTCGCCTGCGCCGGTCTGCTGTGGTGCGACCGGATCACCGGTGCGGTGGTGAAATGATCTACGCTGCAGTGCTATTGGCCGTCGCGATACTGCTCGGCGGGGACAGCTCGCGGACTCGCATCCAGGTGCGAGGTCTGGGGGCAGAGAGGCCACAGCGCCGCGCCACCGCTTCCGATGACGATCCGCTGGCCACGGCGTCGGCTCTGGAGGTGCTGGCCGCGTGTCTGCGTTCGGGAATGGCGGTGTCGGCTGCCGCAGCGGCGACCGCACCGTCCGCGCCACGGCCTCTGGGCCAAATCCTGAATCGTGCTGCAGACCTGCTCGCGCTCGGGGCCGATTCTGCGACGGCGTGGTCGGATCCTGCGGACACCGACAGTCAGACCGACGCGTTCGTGCGCCTCGCCCGTCGGTCAGCCGCCTCGGGCACCGCGTTGGCCCAAGGCGTCGCCGAATTGGCCTCGCAGTCGCGCGACGATGCCGCCGATGCCGCCCGCGCTGCGGCCGAACGAGCGTCGGTGCTCATCGCGGGGCCGCTGGGATTGTGCTATCTGCCGGCGTTCTTGTGTCTGGGCATCGTGCCCGTCGTGGCGGGGTTGGCAGGGGATGTGTTGCGTTCCGGTGTGTTGTAAGGGGTTTCGAGTGATGGGGAGGACATCAATTGATACGCAAATGGGCTCGTTCGGTGCAGGCGCGAATGACCGTGATGATCGTGGACGAAAGCGGCATGTCCACGGTCGAGTACGCGATCGGCACCATCGCGGCGGCGGCATTCGGCGCGATTCTGTACACCGTCGTGACCGGAGACTCGATCGTCAGCGCGTTGACCAATATCATCAACCGCGCGCTGAACACCAACGTCTAGGCGGTGAGGTCGGCGGTGCCACGGTCGAAGCGGCGCTTGGCATCGCGGGCCTGGTCGCGGTGCTGCTGCTGTGCACAGCGGGCCTCACCGCGGTGTCGATGCACGTCCGGTGCGTCGATGCGGCCCGAGAGGCAGCACGCCTGGCAGCGCGTGGTGACGACGGCTCGAATGCCGCCCGAGCCATCGCGCCCGAGGGCGCTTCGGTGCACCTTCGTCGTGACGGCGCCCAGGTCGTCGCGACCGTCTCGGCGCAATCGGTTCTCCTGCCGGGGATCATCGTCGCGGGCCGCGCCGTCGCCGCGGTGGAACCTGGTCAGCGCTGAGTCGGGGTCGGTCACGTTGGTCGCCGTCGCGATGATGGCGGTGCTCCTGGCGATCACCGTCGCCTGCGTGTATCTCGGGTCGGCCGTCGTTGCGCGCCATCGTGCACAGGCCGCGGCCGATCTCGCCGCGCTGGCGGCCGCGGGTGGACTGGTAGACGGCGCCGCGACGGCGTGCGCACGTGCGGCCGCAGTGGCCGAGGCGATGGGCTCGTCGGTCGCGGACTGCACTGTCAGCGGTCTCGACGTCGTGGTCGCCGTCGAAGTGGGTGCCGTGCTGGGCCGGTTCGGCGTAGGCACCGCACGTGCGGTCGCGCGGGCGGGGCCGGTCGACTCAAGCCTGACGTAGCGTCGCCAGTCCGGCGAAGACGTCGTCCTCGAGCTCGACACGGTTGATCGTCACGTGCACAGCCGTCCACCCGCCGTCGTTGGCCGCCAGTCGCAGTGTGGCCGACGTGCTTCCTTTGGCGAATTCCTCTGTCATTCTTGCGATCTGGGCGCGGTCGTCAGGATGTACGAGGTGATCACCCGACAGGCTCGCCCGCCAGTTGAAGAACGGCGCGGGATCGTCGAGCCACTTCAGCAGCGTCCAGTTCGTCAGGTCGACGAGCGCACGGTGAGCGCCGGGCTGCGCCAGCCCCTTGAGGATGCGCTGTGCCAAATGGTCGGGTGAAGCCGCGTCGCTGTCGCGTTCGCCGCGCCAGTTCATCGCCCGGAGGATCAGCCGGGTGCTCCCGTCGTCCTCCTCCTCGGCGAGCACACGCGCGACGAAGCCGATGGTGATCGGTTCGCCGCGGTAGTCCGTGACGTCCCAGGAGTTGCAGATCGTCTGGCCCGGTTCACGCGTGATCGTCATCGAGAGGACCTTCGCCTCACTTGGATTGAGGTCACGCTTGGGCAGGTCTTCGGCGAACGCCCTGCCGTGCAGCACCTGGCTATCCGGCGCCCATCCGCTGTTGTGCAGGGACTCCGTGGTGTCGGTCGCGGTGCCGCTGGTGAGGTCCCAGACCAGCGGGCCGGGGACCGGGCGCGTGGGCGGTTCCATGTCGGGCGGGCCGATCCATACGTGCACCCCGTGGATGCGCCCGTCGGTCATTTGGACGACCTCGGTGCGGATTACACGGTCGTTTTTGGGCGTGATGCTGCTCAAGCCCTGTCGCGCCCGCACGGTCTCACCGATAGCGGTCTGGATCGCCATCAAATGCGGATTGCGCCTCAGGAACGCGCTGACCGGGACCAGGTTCTTGGTCCGGCGACCCTGGGCAACCACGGCGGGTTCGCTGCCCAGAGTTTCCACGAGCAGCCAGTCGTGGTTCATTAGGGCAGTTTAGGGCCGAGCGCCAGATCCTCAGCAGCCAGCAGCCGCCTACGAAATCCGTGGCAACGTGACAGTTGTGCACGGAAATTCGTTGGCTTTCGGGGTGCCAATTTCCGCAAATTGAGTTGCAACACCCGCTCCGACAAGGTAATTTGCGATTGCACCCGGTCTATCCGGACTAGGGAACGGATCGCGTTGTCCGACTGTTCTCCGCAAATGAAATGCCAGCGTTTCCACGCGTAAGGTGCTCCATCCGCATTACCGCGGGGGCGACTGTTCGAGGGGTCGGTCGCCCCTGTGGCGGCATCACCGGCCCCCGCCCCCGAGTTCGGCCAGTACCAGCCGCAGCACGGTGATCGCCCCGAGTTTGTCGAGTGGATCGTTTCCGTTTCCGCATTTCGGTGATTGCACGCACGACGGGCACCCCGTTGCGCACTCGCAGGCCTCGATCGCCGCCGCAGTCGCCGCCCACCAGGTACCCATCTTCTCGAAACCGCGGTCGGCGAATCCCGCGCCGCCGGGGTAGCCGTCGTAGACGAATATCGTCGGCAATCCATCGACCGGGCCGATCGCGGTCGACACCCCGCCGATGTCGCCGCGATCGCAGCTGGCGACCAAGGGCAGCAATCCGATCGCCGCGTGTTCGGCCGCGTGCAGCGAGCCGGGCACCCGTAGCGCCTCGATCCCGTTGCGCTGCAACGCCTCAGGCGTGACGGTGCACATCACCGCCATGGTCTCCAGGGTACGCGTGGGCATGTCGAGTTCCACGAAGTCGATGACTTCACCGGTCAGCCGGCGACGGAGATACCCGATGACGGTGTTCGTCACCGACACCGGGACCAGCCCGACCGTGACCGGCCCGTACGCCCTTCGCTCACCCTCGCCGGTGACGGAGATGTCGGTCAGTTCGCGCGCGAACGTGGTGTAACCGGGATCCTCGGCGTGGACGAACGCGACGCCGTCCTCGAAATCAAGCGAGTCGACGACGTAACTCTCACCCTGATGCAGGTAGACGGCCCCCGGATGGACCGACGCCGGCGCCTGGCCGGCTCCCGCACTGCCCAGCATCCGGCCCGTGCCGGCCTCCAGTATCGCGATCTGGCCGCCCGACGATCCGCGGATGTCGACGGCCGGGTGTGGATCGACACCGGGTGTGGCGAAGTAGCCGGCGGGCCGCTTGCGCAGCAGGCCGTCGTCGACGAGCGCGGCCGCGACCGCCTCGGCGTCCCACATCCGCACCTCCGCTTCGGTCAGCGGCAGTTCGGTCGCGGCGCAGAGGAGTTGCGGGCCAAGCACATACGGGTTGGACGGGTCGATGACCACCCGCTCGATCGGCTTGTCCAAAAGCGCCGCCGGATGATGAACCAGATACGTGTCGAGTGGGTCGTCGCGGGCGATCAGCACGATCAGGGCACTCTGACCCCGGCGGCCCGCGCGGCCGGCCTGCTGCCAGAAGGACGTCACCGTGCCGGGGAATCCGGCCAGCACGACGGCGTCGAGGCCCGCGATGTCGACGCCGAGTTCCAGGGCGTTGGTGGTCGCCAACCCCCGCAATTCGCCATCGGCGAGTGCGCGCTCCAGCGCGCGACGGTCTTCGGCCAGATAGCCCGCCCGGTATGACGCCACCCGGTCGGCGAGGTCTGGTGCGAGTTCTTCCAGCCGTGCGCGTGCACCGAGTGCGGTGAGTTCGGCGCCGCGCCGCGAGCGCACGAACGTCAGTGTGCGGGCACCCTCGGCAATCAGATTCCCCATCACCTGGGCCGCGTCCGCACCTGCCGAACGTCGCACCGGGGCACCGTTTTCACCGACGAGGTCGTCGAGCAGCGCCGGTTCCCAGAGCGCGACGGTGCGCGCGCCCTGCGGAGAACCGTCCTGGGTGACCTCGGCGACCGTCTCGCCGATCAGCTCCGACGCGGTGATGGCGGGGGAGGCGGTGGTGGCGCTGGCGAAGATCACCGTTGGCCCCGAACCGGTCGCCGAATAGCGGGTGCACAAGCGCAGTAGTCGTCGCAGCACCATGGCTACGTTGGAGCCGAAAACACCACGGTAGTAATGACATTCGTCGACAACGACGTAACGCAGGTTCCGCAGGAAGACTGCCCAACGCGCATGGTTGCGCAGCAGCGAAAGGTGGATCATGTCGGGATTGGAGAAGATCCACCGCGACCGTTCACGCGCGAAGCGTCGCACATCGGTTGGGCTGTCGCCGTCGTACGAGCTCGGGGCGACATCGCGCAGCGCGGGTATCGCCTCGGTGAGCGCCACCGCGGCGCGCAACTGATCGTGGCCGAGCGCCTTGGTGGGCGACAGATACAGCACTCGGGAGCGCGAATCGCTTTTCAGCGCCGTCAATATCGGTAGTTGGTAGGCCACCGACTTGCCCGAGGCCGTCCCCGTGCTGAGCACGACGTGGCGGCCGGTGTGCGCGAGGTCGGCAGCGGTGAGCTGATGCGACCACGGCGCCTTGACACCGCGATCAACGAACGCCTGCACCACATCTGGGTCGGCCCACTGCGGCCAGCCGTGGTGATCGCCCTGTCGTGGGGGCAGATCGGCGACATGACGCAACGGATTGTGCCCGCCGGAAGTGGCCCCAGCAACGGCACCGTCGACCGCGCAAGCGAGCAGCTCGCGGCCGAAATCTGCCATTACATGCCCTCCTGAGACGGTCCTTACGTGAATTGTTCCCCAATCAATCGCTTCTCCACTGTCGCCGCAGCCCAGAACGTGATTGACTGATCGCGGTCGCAGCTTCTGTGTTCGGATTTCGCTCGCAGGATCGACGTTGCGATCGCGGTTCCTGCGAGGGTTGTAGGTCGGGTCGAGTTCCGAGCACTCCACGAAGGTATGGCGGTCGGAACGGGCCCGGGGCACCGGAATGGTGAACCGCACCCGGTAAGAAGAGAAGGAAAGTACGAGAGATGCCACAGGGAACTGTGAAGTGGTTCAACGCGGAAAAGGGCTTCGGGTTCATCGCCCCCGAGGACGGTTCTGCTGACGTGTTCGTCCACTACACGGAAATTCAAGGAAGCGGCTTCCGCACCCTTGAGGAGAACCAGAAGGTCGAGTTCGAGGTTGGCCAGAGCCCCAAGGGCCCGCAGGCCACAGGCGTTCGCGCCGTCTAACCGACGCACTTAAGGAAACCCCCCGCACGGCTCCGTCAACGAGCACCGCGGGGGTGTTTTCGTTTTGTGGGTGCCCGGCCCGGCGACCCGCCGGTGAGGCAGTCCCTGGCTTAGTGTCGAACCGTGAGCCAGCTGTCGTTCTTCTCTGCCGAGTCGGTGCCGCCCGCCGTGGCCGACTTGACCGGGATGCTCGCCGCACCGGGTCAGGTGGTGCTGGTGGGTACGGGCTCACAAGCGGGCGCGCGCCTGTCGGTCGTGGTGGACCAGGTGTGGCGCGCCCAGGGCTTGGCCGAGATGATCATCGAGGCCGGCCTGGAGCCCGAGATCGCCCGCACCGACGAGAACAATCCGCTGGTGCGCACCGCCGTCGATGCTCGCCTGGTCGGTATTGCGGCGGATTGGACACGTGGCGCCGTCAAGACCGTGCCGCCGCAGTGGTTACCCGGGCCGAGGGAATTGCGGGCCTGGACGCTCGCGGCAGGCACCCCAGAGGCCGACCGCTATCTCCTCGGTCTGGACCCGCACGCTCCTGACACACATTCACCACTCGCGTCGGCGATGATGCGAATCGGGATAGCCCCGACTCTGATCGGAACCAGAGGGTCCCGTCCAGCGCTGCGGATCAGCGGCCGCCGCCGACTATCGCGCCTGGTAGAGAATGTGGGGGAACCACCTGGGAACGTCGACGCGTTCGCCCAGTGGCCCAGGATCTGACGCTGGGGAACCGGGGGGTCAGTTTGCGTCGGCCCGCGCAGAATGCGAAATTGTCAGTTGCCGACGAGGCCTTGACGCATATTGAGCGCGTAATCGGGCGTTGTAGGCGAAGAAAAGAGTGGAGCGAAGGCACTGGTGGCAGACGGGGACGGCAGTAGCGGCCGCAACGGTAATGTGCGGCGACTCGTCATAGTCGAGTCGCCGACCAAGGCTCGTAAGATAGCCGGTTACCTGGGCTCCAATTACATCGTCGAGTCGTCGCGGGGGCACATCCGCGACCTGCCGAGGGCGGCCGCCGACGTACCCGCGAAGTACAAGTCGGAGTCGTGGGCCCGCCTCGGAGTCAATGTCGACGCCGACTTCGAGCCGCTCTACATCATCAGCCCGGAGAAGAAGAGCACTGTCGCGGAGCTGAAAGACCTTCTCAAGGACGTCGACGAGCTCTATCTGGCCACAGACGGCGATCGCGAGGGCGAGGCCATCGCGTGGCACCTGCTGGAAACGCTGAAACCGCGCATCCCGGTCAAACGGATGGTGTTCCACGAGATCACCGAACCGGCCATCCGCGCCGCGGCCGAGGACCCCCGCGACCTGGACATCGACCTGGTCGACGCGCAGGAGACCCGGCGCATCCTGGACCGGCTGTACGGATATGAAGTCAGCCCGGTGCTGTGGAAGAAGGTCGCGCCCAAGCTGTCGGCCGGTCGTGTGCAGTCCGTCGCGACCCGCATCATCGTGTCGCGCGAACGGGAGCGCATGGCGTTCCGCAGCGCGGGCTACTGGGATGTGACGGCCGAGCTCGACGCCAGTGTGTCCAACCCGCAGGCGTCGCCGCCCACGTTCACGGCCAAGTTGAACTCCGTCGACGGTCGTCGCATCGCCACCGGCCGCGACTTCGACTCCCTTGGCGGGCTCAAGAAGCCCGACGAGGTGCTCGTGCTCGACGAGTCCGCGGCCGGCGCGCTGGCCACCGGACTGCGTGGCGCCCAACTCGAGGTGTCATCCGTCGAGCAGAAGCCTTACACCCGTAAGCCTTACGCGCCGTTCATGACGTCGACGCTGCAGCAAGAGGCCGGCCGGAAGCTGCGGTTCTCCTCGGAGCGCACGATGAGCATCGCGCAGCGGCTCTACGAGAACGGCTACATCACCTATATGCGTACCGACTCGACCACGCTGTCGCAGTCGGCCATCAATGCCGCACGGAATCAGGCCACCCAGCTGTACGGCCAGGAATACGTGCACCCGTCGCCGCGGCAGTACACCCGCAAGGTCAAGAACGCCCAGGAGGCGCACGAGGCCATCCGTCCCGCGGGCGACGTGTTCCAGACTCCCGGACAGCTGCACGCGCAACTGGACACCGATGAGTTCCGGCTCTACGAGCTGATCTGGCAGCGCACCGTCGCGTCGCAGATGGCCGACGCCCGAGGCACGACGCTGTCGCTGCGCATTGCCGGAGCCGCCCCGGCGGCGACATTGGGCGGGGCTCAGTCTTCCGAACACCAGGTCGTGTTCAGCGCCAGCGGCCGCACCATCACGTTCGCGGGCTTCCTGAAGGCCTACGTCGAGAGCATCGACGACCAGGCAGGCGGTGAGGCCGACGACGCCGAGAGCCGGCTGCCGAATCTAGAGCAAGGCCAGCGCGTCGACGCCAGGGAGCTCACCGCCGACGGTCACACCACGTCGCCGCCCGCTCGCTACACCGAGGCGTCGCTGATCAAGGCGCTGGAAGACCTCGGTATCGGTAGGCCGTCGACGTATTCCTCGATCATCAAGACGATTCAGGACCGCGGCTACGTGCACAAGAAGGGCAGCGCCCTGGTGCCGTCGTGGGTGGCGTTCGCCGTCACCGGTCTGCTCGAACAGCACTTCGGGCGGTTGGTCGACTACGGCTTCACCGCGGCCATGGAGGATGAGCTCGACGAGATCGCCGCGGGCAACGAGCAGCGGACCAACTGGCTGACGAACTTCTACTTCGGCGGCGAGCATGGGGTGGCCGACTCGATCGCACGCTCGGGTGGTCTCAAGAAGCTGGTGGGCGTGAACCTCGAGGGTATCGATGCCCGAGAAGTCAACTCCATCAAGCTATTCGACGACGACCAGGGCCGCCCGATCTACGTCCGGGTCGGCAAGAACGGGCCGTATCTCGAGCGCATGGTGGCCGACGAGGAGGGCGAGGCTGGGGAGCTCAAGCCGCAGCGCGCCAACCTCAAGGACGAGCTGACGCCAGACGAGCTGACGCTCGAACTTGCCGAAAAGCTCTTCTCCACACCGCAAGAGGGCCGGTCTCTGGGTGTCGACCCGGCGACCGGACACGAGATCGTCGCGAAGGACGGTCGCTACGGCCCGTACGTCACCGAGGTGCTGCCCGCACCGCCGGAGCCTCCTGACGACGGCGCGGGGTCGGGTGCGAAGAAGACCAAGAAGCCGACGGGTCCGAAGCCGCGCACCGGCTCGCTGCTGCGCACGATGGATCTGGAGACGGTGACGTTGGAGGACGCGCTGCGGCTGTTGTCGTTGCCGCGCGTGGTCGGGGTGGACCCGAACACCAACGAGGAGATCACTGCGCAGAACGGCCGCTATGGGCCATATCTCAAGCGCGGCACCGACTCTCGTTCGCTTACCACCGAAGAGCAGATGTTCGACATCACGCTCGATGAGGCGCTGAAGATCTACTCGGAGCCGAAACGCCGTGGTGGACAACGGGCTTCGGCGCCGCCGCTGCGCGAGCTCGGCAATGACCCCGCCAGCGGCAGCCCAATGGTGATCAAGGACGGTCGATTTGGGCCTTACGTCACCGACGGTGAGACCAACGCCAGCCTGCGCAAGGGTGACGATGTGATGTCGCTGACCGACGAGCGGGCCGCAGAGTTGCTTGCCGACCGCAGGGCCAGGGGACCGGTCAAGAAGAAAGCGACCAAGAAGGCCGCGAAGAAAAAAGCTCCCGCCAAGAAGGCGGCCAAGAAGGCCTAACTGGGCCGGGGTTCCTCGACGAGGGCCTCACGATCTGCGGCGGCCTCCTCCGGGGTCACCAGGTTCAGCGGCCGGGCCAGCTGGGTCGGGGCCACGCGCCCGCGCAGTTCGACGATCTCGCCGACGTCCCAGCACAGGGCTTCCGCGTCGAGAGCACCGCTGACCGCGATGGCCGATGCGAGCACATGACCCGCCTCCAGCTTGGCCAATTCGGTCAGCCGCGCCGCCTCGTTGACCGGATCGCCGATCACGGTGTACTCGAAACGCGCCTGCGCGCCGATGTGCCCGGCGATCGCGCGGCCGGCCGACACCCCGATACCGAACTCGGTTTGGTCGAGCACCTTGATGACCTCGTCGTGCAACTCGCGTGAGGCCGCCAACGCTGCCCCGCACGCATCGGGGTGCTCGATCGGGGCTCCGAAGATCGCGAGGGCCGCGTCGCCCTGGAACTTGTTGACGAACCCGCCATGGCGGTTCACGGTGTCGACGACCACCCGGAAGAAGTCGTTGAGCAGATTGACGACTTCGCCTGCGGGCATGGTCGCCGCCAGCTCTGTCGAGCCGACGAGGTCGACGAACAGCACGGCGACGTCGCGTTCCTGGCCGCCGAGTTCGGTTCCGCGCTCCAGCGCCCGCCGGGCGACGTCCTCGCCGACGTAGCGGCCGAACAGGTCGCGCAGCCGCTGCCGCTCGGCGAGGTCACGGACCATGTCGTTGAACCCCGCCTGCAGCAGGCCCAGCTCGCTGGCGTCGTAGATCTGCATGTGGGCGTTGTAATTGCCGCGCTGCACCTCACCCAGCGCCCAGCGCAGCTGGCGCAGCGGGTCGGCGATCGACATGGCCACCAGCACGGTGCCGAACAGGCCGATGATCAGCGCGGCGATGGCCAGCAGCAGGATCGGCGTGGTCAGCTTGTCGGCGGGTGCGGTGAGCACCTCGAACTTGCTGGCCACCAGAGCCAGCACGATCGCGAGGATCGGCACTCCGGTCGACAACACCCACGTCATGACCTGGCGCTGGATCACGCCGGGCGCGCGAAAGTTCTCGGGGACGCCGCCGCGCAGGGCGGCCACGGCGACCGGCCGCAACACCCGCTCGGACTGCAGATACCCGATGATCGCCGTCGCTGTGGCGCCGAGGCCGCTGGCGACGGCCACGACCGGCGCCGACCTGCTGGCCACCGGCCAGCTGGCGACGATGAACACCACCGACCCGAGCAGCCAGTTCGCGACGTTGATCATCGTGCGGTAGTAGGGCATCTTCAGCGCGCGAACACGGGCCAGCTCGGTGACGGCCGGGTCGCTATCGGTCAGCAGCGTGTCCCGGCGTTGCCAGCGGATCACCGGGATGAGGAGCCGCAGGCTCAGGTACGACGCGGTCGTGAACGAGACGAACAAAAAGCCCAGGAACACCGCCAGGTTGAACGCAGGCAGGTCCTGTAGCTGGATGCGGTCCTCGGGCGGCAAGCCGAACCGCAGAAAGCTCAGGACCAGCAGCGCGCCGATGATGTCGGCCTGCAGCATCCCGAGGGTGAACACCGGCCACGGTGTGCGCGCGACCCAGCGGACGAATGCGCCGATTCGCCTGACGGGTATGGCCCCAGTGGTCACTGATCAACCGTATCGGTCGACGGGGACGGGAAAAGGCGCAAATGAGCCCTGTGGGACGGACGTGTCGCTTCGCAGCACTACTGTTATCCGCGATGACGGGTGTCTTTTCGCGTCTGGTGGGTCAGCACGCCGTGGAAGCCGAGTTGATCGCCGCCGCGCAGGCCGCGCGCGGTGATTCGGCTCACAGTGGTGGTTCCGGCGCGGACCCGGCCGCCGGGTCCATGACACACGCGTGGCTGATCACCGGGCCGCCCGGGTCGGGCCGATCGATCGCCGCGTTGTGCTTTGCCGCTGCCCTGCAGTGCACCAGTGACGGCGTTCCGGGCTGCGGGGAGTGCCGCGCCTGTACGACGGCGATGGCCGGCACCCACGCCGATGTGCGGCGAATCGTGCCCGAGGGCTTGTCCATCGGGGTGGACGAGATGCGCGCCATCGTGCAGATCGCGTCGCGGCGGCCGGGGACGGGACGCTGGCAGGTGGTGCTGATCGAGGATGCCGACCGGCTGACCGAGGGTGCGGCGAATGCGCTGCTCAAGGTCGTCGAGGAGCCGCCGCCGTCGACGGTGTTCCTGCTCTGCGCACCGTCGGTGGACCCCGAGGACATCGCGATCACGCTGAGGTCCCGGTGCAGGCATGTGGCACTGGTGACGCCGCCGGTCGACGCCATCGCGCAGGTGCTGATCGAGAACGATGGTCTGGCCGAGGACGACGCCCGGTGGGCGGCGTCGGTCAGCGGGGGACATGTCGGCAGGGCGCGGCGGCTGGCCGTCGACCAGGAGGCGCGTGACCGCCGTCAGCGGGCGCTGGGGCTGGCCCGCGACGCCGCGACGCCGTCGCGGGCATATGCCGCGGCTGAGGAACTGGTCGCCGCGGCCGAGGCGGAGGCGGTGTCGCTGACCGTCGACCGCAACGAGACCGAGGCCGAGGAGCTGCGCACCGCTTTGGGCGCCGGTGGGACGGGCAAGGGCACCGCGGGCACGATGCGTGGTGCGACCGGTGCGCTCAAAGATCTTGAGCGACGGCAGAAGTCGCGTAAGACGCGGGCGTCGCGCGACGCGCTCGACCGGGCATTGATCGACCTGGCCACCTATTTCCGCGATGCGTTGCTGGTGTCCTCTGGCGCGGGCGCCATTCAACCGAACCACCCCGACATGGGTGAGCGGGTGGCCGCGATGGCCGCCCATGCGCCGCCGGACAAGCTGCTGCGCTGCATCGAGGCGGTGCTGGAGTGCCGAGAGGCCCTGGACATGAACGTGAAGCCGAAGTTCGCGGTCGACGCGATGGTGGCCACGGTGGGGCAGGCACTGCGCGACTGACTTGGGAGCGCGGTGCGCCCTGTCGTAGACTCGTGCCGCCCGTGTTGATGCTCTTCGCGCAAGCGCTCATCGGCCAGGGGCGCGCCACCTTAGCTCAGTCGGTAGAGCGATTCACTCGTAATGAATAGGTCAGGAGTTCGATTCTCCTAGGTGGCTCAAGAACTCCCCGCGTGTGATTTGTGCACAATCGCGAGCGGTAGGCGCTCCTGAATGTGCACAATTCGTGTTGGTCAAGACGTGGGCGCCACGAATCCGACCGGTCCCGACGCGATGCACACCGACAACGCCGCGGTGTTGGCGCTCACGTCGATCGCGTCACCCGCGCCGGGCAGTCGGACGAACACGCGGTTCAGCCCCGGGTGCACCGGCACCTTCACCTCGACCCCTTCGGTCAGCGACATCGTCAGCGATCCATCGCTGTTGGCCAGGTAGTTGATCTCGGCGGTCCAGTCGGCGGGCAGCAACGGACCGTCCAGCGGCATGCGTACGGGAAAATCCGGCTGAACGAGATAGCCGCACTGCGGCTGCGGTCCCTCGACGATGCTGCGCACCCACGTGACTTTTGCGTCGACCAGCCGCCCTGAGCTGTCCAGCATGCGTAAGTCGGTTGTCGCCGATCCGAATTCGGGCCTGTCCTGCAGCAGCGCGAACATGTGGCTGGCCAGGTTCTCGGGTCCGACCACCCGCTGCAGCACCAGCGGGTCGACCTCCTGATCGAGCATCGCCGCGCTGGACCTTTGCGCGGCCGCGGCCAGGCCCGCCTCGGCGTTCTGCAGATACGGCTGTGCCGGGTTGTCGCGCCAGCTGGTCAGGAACGTCGCCGTCGAATACAGGCTGCTGGCCACGAATGCCGTTACCGCAACGACGATCACGCCCGTCCGGGCGCGGGAGGCGTCCAGCCACTCGGTTCCCTCGCGGTTGGGCGCGCACAGCCCGACGGCCGCCAGCAGCGCCAGCACGACGACGAGATCGGGCAGGTATCGCAGCGTCTGCGCCAACTCGAGCGCGGTGAACTGCGACGACCGCATCAGGTAGATAGGTATCTGACAGGCCACCGCGTACCCGACCGCCACCAGCCACACCGCACCGATGCGCCGCTTGCGAACGACGGTCAGCGCGACCACGGCCGCCAGCACCACCCAGCCCAGCACCATCACGGTCACCGGCGGCGTACCCCACGGCGATGCAGGTGCCCACCGCTGCCAATCCCACGGTCCACCAACGAGTCCGGGCACGATGCCGTGCGTCACCGACCGGGCCAGCAGATCCCACGTCATCGACCAGTCGAGGGTCCATCGCTTCTGGTCGACGACGGCGAGGTACACCGCGATCCATGCGGCCGTCACCGCCAGCGACGAGACCCACAACCGAACACCGCTGCGCCACACCGTCATCGGAGATCCCGTGCCGGTGACGTATGCCAGCAGCGCCGCTACGGCGAACGCGACGAACGGGATGACGGCGGCCTTTTCGAAGAACAGCAGACCGCCGACGAACACCAGCAGACCCGTCACGGCATAGCGCTTATTGCCGGTGCGCACCAGCAGCACGGCGTCCCCGCACACCCACGCCAGCGCCGCCAGCATGGGAAGGGAGTTCAATGCCGCCGCCCACCACGCGAAGCCGGGGACAGCCATCGGCGTGAACAGTGCGAACGTCAACGGCACCAACAGGACCGGCCGCCAGCCGAGAATCACGTGCAGTGCCCGTAGCAGCGCGAGCGACGCCAGCAGCTGCAGCACAATGAGGCTGAGTGCCGGCAGGAACCATTGCAGCGGCGCCAGGCGAGTGATCCCGCCGGCGACGAGGAACGCCGCGGGCATGACATGGCCGTCGTGGTCGTCGAACAGGTAGCCCGGCGAGAGGAGATTCTGGGTGCCCGCCCGGCCGATGAGGATCAGGTCGTCCCAGTAGAAGTAGCCGCTGAACGCGAGCACCGCGCGAACGACCAGTTGCACCGCGATCAGCGTGACAGCGGCGCGGACGACCCAGTTGCCTTGCCCGGTAATCCTTTTCACGCCGGATATGTGTCGCCGGCTTGGCTGCGCGCCGCCCACGCGGAAGACACCATCTCGCCGAGCGAATGCCGCATCTTCCAGTCCAGGTCCCGGGCGGCCAGATCGCCTGCCGCGACGATGCGGGCGGGATCGCCGGGGCGTCGGGGTTTGATGATCGGTTCGAACTCGATTCCGGTCGCTTCCCGGATCGCCGTCATGATCTCGCGCACGGATGTGCCGTCGCCGCTGCCGAGGTTGTAGACGGGTTCGACCGGCTGGCCGGCCGTCAGCCGTTTCGCGGCGGCGACGTGAGCCAGCGCCAGATCGGCGACATGGATGTAGTCGCGCACACACGTGCCGTCCGGCGTCGGATAGTCGTCGCCGTTGATCTGTGGGGTCTCGCCCCGGTAGAGCATGTTGAAGACCAACGGGAACAGGTTGTGCGGACTCACGTCGAACAGGTCGGTCGAACCCGAGCCGACCACGTTGAAATAACGCAGGCTCGTGTGCTCGAGACCGGAGGCTCGCCCGGCGTCGCGCAGGAGCCATTCGCCGATCAGCTTGGTCTCGCCGTATGGCGACTCCGGCCGGGTCGGGGTGTCCTCGGTGACGATGTCGACGTCCGGCGTGCCGAAGGTGGCCGCACTCGACGAGAACACCATCTTGTTGACGCTCTCGGCGTCCATCGCCTTGAGCAGCGTCACCATCGCCGACACGTTCTGCTCATAGGTGTGCAGCGGTCGGCGGACGGATACGCCCGCGTACTTGTAGCCGGCGATGTGGATGACGCCCTCGACACCGTGGTCTCGCAGCGTCCGCGTGACGAGGTCACCGTCCAGCAGGGTGCCGCGCACGAACGGCACGGATTCGGGCACGAACTGCGCCAGCCCGGAGGACAGGTCGTCGAGCACCACCACCGGAATATCGGCGTCTTGGAGGGCGCGGACCACGTGTGACCCGATGTAGCCCGCCCCGCCCGTCACCATCCACGTCATGTTGGAGCCGAGTCTAGAGAGCGAATACGTCGCCGAGTCTGTCCCCTGGCTTCGCCGGGACTTCAAGAAAAGATTGTGAGTACTCACTTTCTGTTGTACGCTCGCCGACATGACCTTTGACGTGATCGTTCGCAACGGCCTGTGGTTCGACGGGACCGGGGCGGCCCCGCAGGTGCGATCGCTGGGCATCCGCGACGGGATCGTCGCGACGGTGTCCGCCACACCCCTCGACGAGACGGGCTGCCCGGACGTCATCGACGCCGCGGGCAAGTGGATCGTTCCCGGCTTCATCGACGTGCACACGCACTACGACGCCGAGGTGTTGCTCGATCCAGGCCTGCGCGAGTCGGTACGCCATGGCGTCACCACGGTGCTGCTCGGCAACTGCTCGCTGTCGACGGTCTACGCCGACACCGACGACGCCGCCGATCTGTTCAGCCGCGTCGAAGCGGTGCCCCGCAGCTTCGTACACGGCGCGCTCGAAGCCAAGAAGACGTGGTCCGACCCGGCCTCCTACGTCCGTGCCATCGACGATCTGCCGCTCGGCCCGAACATCGGCTCGATGCTCGGACATTCGGACCTGCGCACCAGCGTGCTCGGCCTGGACCGCGCGACGACCGAGGGCGTGAAGCCGACCCCGGCCGAACTCGACCGCATGATGGTGATGCTCGAAAAGGCGCTCGACGCGGGCCTTCTCGGGCTGTCCGGCATGGACGCCCCCATCGACAAACTCGACGGCGACCGGTTCCGTTCGCGGGCGCTGCCGTCGACCTTCGCCACCTGGCACGAGCGCCGCAAACTGATCTCGGTCCTGCGCAAGCGCAACCGCATCCTGCAGAGCGCGCCCAACACCAAGAGCCCGGTCTCGGCGCTGATGTTCTTCCTGACGAGCAGCAAGTGGTTCGGCCGTCGGCCCGGCGTCCGGATGAGCCTGCTGGTTTCGGCGGACGCGAAGTCCGCCACCGGCGCGGTGCACGTATTCGGGCCCGGCGTGAGGCTGCTCAACAAGGTGCTCGACTCACTGGTGCGGTTCCAGCACCTGCCGGTGCCGTTCGAGTTGTACTCCGACGGCATCGACCTGCCGGTCTTCGAAGAGTTCGGGGCAGGCACCGCGGCGCTGCATCTGCGGGACCAGATCGAACGCAACGAGCTGCTGGCCGACACCGACTACCGCCGCCGGTTCCGCAAGTCGTTCGACCGCAAGAAGCTCGGACCGTCGTTGTGGCACCGAGACTTCCACGACGCCACGATCGTCGAGTGCCCCGATCAGACGCTGATCGGCAAGAGCTTCGGTCAGATCGCCGACGAGCGCGGGCTGCATCCGCTCGATGCCTTCCTCGACGTTCTCGTCGAGAACGGCGAACGCAACGTGCGATGGACGACGATCGTCGCGAACCACCGGCCCAGGTACCTCGACAGGCTCGCCGCCGAACCGTCCATCCACATGGGGTTCTCCGATGCCGGCGCACACCTGCGCAACATGGCGTTCTACAACTTCTCGCTGCGGCTGCTCAAGCGGGTCCGCGACGCCGAGCGGGCGGGTCGCCCCTTCCTGTCCACGCAGCGGGCGGTGCACCGGCTCACCGCCGAGGTCGCCGAATGGTTCGGCCTCGACGCAGGCACCCTGCGCGAAGGTGACCGTGCCGACTTCGTCATCATCGATCCTGAGCGCCTCGACGAATCGGTGAACGCGTACCACGAGTCGACGGTCCCGTTCTACGGCGGACTGAGCCGCATGGTGAACCGTAACGATGCCACGGTGGTGGCGACGGCGGTCAACGGAACGGTCGTGTTCCGCGACGGCGAGTTCTGTGAGGGCTACGGCACGACAGTGAAGTCCGGGCGCTTCCTGCGGGCCGGTGCGGCCGAGCCCGCGAAAGCGCTTGTCTGAGATGGCAAGGACGCAACAGCAGCGTCGGGAGGAAACCATCGCCCGACTGCTCGACGCCAGCATCGACACCATCGTCGAGGTGGGGTACGCGCGGGCGTCGGCGGCCGTGATCGCCAGGCGCGCCGGTGTTTCCGACGGCGCGCTGTTCCGGCACTTTCCCACCGTGGGCGACTTCATGGCGGCCACCGCGCGGGAGGTGATGCGGCGCCAACTCGGCCTGTTCTCGAAGCGCGTCGCCGAGATACCGTCGACCGAGCCGGCTCTCGAGGCCGCGCTGACGGTCCTGCGCGACGTCACAGGCAACGCCACCAACACCGTGATGTACGAGCTGCTCGTTGCCGCGCGCACCGACGAAAAGCTCAGGGAAACACTGCAGGACGTGCTGACCGAGTATGCCGCGAACATCTACGAGGCCGCGCGGGCACTGCCCGGTGCCGATCAGTTTCCCGAGGATACGTTCGCCGCGCTGACGGCGATTCTCACCAACACTTTCGACGGTGCGGCGATCGTGCGTGCGGTGCTGCCGCAGCCCGAGCTCGAGGACAAGCGTATCGAGCTGCTCACGACGCTGCTCACCGGCGCATCACCCATCCGGCAGGACTGACGCGCGAGCACGCGCCAGCGCACTCAGGTGCACCACGATTCCGACCAGCGGCCCGCACAGCAGGGCGTTCACGGTGCGCGTCTCGATGTCCAACGGCAGCAACAACAGTGCCGTCGATGCGACCGTCGCCGAGACCCATCCCAGTGAGTACGCCCGGTGCAGCGCCGCCGCCACCGTCGCGGCACCGGTCAGCGTCAACAGTGCGATCGCGATCGCCGCGGCGGTGAGCCACGCCAGCAGCGCGCCCTCGGCGCGGTACTCGGCGCCGAATGCGTTGCGCAGCAGCCACGGTCCGAAGACTCCGGCGGCCACCACGCCGAGCAGACCCAGCCCGATCACCGCGGCCGCCGGTTTCATCAGCGCCTGCATGCGCTCGGTGCGCTGGTCGACGAAATGTGCGATCAGATTGCCCTGCATTGCGGTCAGGGGTACCAACAGCGGTGCGCGGGTGAGCGTCACGGCCAGAATGACGACGCCACCCGTCGCACCCAGGTCACCCGACGTCGCCTTGAGCAGCACCGGAAAGCCCATCACCAGAACCGCACTCGCCCCCGCGGCAGCGATCGAATGCGAGGCGCCGCGCAGGAACGTAACCGTGCCGCCCGGCGTCAGCAGCCTGGCCGCCTCGCGCGTGGCGGGGGAGACGACCAACATGATCAGCCAGGCGATCGCCCCGGCCACTGTGGCCCACAGATATCCGACCAGGGCCCAGCCCACCAGGAACGTCGCGACGGCCACGATCACCCGCAGTACCGCGTCGGTCACCATCAACGACCCGTATGCCGTCCAGCGGTTCAGCCCCGCCAGCATGCCGAGCAGCGTGGCGTGCAGGCAGAAACCGGCAAGGCCGCCGGCCAGCAGCGCAACCGAAAGCCATCGTTCATCGGCGAACACATGGGCCGACCACGGCGGCGAACTCACCGCGATCAGCGCGGCCGCCGCCACGCCGACCATCGCCGCCACCCTCATCGCGTGGGTCCGCGGTCCATCGGCGATATCGATGTAACCGGCCGAGCGCACCTCCCTCGTCGTCTCCTGCAACAGGCCGAACGCCGCGCCGGTCACCAGCCCGAAGGCTCCCCAGAAGACCCCGAAGACGGAGAACCCGACCGGCTCGAGGTCGCGGGCGGCCAGATACAGCACCGTGTAGCCGCACAGCGCGGACAGCGCCGTTGCCACGCCGACCCGTGCGACGCTCGCGCGCGCGACGGGACCCGGTGTGCCGGCATCGGTCACGGTGAAAAATCCAGGGAAGGCAGTTCCGTGGAGTAGAGCCATGTAGCCCACAACGGCCGCAGGGACTCGTTGGTGTAATTCGAGGCGAGCCCGGTGAAGTCGTCGGTGACGGCCGTGCTGTGCCGGTGACGTTGCGTCCAATCACGAAGCAGCGCAAAGAAATTCTCGTCGCCGATTTGACGGCGCAGCACGTGAAGTGTGATGGCGCCCCGCTTGTACACCCGATCGTCGAACATGTCGCGCGGGCCGGGGTCGGCCAGCAGCAGGTCCTGCGACGAATCCGCCAACCGCTGGTAGTAGTGGTGCGCCCACTCGTCGGCGGTGCGGCCGCCCGAGTGTTCTGACCACAACCACTCCGCGTAGCAGGCGAAGCCCTCGTGCAGCCAGATGTGCCGCCAACGTTGGGCGGTGACCGAATTGCCGAACCACTGGTGGGCCAGTTCGTGCGCAATCAGCCGTTCGGAGCTGCCCCGGCCGTCGCAGTGATTGGCGCCGAAGATCGAGATACCTTGCGCCTCAAGCGGTATCTCGAGGTCGTCATCGGTGATGACCACGGTGTACCCGGTCGCAAGGGGGTACGGGCCGAACAGCTTGACGAACAGTTTCATCATCTTCGGCTGGTCGGCGAAGTCCTGATCGAAGTTGCGCCGCAACCGGTCCGGCAGGAGGGCGTGCATCGGGACGCCGTTCTTGGCCAATCGGTGTCTGTTGTACACGCCGATCTGCAGCGTCATGAGATACGTAGACGTCGGCTCCGCCTGCTCATAGGTCCAGGTCGTCATCCCGGCCCGCGCCCGCTTGGACACCAGCTCGCCGTTGGCCAGCGCGTAGTACGGACTCTCGGTGCTGATCCGGATGGAGAAGCTCGCCTTCGCGCTGGGGTGGTCGTCGCAGGGAAACCAGGAGGCCGCGCCGTTCGGTTGACCGGCCACCAGCACGCCCTCGGTGAGTTCCTCGAAACCCACGTCGCCCCAAAGGGAGCGGATCGGCCGCGGAGAACCGCCGTATCGCACCACGATCGACATCGCTGCGCCGGCCGGCACGGCGTCCGCCAACCCGATGTGCAGCTTGTTCTGAGATGACCGGAACTGTGCCGGCCGCCGACCGTTCACGGTCACCTTGGTCACCGAAAGCGCATGCGACATGTCGAGGGTGAAACTGCGCAGCGCGGCCAGCGTCACGGCGGTGATGGTGGCTGTGCCCGTCAGTCGGTTGATCGCCACCTTGTATTCCAGATCGAGTTCGTAGCGCGATACCCGGTAGCCGAAATTGCCGTTGGCCGGAATGTATGGATCGATGACGGGTGGGGGTCCCTTCTTCTTGCTCCGTGTCACGCGGCGGCGTCTTCTGGCTTCTCGGGCGCTGGATCAGGGCTGCCGCCGCGCTTCTTACGGAACAGGTTCCACGGTGCGATCGGATTGCCCAGCCAGCGGGTCGAGGGCGGAACCTCGTCGCCGCGCATCACCAGGGAGGCCGGGCCGACCGTCGCGCCCGCGCCGATCCGCGCGGCGGGTAGCGCGACACAGTGCGGGCCCAGCGTCGCACCCTCCTCCAGCACAACGGTGTCCATCCGCATGATGCGGTCGTGGAAGAGGTGCGTCTGGACCACGCAGCCGCGGTTGACCGTCGAACCCCCGCCGAGGGTGACCAGATCGGCCTCGGGCAGCCAGTACGTCTCGCACCACACGCCGCGCCCGATCGACGCGCCGAGCGCCCGCAGCCACAGGTTCATCACCGGCGTTCCGGTGGCGGCACGCGCGAACCACGGCGCCGCCACGGTCTCGACGAAGGTGTCCGATACCTCGTTGCGCCACACGAACGCGGACCACAACGGATGTTCGATGGCCCGGATACGCCCTACCACAACCCATTTCGCGACTACGGCAATACCGCCCGCGATCGCACCCGCGGTCAGCATGACGACGCCGCCTGCCAGCGCCGCCCACCACCAACCGACGGTGACCGCCAGCCACTGCAGCGTCAGCAGGACGGCGACGCCGATTGCGAACGTCACGATCAGCGGAACGATCCGGCACGTCTCCACCAGGGAGCGCAGGATCTTCAGCCGTACCGACGGGTGGAACGTGCGCAGCGTGTCAGCCGCTGTCGGCTTGCGCCGCAACCGAACCGGCGGACTGCCCAGCCACGACGATCCGGCCTTGGCCTTGTGCGGTGCGGCGGACAGCACCGCGACCAACCCGTCGTCGGGCACCTTACGGCCGGGCTGGGTGATGCCGGAGTTGCCGAGGAACGCCCGCTTGCCGATCGTCGCCTTCGCGACGTGTATCCAGCCCCCACCGAGTTCGTACGAGGCGACCATGGTGTCGTCGGCCAGAAAGGCACCGTCTTCGACCACGGTGAACTTCGGGGTAAGCAGCGCGGTCGAGATCTCGGTGCCACGACCCACTTTCGCGCCGAGTAACCGAAGCCACCACGGCGTCAGCAGGCTGGCATACAGGGGGAAGAGGTAGTTGCGTGCGGCATCCATCAGTCGTTCGGTGGCCCATATCTGCCACCCGACGCGACTGCGCACCGGGTGATAACCCTCGCTGAGCCACAGGGAGAGCAGTCGCACCCCGACGATGGTCAGTAGCGCATAGGTCAGCACGGCGGCCAGGGTCGCGGCCGGAGTCCACACTGCAGCGGGGGCGATGGCCGCCGCCACGGTGTCGGCGCCGCGGACACCCCAGCCGATCACGGCGAGACCGACACCGAGCGCCAGCAGCGGAACCGCGCCGAGCAGCACCGACGTCGCCCCGTAGACCGCGACCCACACCGGTGCCCTGTGCGGCCGGTGATCCGGCCACGGATGGCGGGCCTTCCCGGACTTCACCGCGGGTGAGCCCTTCCAGTACTGACCGTTCTTGACCTTGCCGACGACACCTGAGCCCGGTGCGACATCGGCGTTCTTGCCGACGACGGCGCCCGGGTGCAACGTCGTGCGGGCGCCGATCGTGGCGTCGTTGCCGATGCTGATCCGTCCGACGTGGAATTGGTCGCCGTCGATCCAGTGACCCGTCAGGTCGACTTCGGGTTCGACCGAACTGCGGTGACCGAGCTTGAGCATGCCGGTGACCGGTGGAGCCGAGTGCAGGTCGACCCCCTTGCCGACCTTGTTCCCGAGCGCGCGCGCGTAGTACACCAGCCACGGCGCGCCTGCCAGGTTCTCCGCACCGCTGGCTTCGGCGAGACGCTCGGCGAACCACACCCGCAGATGCTCCGGCCCACCTCGACGGTATGTGCCGGGTTCCAGCCCCGACAGCAGCATCCGTGCGAACAGCACTGCGATGCCCATCCGGCCGAGCGGTGTGACGAAAAGCAGGAAGCCCGCGAGGATCCACCACCAGCTGATCGGCGCCGTCCACGGCACCAGGTTCAGCTCCGCGGCGATGTTGTTGGCCAGTGCGAGCCAGACCACCCACTGCAGCGCCGTCAGCGTGGCCAGCGGGAGCGTCAGCGCAACCTGGACTGCTTGTGAGAGCCACGGCGTCGGTTTGACCACACGGGTCTCTACCCGCGGTGGCGGTTTCAACTCATCGAGGTACCCGGTCAGCGATCCGAGGCGCGGATGGTCGTAGAGGTCCGCCACGGTCACCTGCGGATAGCGCTGCCGTAGGGCGGCCACCAGCTGGGCGGCCGACAAAGATCCGCCGCCGAGCGCGAAGAAGTCCGCCTCGGGCCCCTCGATGGGTGCGGCTAGGACGTCGCGCCACAGACCGGCCACCCAGCCCATCGTGCCGCCGAGGTCGGGTGTGTCCGCGTCCTCGGGTTCGCCGGGTGGCGGCCATGGCAGCGCGTCGCGGTCGACCTTGCCGGACGTCCGCGTCGGCAGTTCGTCGACGAGCACCAGACGCGGCACGAGCGCGGCAGGCAACGTCTCGGCCAGCGTTGTGCGGGCGGCAGCGAGATCGAACGCGGGATCGGCGCTGGCGATGTAACCGACCAACAGCGGGGTACCGCTGGCCGTGCGCCGCACCGCGGCCGCGCCGCCGCTGACGCCGGGTAGGTGGACGAGCGCAGAGTCGACCTCGCCCAGCTCGATCCGCCGGCCGCCCACCTTGACCTGGTCGTCGGCGCGCCCCTGGAAGTAGAGGCCGTCGTCTTCGAGGCGAACCAGGTCGCCGCTGCGGTACGCGCGGCTCCATCCAAGGGTGGGCATCGGTGCGTACTTTTCGGCGTCCTTCTCCGGGTCCAGATATCGGGCCAGCCCGACGCCGCCTATCACCAGTTCGCCGACCTCCCCGAGAGCGACCGGCACACCCGACCTGTCGACCACCGCCAGGTCCCAACCCGGGAGCGGACGCCCGATGCTCACCGGTGCCCAACCGCGCAGCCGCGCCGCGCATGCGACGACGGTCGCCTCGGTGGGTCCGTAGGTGTTCCACACCTCGCGGCCCTCGACAGCGAGCCGCTCGGCCAGTTCCGGCGGGCAGGCCTCGCCGCCGAAGATCAACAGGCGCACCGCCTCGAGCGCCTCGGCGGGCCACAGAGCCGCCAGCGTCGGCACCGTGGAGACGACAGTGATGTCTCGCGACACCAGCCACGGGCCCAGGTCCATGCCGCTGCGCACCAGCGAACGTGGCGCGGGCACCAGGCATGCCCCGTGCCGCCAGGCCAGCCACATCTCCTCACACGACGCATCGAAGGCCACCGACAGCCCGGCGAGCACCCGATCGTTCGGCCCGAGTGGGCTGTCCTGCAGGAACATTCGCGCTTCCGCGTCGACGAACGCGGCCGCGCTTCGGTGTGTGACGGCCACGCCCTTGGGGGTTCCGGTGGAACCGGACGTGAAGATGATCCAGGCGTCGTCGCGCCCGAGCGGAGCCGCGGCGCGCCACCCCCGCGAGGAACCCTGCGCGCGGATCAGCCCGGCCTCGGTGATGATCGCGACGACGTTGGCCTCGGTGAACACCAGGTCCGCCCGTTCGTCGGGATCGTCGGCGTCGACCGGAACGTAGGCAGCGCCGCTGGCCAGCGTCGCGAGGATCGCCACGTACAGCGCGTAGCTGCCCGACGGCATCCGGATACCGACGCGATCACCGCGCCCGATCCCGCGGGCGGCCAACCACTCGACACTGTCTTCAATGTCGGAGATCAGCTCGGCATAGGTGAGCTGAACCTCGCCGTCATCGATGGCAGGCGAGTCGGGATGACGGGTGGCAGTCTCGTAGAGAATGTCGATGAGCGTTCTGGGCTCGGGGGCATGCCGCGACAGCAAATACTGCCGAGGTACTTCGGGCCCAACATCCCCAGTCACGGCTATAAAACTACTAAGCGGCGCGGTCGGCGCACGCGCGCCGCACGCGGTGGCCGATCACAATTGCGCCACCGGCCCGACGTTTGATTCCCTCGATTTCGGTCAATCGCGGTTACCTGGCAGAATCATGTACGGAGGGGAGTATTCCTTCGCTGCAGCGTCGTCATCACGTCGGCCTAAATGGGACGACCGGTGCTGCGGACCGCTTACGACTTGCGGTGGAAGAGACCTCCGGCGTTATTCGGGCTGCATTCGTTGCCCGCCGCGGCGACCGGAGGTTTTGTGAACGTTTCTCAACTCGAGTGGATCATCACGCTGGGCGTGACGGTCGCGATTCTGCTGTTCGACGTCATCGTCATCGGGCGTCGGCCGCATGAACCGTCGAGGCGCGAAACCGCGACTTACCTCACCATCTACATCACGCTGGCAGTGGCCTTCGGTATCTGGGTGTGGTTCTTCCACGGCAGCCAGTTCGGCCTGGAGTTCTTCACGGGCTGGCTCACCGAGTACAGCTTGTCGGTGGACAACCTGTTCATCTTCTTGATCATCATGGCGAGCTTCAACGTGCCGAGGAAGTACCAGCAGCAGGCACTGCTGGTCGGCATCATTCTGGCGCTGGTCTTCCGCGGCATCTTCATCGCGCTCGGCGCGGTGGCCATCAACCAGTTCTCGTGGATCTTCTACGCATTCGGCGCTTTCCTGGTCTACACCGCGATCACGCTCGTCCGCGACACCGACCACGACGACGACGCCGAGAACTTCGTTGTCCGCTTCGCGCGTAAGCACCTGAGCCTGACCGACGAGTGGCACGGCCTGAAGATGTGGATCAAGGACAACGGCAAGCGATTGATGACGCCGATGTTCCTGGTGATCGTTGCTCTCGGCACCACCGACCTGCTCTTCGCGCTGGACTCGATCCCCGCGATCTACGGCCTGACGCGCGAGCCGTACCTGGTGTTCACGGCGAACGTGTTCGCGCTGATGGGTCTGCGTCAGCTGTACTTCCTACTCGGCGACCTGTTGAAGCGGCTGGTATACCTGTCGCAGGGTCTGGCCATCATCCTCGCGTTCATCGGTGTGAAGCTGATCCTGCACGCGCTGCACGAGAACGAGCTGCCGTTCATCAACGGTGGTGAGCACGTGCCGGTGCCCGAGATTCCGACGCTGGCCAGCCTCGGCGTGATCGTCGTGACGCTGCTCATCACGACCGTCGCCAGCCTGTACAAGACGCGCGTGCACGACGTGAAGAACGGGAACGACGGCGAGGCCGACACCGGCGATACCGGAAACGGCACAGCGCCGGACGCAACCGAGAAATCGTTGGATTCGCACTGATCGCAAGGCTCGACGGCGGTCGCGTCAGCGCCTAACGTCGCCGCCGTGCGGCTATTCGTGGCAGACGGCATCGACGGGCACTGGATTGAGTTGACCGACGGCGCCGAGCCCGCCGTGCGGGTCGCTGCCGACGACCTGTCACAGGCGCGTCGAGCCAGGACCCGGATTCGGGCCGGTTCCGAGGAGGTCGCCGTCATCCTCGACATGACCGTGGCGGTGGCGGCCGACTTCCGGTCGGCGCGAGGCGAACTGGAATCTGCCGACGGAGTGCACTACATCGGTACGGTCGACGGTCTCGCCGGGCTGATTGCCGACATCGAAACGACCGGGGTGGCCGACGGCGTCACGCTGATCGCGGCGTCACCGCGCCAGGATCTGCGGGCCGTGGGTCTCGACGTGCTCGACTGGCTGGCGATCCGAGGTCAGGCCAGAGCCTCGTAGATCAGCGTGTAGTAGCGGTCGGTGCGGGGCGAGCCCTCGATACCGGGGCCCATCTTGTTCATCACGTAGGCGACGGTGGTTCGACGGTCGGGGTTCATCGTCTCCCACGACCCGCCCCAGCCGCCCCAGAAACAGATCCGCCCGTCGGGGACGAACGGTATGGACTCACGTTGTGGCAGGCCGAATCCCAGCCCGAATGTCAACGGGTGATTGAGCAGGACGAGATCCGGTCCCTCGGAGTGGATCTCGAAGATCTTGTCGATCGTCTCCTGTTTCAGCAGCTGGACACCGTCCACCGTGCCGCCCAACGAAATCGCGGACAGGATCCGGGTCAGCGACCGGGCGTTGCCGTGGCCGTTGGCTCCGCCGATGTCCGCTGCCCGCCACCCGTCGGTGTTGGCGACGGCGGGGTCGGGCGCCGGCCCGGTGAACGTCTTCAGCATCGGTGCGGGCCACTGATCCATCGGGGGTAGGTCGAGCGGTTCCGTCGCCGGGATGATCTCGGCGATCCGGTCTGCGTCGGCCGGTTGCGCACCGATCTGGAAGTCGGCGCCCAGCGGGCCGGCGATCTCGTCGCGCACAAATTCCTTCAGGGTCGCACCGGTCACGCGGCGCAGCACCTCGCCGATGAGGTGGCCGAAGGTCAGGGCGTGATAGCCCGACGCCGTACCCGGTTCCCACCACGGCGCCTGCGCGGCCAGTGCGGCGGTCGATTTGTCCCAGTCGAAGAGGTCTTCGGTGACGACCGGTTGGTCCCATCCGGACAACCCGGACGTGTGTGACATCAGATGACGAAACTCGATGTGCTGCTTGCCGTTCGCGGCGAATTCGGGCCAGTAGTCGGACACCGGCGCGGTGGGTTCGACCAGTCCGCGGTCGATGAGCATCAGCCCCGCCAGCGCGGTTATCGTCTTGGTCGACGACCAGACGTTGACGATGGTGTCCTGCTTCCACGGCACTGTCTTGGCGGCGTCGGCATGGCCGCCCCACATGTCGACCACGGACTCACCGTCGATGTCGATGGCTATAGCGGCGCCGACCTCGCCGCCGCTGAGGATCTCGTCGGCGAGGGCATCGGCGACCTTGTCGAAACGCGGATCACAGTGGCCGTGTAGTACTTCATGCATCGGATCATCATGCGGCGTCGGCCCCTGGTTTGTTCCGGCAATTGCGAAGTATCCACAGCGTGGGAGGGGTAACTTCGGCTTACCCGAGTGTCAACGTTTAGGGGAGCAGAGATGCACAGACTCACGATGGCGGTCGCCGTGGCCGCACTCGCGTCAGCGCCGATCCTGACGGCAACACCAGTAGCTGGAGCGGCATCAGTCGACAACACCACCACCCACACTCAGCCTGCGGTGCCCGCGGGCCCGCGCATCCAGGCGCTGGATTGCTACGGCACCACCGGCAACATGGGTTGCGGGCCCGGCTGGTTCTGGCGCGACGGATGGCGCGGATGGGCGTGCTACCCATGCTGAGACGGAACATGTGCGCGAAGGTCGGGGGAGCTTTCGCTGCTGTGGCGGTTGCGGCCACCATCGGCGGATTGGGTTCTGCCGCAGCGCAACCCAATGATTACAGCCAGCTACCGGTCGACCCGAACCTGGTCTCGGATTCGCAGGCGTACAGCGCTGACCCCTTCGACATCGATCCGAACGGACAGCGCGGCGTCTCGGCCAGGTACGTCCACCGCGAAGGCGGCACCCGGCAGATCACGACGACCATCCTGATCTTCCCCAGCGCAGGGGAGGCGACGGGATCACTCGCCGGGGCTGCGGCCGACGTGGCGAATCCGGTGTCGGCACCTGTGCCAGTGGGCACCGGCGGCACGATGGTCTCCGGGACGTCCATGGGCGGGCCGGGGTCGGTGACGGTGCTGTCGTTCACCGAGGGCAACGTCGCCACCACCATCGAGTTCGACGGTCCACCAAACGATCCGGCGCCGCCGGACTTCGTGACCGAGCTCGGGCAGAAACAGGACACGGCGATCAAGGACTGGCAGGGGGTGTAGCTCCCCGCGTCAATCGTCCTGCCCAGCAACTCTTTTCGAGTTGTCGAGCGGGCATTCGGCGAGCTCGAGCCTCACCAGTTGTCGTAGCCGCCCTCGGGGCCCAGCATGCGCTCGAGACGGGTGCGGTTGATGCGGGCAAGCTCGTTGCGCACGACCTTGCGTTCGGTCTCGATGTCGTTGTGCAGCCGGTCCGACATCGTCGACAGCACGTCCTGCGCGGTGTATCCGTTGACGAACATGACGAAGCCGAATCCGAAGTGCGCCAGATAGCGTTCCGAGGCCTGTCCGAGCTGGGCCATCACCTCGGGCTGATCGCACCAGATGGCGCACTGCTCGGCGGCTGACTTCTCGCTGCCTGGCCTGCGCCCGATGTCGGGGTAGGCCTGCAGGATCGTGTCGATCGATTCCTCGGAAAGTCCGAACAGCAGCGCGTCGGCCGATCGGAAGAGTTCGTCGTGACTGGCGAATGGCCGACCACGGCACAGATCTGCTGCCAGCGGCACGCTGTAGCAGCACTCGTAGATGGCATGCACCGCGCGGCGCATCGGCATGGCGTTGAACGCCTCCAGGCCGATCCCCTGATGCATCAACACAGCGTCATCATCGGAGGCGCAGGGTACGCCCGGGTTACCGCATGTTACGGCGGTGAAAAATCAGTGTCCGGCGGCCTTGAACCGCTCGACCGACGCCTTCAGTTCGGCCTCGGCCTTTTCGCGTCCCACCCAGTCGGCGGCCTTGACGAATTTGCCCGGCTCGAGGTCCTTGTAGTGCACGAAGAAGTGCTTGATCGCGTCGAGTTCGTACGCGGGTACGTCTTCGAGATCCTGGATGTGGTCCCAGCGGCCGTCGCCGGCGGGCACGCACAGCAGCTTGTCGTCGCCGCCGGCCTCGTCGGTCATCTGGAACATCGCGACCGGCCGCGCCTCGACAATGCAGCCGGGAAACACCGACTCCGGTAGCAGCACCAGCGCGTCCAGCGGATCGCCGTCCTCGCCGAGCGTGTTCTCGAAGAAGCCGTAATCGGCCGGGTAGGCCATCGAGGTGTAGAGGTAGCGGTCGAGCTTCACCCGCCCGGAGTCGTGGTCCACTTCGTACTTGTTGCGCGAACCCTTCGGGATCTCGATGACTACGTCGAACTCCACGGCGGCGCCTTCCTGCCCTGTGCTGCGGTATTGGGGACGGCATCACCCTAATCTGCCCAGGATTCTGGCCACCTACTCGGGAGGCACGATGGCGTTCGGCACCCGCGGCCTGCGGGCTTGATCGGGGCCAGCGGATACCCTGAGCTATGCGGCCAACCACGTGGAGGCGATCCACCCACGCGCTGATCGCGGTCGCGGTGCTGGTCGCCGTCGCCGTCGTCGTCGCGGTGTCGGCCCTGCTGAGCGGCGGGGGTTCACCCGACGCGGCGGCCGTCAAGCCGACGCCGCCGGCGGCGACCGCGAACCCGGGCATCGTGCCCGTCGCCGATTCCGCCCCCAAGCCGACCCCCGACCGGCTGGCCGCTGTGCTCGCGCCCGCGCTGGCCGATCCGAACCTGGGCAAGTTCACCGGCCGCATCACCGATGCGATCACCGGGGCCGAATTGTGGGCACAGGGCGCCGACGTGCCAATGCAGCCCGCCTCGACCAACAAGACGCTGACGGCCGCGGCGGCGCTGCTCGCTCTCGACCGCGACGACCGGCTGATCACCCGCGTCTTCAGCACCGACAAGGTCGGCGTCGTGGTCCTGAAAGGCGGCGGTGACCAGACGCTGTCCGCGGCCGCCCCGGACGAGGAGACCTGGTATCGCGATGCCGCGCGCATCAGTGATCTGGCCGAACAGGTGGAAGCCGCCGGAATCGAGCCCACTTCGGTGCAGGTGGACGTGAGCGCCTACACCGGCCCGACGATGGCGCCGGGCTGGGATCCATTGGACATCGACGGAGGAGACATCGCGCCGATGGAATCGGTGATGCTCGACGGTGGCCGCACCCAACCGGTGAGCGTCGATTCCACCCGTTCCAAGACGCCGGCGCTGGATGCCGGTCGCGCGTTGGCGGTGGCACTGGACGTCGATCCCAAGAGGGTGACGGTCGTGCCGGGCGCCGCGCGCGGTGGCCAGGAGATCGGGTCGGTGCAGTCGCCGCCGCTCATCGATCGCCTGCGCGACATGATGAACGCGTCGGACAACGTGATGGCCGAGTCGATCGGCCGCGAGGTTGCCGCCGAGGTCGGGCTTCCGCAGAGTTTCGCGGGTGCGGTGCAGGCCGTGCTCGGTGAACTCGACGACGCCAAGATCGACACCACCAACGCCAGGCTCTTCGACTCCAGCGGCTTGTCCGTCGACGACCGGCTGACCGCGGAGACGCTCGACGAGGTCGTGAACGCGGCTGCGGGCAGCGCGGAACCCAGGCTGCGCCCGCTGGTCGAGATGCTGCCGATCGCGGGAGGTAGCGGCACACTGTCCAACCGCTTCCTCGACGATGTGGGCCGATCCTCGGCCGGTTACCTGCGGGCCAAGACGGGATCGCTGACGGGCACCAACTCGTTGGCGGGCATCATCACCGACGCCAGCGGGCGGGTGCTCACCTTCGCCTTCATCTCCAACGACGCCGGGCCGACGGGCCGCGTCGCCCTGGACACGCTGGCCGCGGCCATGCGGAAGTGCGGGTGCAGCGCATGAGCACCTCGACACCGGTCAGCGTCGGCCACGCTGTCGACTGGAAGTTCGCCGCCGACGTGGGCCAGAAGCTGGTGCGGCCGGGCCCGGACGCCTCGGACTACACCCGCCGCCAGGTCATCGATCAACTCGCCGAGTCGTCCCGCAATGCCGAGCTGCCGGTGCGTGAGGTCACCGGGCTCATCGAGGGCGGCGCGATCCCCGAAGCCCGCATCATCGACCGTCCGCAGTGGATCAAGGCGGCAACGCAGTCGATGCGGGTGATGACCGGCGGCACAGAGGAACCCAAGAGTTTCATCAGCGGCCGGATCACCGGTGTGCAGACCGGGGCGGTGCTCGCCTATGTGTCGCAGGGCATCCTCGGCCAGTACGACCCGTTCGCCAGCGACGGTGGCGAGCTCCTGCTCGTGTATCCCAACGTGATCGGTGTCGAACGCCAATTGCGCGTCGATCCAGGTGATTTCAGGTTGTGGGTGTGTCTGCACGAAGTCACCCACCGGGTGCAGTTCCGGGCCAACCCGTGGCTGGCCGACCATATGTCGCAGTCGCTGGCGGTGCTCACTCAGGACGCCGGCGACGACATCGGACAGATGGTGGGCAGGCTGGCCGGCTATTTGCGCAGCCGGCGCGACTATGTGATTGACGCTGAGACGGAACCGAATTCGTCCGGCATGATCGGTCTGATGCGGGCTGTGCAGGCCGAACCGCAGCGCAAAGCGCTGGACCAACTGCTGGTGCTCGGCACGCTGCTGGAGGGCCACGCCGATCACGTGATGGACGCGGTCGGGCCCAAGGTGGTGCCGTCCGTGGCGACGATCCGGCGGCGCTTCGACGAACGGCGGCAACGCAGACAGCCTCCGCTGCAGCGGATCATGCGGGCGCTGCTCGGATTCGACGCCAAGCTCAGCCAGTACACCCGCGGTAAGGCGTTCGTCGACCATGTGGTGTCCCAGGTCGGGATGACGCGGTTCAACGCCGTCTGGTCCGGTCCTGAAACCCTGCCGCTGCCTCTGGAAATCGACAAGCCACAACGGTGGATCGACAGAGTTCTGTAGCCGCGCTGCGTGCGGCCGTCACGGCGTTCTCCCGCGGTTACGCGACCGCCGACCCGAGTTGGTGTGTGGCGCTGTCCGGGGGCGCCGATTCACTGGCGTTGACCGCTGCCGCGGCGACGGTCAAGCCGACGACGGCGCTCATCGTCGATCATCGACTGCAGCCCGGCTCCGACGAGGTGGCGGCAAAGGCGCGCGAACAAGCGCTGTCGCTGGGATGTGTTGACGCACAGATCCTTTGCGTCGAGGTCGGGACGGCCGGTGGGCCCGAGGCCGCCGCGCGCACCGCACGTTATGAGGCGTTGGACGCCGCGCGGGGCGACGCGCCGGTACTGCTGGCGCACACGCTGGACGATCAAGCCGAGACCGTGCTGCTCGGCCTGGGACGCGGATCTGGTGCCCGTTCCATCGCCGGTATGCGTCCGCACGACCCACCGTGGTACCGCCCGCTGCTGGGCATCCGGCGCGAGGTGACGCACGCGGCGTGCGACGAGCTGAACCTGACACCATGGCAGGACCCCCACAACACCGATCGGCGGTACACCCGGGCGCGGCTGCGTGCCGAGGTGCTCCCGTTGCTGGAAGACGTGCTGGGCGGTGGCGTCGCCCAGGCGCTGGCCCGCACCGCGGCGGCGTTGCGCGAGGACAGCGACACGCTCGACACGCTCGCCGACCGCGAGCTGTCCGAGTCGTCGACCGCAGGCGGCCTCGACACCGCTCGTCTGGCGAATCTGCCGGAGGCCGTTCGGCGCAGGGTGATTCGGGGCTGGTTGCTCGCCGGGGGGGCCAGCGGTCTGACCGACAAGCAGATTCGCGGGGTGGACACCCTGGTCACGGCTTGGCGCGGCCAGGGCGGCGTGGCGGTGGGGTCACCGTTACGCAGCAGGCGGCTGATCGCGGGCCGCCGCGACGGGATGCTGACCCTGCACACCGAGCCCGTGTGAAACATGGCACGCTGTGCACGTGCCGGAAACCACCGAGTCATACCCGGGCGACATCAAGTCGGTGCTGCTCTCGTCGGAGGAGATTCAGGCGAAGGTCGCTGAGCTCGGCGGGCAACTCGGCGATGACTACCGCGACACCCTTGCCGAGAACGGTCAGGATCTTCTGCTCATCACCGTGCTCAAAGGCGCGGTCTTCTTCGTCACCGACCTGGCCAGGGCGATTCCGCTGCCCACCCAGCTCGAATTCATGGCCGTCAGTTCCTACGGGTCGTCGACGTCCTCGTCGGGTGTGGTGCGGATCCTCAAGGACCTCGACCGCGACATCAACGACCGCGACGTGCTTATCGTCGAGGACATCGTGGACTCCGGTCTTACACTGTCCTGGCTGCTGCGCAACCTCGCGACCCGCCATCCGCGTTCGCTGCGGGTGTGCACGCTGATGCGCAAGCCCGACGCCGTGCGCGCCGACGTCGACATCGCCTACGTCGGCTTCGACATCCCCAACGAATTCGTCGTGGGGTACGGCCTCGACTATGCCGAGCGCTACCGTGACCTGCCCTACATCGGCACGCTGGACCCCAAGGTGTACGAAAACCTGTAGTCGGCGCAAGATGATCGGCATGACCGAGACAGCCCTTCGGATCTGCCCCTTGTGTGAGGCCACCTGCGGCCTGACTCTCACGATCGACGACGGCAAGCTCGTCGGCGCCCGCGGTGACCGTGAGGACGTCTTCAGCCACGGCTTCATCTGCCCCAAAGGTGCGAGCTTCGCCGAACTCGACAACGACCCCGACCGCTTGGTGCGGCCACTGGTCCGGCGCGACGGCGTGTTGACCGAAGCCACCTGGGACGAAGCGTTCGCCGCGGTCGCCGACGGACTCAGCGCGGTCATCGGTGAGCATGGCGGCACGTCGGTCGGGGTGTACCTCGGTAACCCCAGCGCGCACACGATCGCGGGCTCGCTGTACCCGCCGCTGATCATCCGCGCGCTCGGCACCCGCCAGGTGTTCTCCGCCAGCACGCTGGACCAGATGCCCAAGCACGTCGCCCTCGGTCTGATGTTCGGCAGCCCGGTCGCGTTCACTGTTCCCGATCTCGACCGCACCGACTACCTCGTCGTCATCGGCGCGAATCCCCTTGTGTCCAACGGCAGTCTGGCCACCGCCGCCGATTTCCCCGGAAAGTTGCGTGCGCTGCGCAAGCGTGGCGGCAAGCTCGTCGTCATCGATCCCGCCCGCACGCGGACCGCCGAACTCGCCGATCACCACATCGCGCCCCGCCCCGGTACCGACCCGGCATTGATGCTCGCCGTTGTGCACGTGCTGTTCGACGAGGGCCTGGTCGATCTCGGCACGGTGGCCGACCATGTCGACGGCATCGACGATGTCTGCGCCGTGGCGGCCGATTTCGCGCCGGACACCGTCGCCGAATACTGCGGTGTCACCGCGGACGAGATCCGCGCGCTGGCCCGCGAACTCGCGGCCGCCCCGACCGCCGCCGTCTACGGCCGTATCGGCACGTCCACTGTCGAATTCGGAACGCTCGGCAGCTGGCTGGTCGACGTCATCAACGTCCTGACGGGCAACCTGGACCGTCCCGGCGGGGCGATGTTCCCGCTGGGTCCGACCGCGCCCGCGCCGCGCCCGCAGAAGGCCGGCCGCGGTTTCGCGATCGGCCGCTGGCACAGCCGGGTGTCGGGCTATCCCGAGGCGCTGTCCGAGTTCCCGGCCGCGGCGCTCGCCGAGGAGATCGACACCCCCGGCGACGGACAGATCAAGGCGATGATCACGATCGCGGGCAACCCGGTGCTGTCGGCCCCCGACGGCGATCGCCTCGACCGCGCGCTGGCCGGCGTCGGCTTCATGGTGAGCATCGATCCGTACCTCAACGAGACGACGCGCCATGCCGACGTCATCCTGCCGCCACCGCCGCCGTCGCAGACCGCTCATTTCGACTTCGCGCTCAACAACCTCGCGGTCCGCAACAACGCGCGCTACTCACCGCCCGTGCTGCCCGCCGACGGTCGACCCGACGAGCCCGAGATCCTGTCGCGGATCGCCCTCGCGCTGTTCGGCGCAGGCGTCGACGGCGATCCCGGCGTCGTCGACGAACAGGTCATCGCAACGACATTGGCCAAGGAGACCGCCGATCCGACCTCACCGGTCGCCGGTCGCGATGTGGCTGAACTGACCGCGATGCTGGCGCCAGGACCGGGATACGAGCGCCGCCTCGACATGATGCTGCGGCTCGGGGCCTACGGCGACGCGTTCGGCGCCAACCCAGACGGTCTGACGCTTCCGCGGCTCAAGGCGAACCCGCACGGTATCGACCTGGGACCGCTGCAGCCGCGTCTGACCCAGGTGCTGCGAACGCCAACGGGGAGAATCGAACTCGCGCCGCCACTGCTCGTCGAGGAGGCGGTGCGGCTGCGCGAGGCGCTCGACCGCCGCGGCGACCGGTTCGTGCTCATCGGACGACGGCATCTGCGATCCAACAACAGCTGGATGCACAACGTGCCCGCGCTCGCGGGCGGCAGCAATCGGTGCACACTGCGGATCCATCCCGACGATGCCGCCGAACTCGGCCTCACTGACACCGCGGTGGTGAAGGGTCCCGGTGGTGAACTGCTGGCTCCGATCGAGCTCACCGACGGTATGCGGCGCGGTGTGGTGTCGTTGCCGCACGGGTGGGGTCACGACCGCGGCGGCACCGGCCTGAAAGTCGCGTCCCGCGACCCCGGCGTCAACGTGAATCAGCTCAACGCGGGCAACCAGCTCGACCCGCTGTCCGGCACCGCGGTGTTGAACGGGATTCCGGTCGACATCGCTCCTGCGGGTTAGGCGAGCTCCTGCGGGTTAGGCGAGCTCGTGCGGGTCAGGTGAGCTCCCAGATCACCGTCACGCTGAACCCGACAGTCTGCTGACCCGGCTCGACCGGAACGGGTGCGGCCATGGCCATCTCGGCGCCGTTGCGCGGCATGGGGACCGGGGGCGCAGTGCCCGCGACCTCCGAAATCGAGATCACGTTGCCCAGGGTGAGGCCGGACAGTTGCGCGTATTGCTCGGCCCGGTCCTTGGCGTCATTGAAAGCTCGGCTGCGGGCGTCGCGGATCAGTTGGGAATCGTCGTCGATGGAGTAGTTCACCGAGTTGATCCGGGTGGCGTTGCCGCCGGTGCTGACGATCAAAGCCAGCGCCTGGGATGCGGCGTCGAGTTGGCGGATCTTGACGTCGATCGTGTTGCTCGCCCGGTAACCGGAGATGGTGGTGCTGTCGGTGGTCGGTGCGAACTGTGGTTGCAGGCTCACCTGACTGGTGCTGATGTCGTTGCGGTCGACCCCCGCGTCGACCAATGCGTTGATCACCGCCTGCTGACGATCGCTGGTCTGGTTCATCGCACCGGTGACGTCGGGTGCGATGGCCTCGATCGACGCGTTGACGTTCAAGGTGTCCGGCGTGCCCTTGACTTCGCCGGACCCCGCGACGGTGACCTGGCGGACCTCAGAATCCGCGGTCGGCGCGGCGATCGGGCCTGACTGCGCGTCGCAACCAGCCAGTGTCACAACGAGTCCCGCCGCGGCGAGGACGAGCAGTCGGGTGGGCAATTTCGCGCTGGCGGCGATCGGCATGAGAGGCACCCTACCGTCAGGCTCCGCGTCCCTAGGGCTCGCCGACTTCATGTAGGAACGCCAACAGGATTCGGTTGATGTCGTCGGGCCGCTCCTGCTGAACCCAATGCCCGGCACCCTCGATCCACTCCTCGGTGTACGGCCCGGCGACGACCTCGCGCGCGCGCGCGGGGTTCATGGTCGGGCCGACCGGATCGGCCGTACCGCCGACGAACAACGCGGGCGCGGTGGTCTGCGCGCCGGCCAGCTGCGCAGTCGTCTCCCAGTTGCGGTCGTAATTGCGGTACCAGTTCAGCGCGCCGGTGAACCCGGTCCGGCTGAACTCGGTTACGTAGTGCTCGAACTCGCCGGCGCTGATCCAGTCGGGCAGCGCAGCGTCGTCCCCGGAGACCAGTCCGGCGAACATTCCCCGCATGGTGGCGGCCACGTCGGCCGCCATCTCGGCGTCGGCGACTCCGGGCTCCTGGAAGCGCAGCATGTAGAAGTCCTCGCCGAACTTCTCGCGCCAGCGCTGCGTCGGGCGGGACCGGGCGCGGGGGATGGGTGGCACGCTGAGCCCGGCGACCGCGGCGACGCGGGTGGGATGCAGCAGTGCGGTGTGCCAGACGACCATGGCGCCCCAGTCGTGGCCGATGAACGCGGCCCGCTCGACGCCTCCGCCAGCTTCCGAGTCCAGCAGGGCGACCAGGTCGCCGGTCAGCGCGTGGATGTCGTAGTCCTCGACGGCGTCGGGCCTGGTCGAGCCTCCGTAGCCCCGCTGATCGGGTGCCAGCACGTGGTAGCCGGCCTGCGCGAGGGCAGGGATCTGATGCCGCCACGAATACGCCAGCTCAGGGAACCCGTGAGCCAGTACGACCAATGGCGCACCGCGCTCGCCGGCTTCGATGACGCGAAGCGCCACCCCGTTGATCTCGACGATCCGTTCGGCCGACGTGAGCACGGCCTCAGCCAAGCACACCGGCGGGAACCTTGGTTCGTTGGTCTAGCGGTAGCCTTGTGGTTTCTGACTGCGCTTAGAGGAAGTCGACGACGGACGTTTGATGAACCGGACTCACGTATGAATCGCAAGAATGTGATCCGCACGCTCACCGTAATTGCGGTGGTGCTGTTGCTGGGTTGGTCGTTCTACTACTTCAGTGACGACACTCGCGGCTACAAGCCCGTCGACACCTCGGTGGCGATGTCTCAGATCAGCAGTGACAACGTCAAGAGCGCGCAGATCGACGACCGTGAGCAGCAGCTTCGGCTGGAGCTGAAGAGCGGGAACAACGACACCGAGAACAGCGACAAGATCATCACGAAGTACCCCACCGGTTACGGGGTGCAGTTGTTCGACGCGTTGAGCGCCAAGAACGCCAAGATCAACACGGTCGTGAACCAGGGCAGCATGCTCGGCTCGCTACTGATCTACCTGCTGCCGCTGCTGCTGCTCGTCGGCCTGTTCGTGATGTTCTCCCGCATGCAGAGCGGCGGCCGGATGGGGTTCGGCTTCGGCAAGTCGAAGGCCAAGCAGCTGTCCAAGGACATGCCCAAGACCACCTTCGCCGACGTGGCGGGTGTCGACGAGGCCGTCGAGGAGCTCTACGAAATCAAGGACTTCCTGCAGAACCCGACGCGGTATCAGGCCCTCGGCGCCAAGATCCCCAAGGGCGTGCTGCTCTACGGCCCACCGGGCACCGGTAAGACGCTGCTTGCGCGCGCGGTGGCTGGCGAGGCCGGGGTTCCCTTCTTCACGATTTCAGGTTCGGACTTCGTCGAGATGTTCGTCGGGGTCGGCGCGTCTCGCGTGCGTGATCTGTTCGAGCAGGCCAAACAGAACAGCCCGTGCATCATCTTCGTCGACGAGATCGACGCCGTCGGACGCCAGCGCGGCGCGGGTCTCGGCGGTGGCCACGACGAACGCGAACAGACGCTGAACCAGTTGCTCGTCGAGATGGACGGGTTCGGCGAGCGTCAGGGCGTCATCCTGATCGCGGCCACCAACCGGCCCGACATCCTGGACCCTGCGCTGCTGCGTCCCGGCCGTTTCGACCGCCAGATCCCGGTGTCCAATCCGGACCTGGCCGGCCGTCGCGCCGTATTCAAGGTGCACTCGCAGGGCAAGCCGATCGCCGAGGACGCCGACCTGGACGGGCTGGCGAAGCGCACCGTCGGTATGTCGGGCGCCGACCTGGCCAACGTCATCAACGAGGCCGCACTGCTCACCGCCCGTGAGAACGGCACGGTCATCACCGGCCCCGCGCTCGAGGAGGCCGTCGACCGCGTTGTCGGCGGGCCCCGCCGCAAGAGCCGCATCATCAGCGAGCACGAGAAGAAGATCACCGCCTACCACGAGGGCGGTCACACTCTGGCAGCGTGGGCGATGCCCGACATCGACCCGATCTACAAGGTGACCATCTTGGCGCGCGGCCGCACCGGCGGTCACGCGATGTCCGTGCCCGAGGACGACAAGGGCCTGATGACCCGCTCCGAGATGATCGCCCGACTGGTGTTCGCGATGGGCGGCCGCGCCGCGGAGGAGCTGGTGTTCCGCGAGCCGACCACCGGCGCGGTGTCCGACATCGAGCAGGCCACCAAGATCGCCCGTGCGATGGTCACCGAGTACGGCATGAGCTCCAAACTCGGCGCCGTCCGCTACGGCACCGAACACGGCGACCCGTTCCTCGGTCGCACCATGGGCACCCAGGCCGACTACAGCCACGAGGTCGCCCAGATCATCGACGACGAGGTGCGCAAGCTGATCGAGGCCGCACACACCGAAGCGTGGGAGATCCTCACCGAGTACCGTGACGTGCTCGACATCCTCGCCGGCGAGTTGCTCGAGAAGGAGACATTGCACCGCGCCGAGCTGCAGGCCATCTTCGAGGACGTCAAGAAGCGCCCGCGCCTGACCATGTTCGACGACTTCGGTGGCCGTGTCCCCTCCGACAAGCCGCCCATCAAGACGCCGGGCGAGTTGGCGATCGAACGCGGCGAGCCGTGGCCGAAGCCGGTGCCCGAGCCCGCGTTCAAGACCGCGATCGCTCAGGCGAGCCAGGCCGCCGAAGCCACCAAACTCGCCGAAGCGGGGACCAACGGCGCGAATGGCAACGGTGCCAACGGAACAGGCGCGCCGACGCAACCCGACTACGGTGCCCCTGCGGGATGGCACGCTCCGGGCTGGCCACCGCAGCCGAACCAACCGCCGCCGAACCAGCAGCCGCACCCGCACCAGCAGCCGCATGGTTACTGGTATCCGCCGCCACCCAATCCGTCCGGCTGGCACAACCCCTATCCGCCGTATCAGCAGCCCTACCCGCAGCCCGGCCACCCCCCTCAGGGCAGCCAACCGAACCCCAACGATGAGTCGGGGCAGGAGAACGGCAGGCATAACCCGCAGGGCTGAGCGCCCACGGGCTCATAGGAGGCTTCAATGACGCAGTCCCACAACAACTCTGTCAAATTCAAACCGGTTGAATTCGACCAGTCACGTGCGGAAGCTGCCGTGCGTGAGTTGCTGATCGCGGTGGGCGAAGACCCTGATCGGCACGGTCTGGAAGACACGCCAGCCCGGGTGGCGCGCGCTTACAAGGAGTTGTTCGCCGGTCTCTACACTGACCCGGACACGGTGCTGGACACCACCTTTGACGAACAACACGATGAACTGGTGATAGTCAAACAGATACCGATGTACTCCACCTGCGAGCACCATCTGGTGTCGTTTCACGGCGTGGCCCACGTGGGCTACATTCCCGGCGAGGACGGTCGGGTCACCGGGCTGTCGAAAATCGCACGGCTGGTTGATCTCTACGCCAAGCGGCCGCAGGTGCAGGAACGGTTGACCGCGCAGATCGCCGACGCGCTGATGCGCAAGCTGAGCCCTCGCGGAGCCATTGTCGTCGTCGAGGCCGAGCACCTCTGCATGGCGATGCGCGGCGTCCGCAAGCCCGGCGCCATCACCACCACGTCGGCGGTGCGCGGACAGTTCAAGACCGACAGCGCATCCAGGTCCGAAGCACTGGATCTCATCCTGCGGAAGTGAATCCACCGGTGCGGGTCATGGGGGTCGTGAACGTCACCGACGACTCCTTCTCCGACGGCGGGTTGTTCCTCGACCGGGACCGGGCCGTCGCCCACGGTCTTGCACTGGCGGCCGAAGGCGCAGCGATCGTCGACGTCGGCGGTGAGTCGACGCGGCCGGGGGCCACCCGCATCGATCCGGAGGTCGAAACGGCGCGCGTGGTGCCTGTGATCAAAGAGCTTGCCGGACAAGGTCTTACCGTCAGTATCGACACGATGCATGCAGCGGTGGCGCAGGCCGCACTGGAGAACGGCGCGCAGATCGTCAACGACGTGTCCGGCGGCCGGGCCGACCCGGGCATGGCCCCCCTGCTGGCCGACGCGAAAGTGCCCTGGGTGCTGATGCATTGGCGCTCGGTCGGGTCTGCCCGACCGCATGACGTGCCCGCCTACGGCGACGTCGTCGCCGAGGTTCGTGACGAACTGATGGCCAGTGTCGACGCCGCGGTGGCCGCAGGGGTGGATCCCGCGAACGTGATCATCGATCCCGGACTCGGTTTCGCCAAGACCGCAGAACACAATTGGGCGCTGCTGCGAGCGCTGCCCGAGTTCGTCGGCACCGGGGTGCCCGTGCTGGTCGGCGCATCCCGCAAGCGCTTCCTCGGCTCGTTGCTCGCCGGTCCGGACGGTGTGCCACGCCCACCCGACGGCAGGGAAACCGCGACGGCGGTGATCTCCGCGCTTGCCGGCCTGTACGGCGCATGGGGGGTGCGGGTGCACGACGTGCGGGCGTCCGTCGACGCGGTCAAGGTGCTGGAGGCCTGGCATGGCTGATCGAATCGAGCTGCGCGGGTTGACCGTTCGTGGTCACCACGGAGTGTTCGAGCACGAGCGCCGCGACGGCCAGGACTTCGTCGTCGACATCACCGTCTGGGTGGACCTCGCTGCCGCGGCGGTGAGCGACGATCTTGCCGACACCCTTGATTACGGGGCGCTGGCGCAGCGCGCCGCCGACATCGTCGCCGGGCCGCCGCGCAACCTGATCGAGACCGTCGCCGGAGAGATCGCCGATGGCGTGATGTCCGACGAACGGGTGCACGCCGTCGAGGTGGTGGTGCACAAGCCGGCCGCACCGATCCCGCTGGACTTCGCCGATGTGGCGGTGGTGGCCCGCCGGTCGCGGCGCGGCGAGCGGGGCAACCCGTGACCTCAGTCGTGTTGTCCATCGGGTCGAACCTGGGTGACAGGCTCGCGCGACTGCAGTCGGTGGTCGACGGACTCGACGGCGCGGTGCGCGCGGTGTCACCGGTTTACGAAACCGATCCGTGGGGCGGCGTCGAACAGGGAGCGTTCCTCAACGCGGTGGTGATCGCGGACGATCCCGCCCTGGACGCCCGCGCGTGGTTGCGTCGCGCGCAGGAATTCGAACGCGCCGCCGACCGGATCCGCGACGAACGTTGGGGCCCCCGCACTCTCGACGTCGACCTGGTCATGTGTAGCGACGGCGGTCGCGAGATCACGTCGGCGGATGACGAGCTGACGTTGCCGCACCCGCTGGCGCACGAGCGAGCGTTTGTGCTCGTACCGTGGCTCGCCGTCGATCCCGCAGCCGTCCTGACCGTTGCGGGCGAACGGCGGTCCGTCGAGAAACTGATCACCGAACTCGACCCCGCCGACCGCGACGGGGTGCGGTTGACCGACTCGGCGCTGAGCTGATGGGCCCCACCCGCAAGCGCGACCTCACCGCCGCGACCGTGATTGCTGCGGTGGTGGCCTACCTGCTCGTGCTCCTGCTGTACCGGTTCTTTCCGCCCATCACCCTGCTGTCCGGGGTGTCGTTGCTGCTGGTCGCGGCCGCGGAGGCGGGCTGGGCCTGGTACGTGAGGTCCAAGATCAACGAGGGGCACATCGGAGACGGCCCCGGTTGGCTTCATCCCCTTGCCGTCGCCCGATCCGTGTCCATCGCCAAGGCCTCGGCGTGGGTGGGCGCGGTGGTGCTCGGCTGGTGGCTGGGCGTGCTCGCGTACCTGTTGCCACGGCGCTCGACTTTGCGAGTCGCGGGCGAGGACACCGCGGGCGCGGTGGTCGCCGCTGTGTGTGCCCTGGCGCTGGTGGCTGCCGCGCTGTGGCTGCAGCATTGCTGCAAGTCTCCGCCGGAACCGCCCGACAACCCTGACGGCGCAACGGAGTAACCGGTTTCGAGGCGTACCCGCCGAATCGCCGGAGAGGTCGACACGCTGAGTGACCTGTGGCGGTACAGTCGCCCCATGACCGAACCGGCACGCAGCGCCAGGCCTCGGCGCAGCACGCGGCGACCGGGTTGGGTGCTGCTGACGGTGTTGCTGGTGCTCGCGATTGGGTCCAGTTCGGCCCTCGTCTTCACCGATCGGGTGGAGTTGCTGAAACTCGCCGTCATTCTGGCGCTCTGGGCCGCGGTGGTGGCGGCCTTCGTATCGGTCATCTACCGCAGACAGAGCGATATCGACCAGGCCAAGGTCCGTGACCTCAAGCTCGTCTACGACTTGCAGCTCGATCGTGAGATCTCCGCGCGCCGAGAGTACGAGCTTTCGGTGGAGACGCAACTGCGCCGCGAGCTGGTCTCCGAAATTCGCGCGCAGGCCGCCGACGAGGTCGCGGGTCTTCGGGCTGAACTGGCCGCGTTGCGCGCCAACCTCGAGATCCTGTTCGACGCCGACCTGTCGCATCGGCCCGCGCTCGAACACGACCGATCCACCGCCCGGTCCTTCGACTGGTCGCCCACCCCCGAGACCGCGGGCCGGGTCACCGCCAGCCGCATCGACACCGAGGATCGCGACGACGCCGAGTTCCACACCGATGAGAGCCCGATCATCGACGTACCGGAGGAACCGCATCCCCCCGAGGACGAATGGGTGCCGCCCGCGAGTCCGGGTGGAGCGCATCGCCGGGGTGTGGAAGCTGACCGGGAGAGCCGCCGGTACGCGCCGATGCCACCGGTGCCGCCGCCCACGGACAACGAACGCACCACCCAATTCACTTGGCCGACAGCACAGGAGCATCCGAAGCCGCCAGAGCCTGTCCAGGCGCCGCCACCACCGCCGCCGGCCCCCGAACCCACGCCCGTATCCGGATGGCGGCCCGCGCCCGCCGAGGGACGGTGGAGTCCGCCAGGGACACCGGGCAGCAACTGGGTGTCGCCGACACCTCCACCGCCGCCGACGCCCCCGCCGCCGACCGCGACGCCGCCTCCAGCGGAACAACAGCCCCCCGATGACGGCGCCCCCGGCGAGTACGTCGGCCGACGGCGTTCACCCGCACCCGACGCTGCGCATTCGCAGCCCGCAATGTCGACTCCGCCGCCGGAGTTGCCGCGGCGCGGCAAGCATTCGGCTCCGCCGGAGGCAGGCGACCCCGGCAGGCCTGCGCCGTCACCGGCCCTGGCCGCCGAATCCTCTGAGCCGCCGCCCCAGGCCGAGCCCGAGCCGCCGACGTCGCGACGTCACCGCAGCTCCGACGACGAAGCGACCGGCGGACAGTCGGTGGCCGACCTGCTCGCGCGGTTGCAAGCGACCCCGTCCGGGGGCGGCCGTCGCCGGCGCCGCGACGAGTGAGTTAGGCTTTCTTGACCGTCCGGTACCCGCATGGCAGGACCGGAACGACGAACTCTCTACATTCAGCGAGGTCGACTTCATGGACTTCATGGGGACCCCCTCTGACGGATTCCGCCCTGCGCGGCTCACGATCGGCGTCATTTCCGCTGGTCGAGTGGGTACTGCGCTCGGCGTTGCCTTGGAGCGGGCCGAGCATGTCGTCGTCGCGTGCAGCGCCATATCGCACGCGTCACGCGAGCGGGCGCAGCGTCGGCTCCCTGACACCGCAGTGCTGCCGGTCGATGAGGTCGCCGGCCGGGCCGAACTCCTTCTGCTGGCGGTGCCCGACGCGGCACTGCCGGGACTGATCTCCGGGCTCGCGGCCACGGGAGCGGTACGTCCGGGCACGATCGTCGCGCACACGTCGGGGGCCAACGGGATCGGCGTGCTGGCGCCGCTGACCGCACAGGATTGCATTCCGCTGGCCATTCACCCGGCCATGACGTTCACCGGAGGTGACGAGGACATCGCGCGCCTGTCCGAGGCGTGCTTCGGGGTCACCGCGGCCGACGAGATCGGCTACGCGATCGCCCAGTCGCTGGTGCTGGAGATCGGCGGCGAACCGTTCCGCATCCGTGAAGACGCCCGGACGCTGTACCACGCAGCGCTGGCGCATGCGAGCAATCACCTTGTCACCGTGGTGCTCGACGCGGTCGAGGCGCTGCGCTCCGCATTGTGGGGCCAGGAACTGCTCGGGCAGGAGATCGTCGGCGAGGCACCCGGCGGTATCGCCGAGCGGGTCGTCGGTCCGCTGGCGCGTGCGTCGCTGGAGAACGCGCTGGTGCGCGGCCAGGGCGCCCTGACCGGCCCGGTGGCGCGTGGTGACGCCGAAGCGGTCGCCGGTCATCTGGAGGCGCTGACAGAAGTGGATCCTCAACTCGCACAGGCATATCGGGCGAACTCGCTGCGTACCGCGCAGCGTGCTCATGCCCCCGACGAGGTGTTCGCCGTGCTTGGAGATGTCCGATGATCACCACCCCCAAGCCGCAATTCAACGCGGGCGAACTGAACATCTACTCATCGCCGCGGGACGTCTCAGACGTCACCAGGGCACTTCGAGCGACCGGCCGTAGGATCATGCTGGTTCCGACGATGGGCGCGCTGCACGAGGGCCACCTCACGCTGATCCGCTCTGCCAAACGAGTCCAGGGTGCGGTCGTGGTGGTGTCGATCTTCGTGAATCCGTTGCAGTTCGGCGCGAATGAGGACCTCGACGCGTACCCGCGCACCGTCGAAACCGACCTCGCCGCGCTGCGCGACGAACGCGTGGACATCGTCTTCACGCCCACGGCGGCAGACATGTACCCCGACGGTATGCGCACCACCGTTCACCCGGGCCCGCTCGGCGCCGAACTCGAAGGGGCAGCGCGCCCAACACATTTCGCCGGTGTGCTCACCGTCGTACTCAAACTTCTCAACATCGTCCACCCGGACCGTGCCTTCTTCGGTGAGAAGGACTACCAGCAGCTGACGCTGATCCGCCAGATGGCCATGGACCTAGACGTCGGCACACAAATCGTCGGTGTACCGATCGTTCGCGAACCCGACGGTCTGGCGATGTCGTCACGCAACCGCTACCTCGACGACGTCGAACGAGAACAGGCAGGGGCACTTTCGTCGGCGCTGCTCGCCGGCATGTACGCGGCCGGTGAGGGGGCGACCGCCGCACTGGACGCGGCCCGCGCCGTGCTCGAAGAGGTGCCCGCCATCGACCTGGACTACCTGGAGGTGCGCGACCCGATGATGGGGCCGGCACCGTCGGTGGGTATGGCACGCATGCTGGTCGCGGGCCGGCTCGGACGAACCCGACTTCTGGACAACATTGCCATCGACATCGGACTGCCATCGGGCCCCGGTCCGAGCGTCGAGTACGACGAACACGAATTACCTTGGAGGAATTGATGTTACGAACAATGCTGAAATCCAAGATCCACCGGGCGACCGTGACACAAGCCGATCTGCACTACGTCGGCTCGGTTACCATCGACGCCGACCTGATGGATGCCGCCGACCTGCTCGAAGGCGAGCAGGTGACGATCGTGGACATCGACAACGGAGCACGTCTGGTGACCTATGCGATCACGGGTGAGCGCGGCACCGGAGTGATCGGGATCAACGGCGCAGCAGCACATCTGGTGCATCCGGGCGATCTGGTGATCCTGATCGCATACGGCACGATGGAGGACGCCGAAGCGCGCCGTTATCAGCCGCGGGTGGTCTTCGTCGACGCCGACAACAAGCAGATCGATCTCGGTCATGACGCCGCTTATGTGCCGGCCGATGCGGCCGAGCTGATGTCGCCACGGTGAGCAGGAACGAAGTGACCCGAGAATCGGTGGAGTAAATCGTGCTGCTCGCTATCGACGTTCGCAACACCCACACCGTCGTCGGACTGGTGTCGGGTTCTGGCGATCATGCAAAAGTGGTGCACCACTGGCGGATACGCACCGAATCCGAGGTGACCGCCGACGAGCTGGCGCTGACGATCGACGGACTGATCGGCGACGACGCCGAGCAGCTCACCGGCGCCGCCGGATTGTCCACGGTGCCATCGGTATTGCACGAGGTGCGCCTGATGCTCGAACAGTACTGGCCCTCGGTGCCGCACGTGCTCATCGAGCCGGGTGTGCGCACCGGCGTCCCGCTGTTGGTGGACAACCCCAAGGAGGTCGGTGCCGACCGTATCGTCAACTGCCTGTCCGCCTTCCACAAGTACGGCACCGCGTCGATCGTCGTCGACTTCGGCTCCTCGATCTGCGTGGACGTCGTCTCGGCCAAGGGGGAGTTCCTCGGCGGCGCCATCGCGCCCGGCGTGCAGGTGTCATCCGATGCGGCGGCGGAACGCTCGGCGGCGCTTCGGCGCGTCGAGCTGACCCGGCCGCGGTCGGTCGTCGGGAAGAACACCGTTGAGTGCATGCAGGCCGGCGCGGTGTTCGGATTCGCGGGCCTGGTGGACGGATTGGTCAATCGCATCCGCGCCGATGTCGACGGGTTCGGCGGCGACGACGTCACCGTGGTGGCCACCGGGCACGGAGCACCCCTGGTGCTGCCTGATCTGCACACCGTCGAGCATTACGACCAGTACCTGACCCTCGACGGACTGCGCCTGGTGTTCGAGCGTAACCGCGACAGTCAGCGGGGCCGGCTCAAGCAGGCGCGCTAGCCAGCCGCTTAGAAGAACGTACGGATCAGGTCGACGACGCGACCGCCCTCGTCGAGCACGGGGATCATCGGCCATTTGTCGAAAACCGTGCAGGGATGGCTGATTCCGAACTCCACCCAGTCGCCGACCTCCACCTCGTCGTCGCCGAGTCGCAGGTACGCGTGCTGGTCGTTAAGCTTGGTCACGTGTGCCGTCGTCAAACCGTAGGGCACGGGTAGCTCCTGGTCGAAGGACACGTCGCGGCGGCCCATCGTCAGCACCGCCAGGTCCGGTTCTGGCCGCGACATCACCTGCGACCACACCCGCAGCGCCGGTCGCAGTCCCTCCCGCAGCGGAGACGTGCGTCGGTACAGGCCGTCGTCGTGGGTCAGATAGCACCCGCTACGCAGGACCGTGCGCACGCTCACATCGGCGGGCCATTCGGTGAGCGCGTCGGCGACCGCGTCGAAGTACGTGCTGCCGCCCGCCGTCGCGAGAATTCGATCGGTTTCGAAGATCGGCGCCAGCCGCAGCACCGCCGCACGGACGTCGGCCAGATACGAACGGACCGCCGCCACCGCCGCGGGCGTCACGTCATGTCCGAGCGCCGCCTCGTAGCCGGCCACGCCGATCAGCCGCAGCCGAGGGGATGCGGCGACGGCACGGGCCACCGCGTCGACGCCGTCCGCGACTCGGCACCCGGTGCGTCCGCCCGGCATGCCCACCTCGACGCAGACATCCACCGGCCGTACCGCGCCCGCCGCCGTCAGCGCCGCGGTCATCAGCTCCACGCCGCGGACCGAGTCGACCCAGCACACCAGACCGAAGTCGGCATCGGCGTCGAGTTCGGCGGCCAGCCATCGCAGCGCAGCCGCGTCGACCAACTCATTGGCGAGCACGACATCGCGCACGCCGAACGCACGGAAGATCCGGACCTGGCTGACGGTGGCGGCCGTGACCGCGCACGCACCCGCCTCGAACTGGCGTGCCAGCAGCTGAGGGGACATATGCGTCTTCCCGTGCGGCGCCAGCTCGACCCCGCGCTTTCTGCACCACTGCGCCATCGTGACGAGGTTCTCCGAAAGGGCGTCCGCGAGCAGCACACAGACCGGGCCGACGGCACTGCCGGCCGAGCCGGCGATCCCACCACTGTCATCGAACAGACGAGGTGACGCTGCGCACACGTCAGCGGGCGTGCGACCCCACCACGACGCAGGCAGGCCCTTGAACCGCCAGTCCAGTGGCTCCAGGGCCAGAGCCGCGACGGCCGCTGCGTTGATGGGCGCGCTCATGAGTTGATTTAAGCTGGCCAGTCGTGACCGCACCTGATCCGCCCGAAGCCGACATCCCTGAGCAGTACCGGATCCGCCAGGGCAAGCGGGAGCGTCTGCTGGCCGAGGGGCGCGAGCCGTACCCGGTCGAGGTCCACCGCACCCACACGCTCGCCGAGATCCGCGAGACCTATCCCGACCTGGAGGCCAACGCCGAGACCGGCCTCGTCGTCGGCGTCGCGGGCCGGGTCATGTTCGCCCGCAATTCCGGAAAGCTGTGTTTCGCCTCGTTGCAAGAGGGCGACGGCACGCAACTGCAGGTCATGATCAGCCTCGACAAGGTCGGGCAGGAGTTGCTGGACGCGTGGAAATCCGACGTCGACCTGGGCGACATTGTCTTCGCGCACGGCGAGGTGATCAGCTCGCGGCGCGGAGAACTATCCGTGCTCGCCGATTCTTGGCAAATTGTCTCCAAGGCATTGCGTCCACTTCCAGTTGCGCACAAAGAGATGAGCGAAGAGTCGCGCGTGCGGCAGCGCTATGTGGATTTGATCGTGCGCCCTGAGGCCCGCACCATCGCACGCCAGCGAGTCGCCGTAGTCCGAGCGGTGCGGTCGGCGCTGGAACGACGCGGTTTTCTCGAGGTCGAGACCCCGATGCTGCAGACGCTGGCAGGCGGCGCGGCGGCCCGGCCGTTCGTGACCCACTCCAATGCGCTCGATGCGGATCTCTACCTTCGTATCGCACCGGAGCTTTTCCTGAAGCGTTGCCTCGTGGGCGGATTCGAGCGGGTCTTCGAGTTGAATCGCGTGTTCCGAAACGAAGGCGCGGATTGGACGCATTCACCGGAATTCGCAATGCTCGAGACATATCAGGCGTACGGCACGTACGACGATTCCGCGGTCGTCACCAGGGAGATAATTCAAGAGGTCGCCGACGAGGCGATCGGCACCAGAAAGGTCCCATTGCCTGATGGCAGTGTCTACGATCTCGACGGGGAATGGCCGTCAATACAAATGTATCCGTCGCTCTCGGAAGCACTTGGTGAAGAGATCACTCCGGATACACCTGCCGAACACTTATGGGCCATCGCCGACAGACTCGATGTCGAGATTCCACGGGACCGTGGTTACGGCCACGGAAAATTGGTCGAGGAGTTGTGGGAACACACCGTAGGAAACACCCTGTGGGCGCCCACTTTCGTGAGGGACTTCCCCGTCGAGACGACGCCGCTGACGCGCGCGCATCGCAGCATCGACGGAGTCACCGAGAAATGGGACCTGTACGTGCGGCGCATCGAGCTGGCGACCGGCTACTCCGAACTCATCGACCCGGTCATCCAACGCGAAAGGTTCGAAGCTCAGGCGCGTGCAGCCGCCGCCGGTGACGACGAGGCAATGGCGCTCGACGAGGATTTCCTGGCGGCCCTGGAGTACGCGATGCCACCCTCGACTGGCACTGGAATGGGCATCGATCGATTGTTGATGGCTTTGACGGGACTGTCGATTCGGGAGACAGTTCTGTTCCCGATAGTTCGACGTCAAGGCACGTGATCTAAGCCGAACTTGCCGGATTTCCGATCTTCCCCGACATTGTTGAATGGGGTGTCTTAATATGGCACATTGGGTCGGGGGATCAAGACTTATCAATTCATGAAGGTTGCTCCCGAGAAGGGCAGAGTGGGCAAATGGCGAAAAAAGTGACCGTCACGCTGGTCGATGATTTCGACGGCGAAGGCGGAGCTGATGAGACAGTTGAATTCGGGCTCGACGGCGTCAGCTACGAGATCGACCTTTCTTCGAAGAATGCCACCAAGCTGCGCAATGACCTCAAGCAATGGGTCGAGGCCGGACGCCGGGTCGGCGGCCGTCGCCGCGGACGTTCGGCAGGGTCGGGCCGCGGCCGGGCGGCGATCGACCGGGAGCAGAGCGCCGCGATTCGGGACTGGGCCCGCCGCAACGGACACAATGTGTCCACTCGCGGGCGAATTCCAGCCGACGTCATCGACGCATTCCATGCGGCAACGTAAATAACTCGCGCCTCCGAATACTCGCGCGTTCGCTGGCCGCGAACCCCGCAGGAGAGTTCTGCGGAAACAATCACGCCGCCCGGACGTTGACACCAATGGCACCACGGATCAGCCGCCTCGCCCACTGACGGCGCCCCTGTTCCGCTAAGAGCAGACCGGGAGGCGGGGCGGGCTGGTCCGCCGCCCATTAGAGTGGACGGCAGGTGCGGTGCACTTCGTCAAGTGCAGAGCGCCGAGTCTATTGATGGAGAGCAGGTAACCACCGATGTTCGAGAGATTCACCGACCGCGCCCGCAGGGTCGTCGTCCTGGCTCAAGAAGAGGCCCGGATGCTCAACCACAACTACATCGGAACCGAGCACATCCTCCTTGGGCTCATTCATGAGGGGGAAGGCGTAGCCGCCAAGTCGCTGGAGTCGCTGGGGATTTCGCTCGAGGGCGTGCGCAGCCAGGTCGAGGAGATCATCGGCCAGGGCCAGCAGGCGCCGTCCGGCCACATTCCGTTCACTCCCCGCGCCAAGAAGGTGCTGGAACTGTCGCTGCGCGAGGCGTTGCAGCTCGGTCACAACTACATCGGCACCGAGCACATCCTGCTCGGGCTGATTCGCGAGGGCGAAGGCGTCGCCGCCCAGGTGCTGGTGAAACTCGGCGCCGAGCTGACCCGGGTACGCCAGCAGGTGATCCAGCTGCTGAGCGGATACCAGGGCAAGGAGACCGCGGAAGCCGGTACCGGCGGCCGCGGCGGCGAGGCGGGCAACCCGTCGACGTCGCTGGTGCTCGACCAGTTCGGCCGCAACCTCACCGCCGCCGCAATGGAAGGCAAGCTCGATCCGGTCATCGGCCGTGAGAAGGAAATCGAGCGGGTCATGCAGGTGCTGAGCCGCCGCACCAAGAACAACCCGGTGTTGATCGGCGAGCCCGGCGTCGGCAAGACCGCCGTCGTCGAGGGGCTGGCGCAGGCCATCGTGCACGGCGAGGTTCCCGAGACGCTGAAGGACAAGCAGCTCTACACGCTTGACCTGGGCTCGCTGGTCGCAGGCAGCCGCTACCGCGGTGATTTCGAGGAACGCCTCAAGAAGGTGCTCAAGGAGATCAACACCCGCGGCGACATCATCCTGTTCATCGACGAGCTGCACACGCTCGTGGGTGCGGGTGCCGCCGAGGGCGCCATCGACGCCGCATCGATCCTGAAGCCGAAACTGGCTCGCGGCGAGCTGCAGACCATCGGCGCCACCACCCTCGACGAGTACCGCAAGTACATCGAGAAGGACGCCGCCCTGGAGCGCCGCTTCCAGCCGGTCCAGGTGGGCGAGCCGACGGTCGAGCACACCATCGAGATCCTCAAGGGACTGCGCGATCGCTATGAGGCGCACCACCGGGTTTCGATCACCGACCCCGCGATCGTGGCCGCGGCCACCCTGGCCGACCGCTACATCAACGACCGGTTCCTGCCGGACAAGGCGATCGACCTGATCGACGAGGCAGGCGCGCGCATGCGCATCCGCCGGATGACCGCTCCGCCGGACCTTCGCGAGTTCGACGAGAAGATCGCCGACGCGCGTCGCGAGAAGGAGTCCGCGATCGACGCGCAGGACTTCGAGAAGGCCGCCAGCCTGCGCGACAAGGAGAAGCAGCTCGTCGCACAGCGTGCTGAGCGTGAAAAGCAGTGGCGCTCAGGTGATCTCGATGTCGTCGCCGAGGTCGACGACGAGCAGATCGCCGAGGTGCTCGGCAACTGGACCGGCATCCCCGTGTTCAAGCTGACCGAGGAGGAGACCACTCGGCTGCTGCGCATGGAAGAGGAGCTGCACAAGCGGATCATCGGCCAGGAGGACGCCGTCAAGGCTGTCTCCAAGGCGATCCGGCGTACCCGCGCGGGTCTGAAGGATCCCAAGCGGCCGTCGGGCTCGTTCATCTTCGCCGGCCCGTCCGGTGTGGGTAAGACCGAGCTGTCCAAGGCGCTGGCCAACTTCCTGTTCGGCGACGACGACGCGCTCATCCAGATCGACATGGGTGAGTTCCACGACCGGTTCACCGCGTCGCGGCTGTTCGGTGCGCCCCCGGGGTATGTCGGCTACGAGGAGGGCGGCCAGCTCACCGAGAAGGTGCGCCGCAAGCCGTTCAGCGTCGTGCTGTTCGACGAGATCGAGAAGGCCCACCAGGAGATCTACAACAGCCTCCTGCAGGTCCTCGAGGACGGCCGTCTCACCGACGGTCAGGGTCGCACGGTGGACTTCAAGAACACCGTGCTGATCTTCACCTCGAACCTCGGCACGTCCGACATCAGCAAGGCCGTCGGGCTCGGCTTCACCCAGGGTGGCGGCGAGAACAACTACGAGCGGATGAAGCAGAAGGTCAACGACGAGCTGAAGAAGCACTTCCGCCCGGAGTTCCTCAACCGCATCGACGACATCATCGTCTTCCACCAGTTGACTCGCGACGAGATCATCCAGATGGTCGACCTGATGATCGGCCGGGTGGAAAAGCAGCTCAAGGGCAAGGACATGGCCATGGAGCTGTCGGACAAGGCGAAGTCGCTGCTGGCCAAGCGCGGGTTCGATCCCGTGCTCGGCGCGCGGCCGCTGCGCCGAACCATTCAGCGCGAGATCGAGGACCAGCTGTCCGAGAAGATCCTCTTCGAGGAGGTTGGTCCCGGCCAGCTCGTCATGGTCGACGTCGACAACTGGGACGGCGAAGGCGCGGGCGAGGACGCGGTCTTCACCTTCAAGGGCATCAAGAAGCCGGCGAAGGTCGAGGAGACCCCGGACCTGGCTCAGGCCGGCGCCGCGGGCGCGACGAGCGTCGAGTAAACGCCAACGACACGAAGGCCCCGAAACCATGCGGTTTCGGGGCCTTTGTGTTGCGAATGGATGACCGGACGTCCGAACGCTGGACCGTTTGCTTAGGATGCTGATGTAATCGATGGGCGAAGGAATCTGGTGAGAATCCAGAACGGTCGCGCCACTGTGAAGTCAGACCCGACGTCCGTCGTCAACACCTTTTGTACATGCACGGCTCGCCGTGCGGAAGCTGGGACGCGAAATCCCGGGAAGGACCTGACATGACATCTCCTGAGGCCCGCAAGAGTATTGCGACGCCCCTCGACTTCTCCGCCACCAAGGCGGCAGTCTGGCTGACCCTCACGGCATTTTTCGCGCTGCTGGCCATCTACTTCATCGGGATGGACCAGGGCGCCACATCGGTGTTCGGAAACAACACCATGGTTCACGAATTCGTGCACGACGCGCGACATCTGCTCGGCTTCCCCTGCCACTGACGCGCAGAGGAGCCCACACGCAATGGAAAAGCAGATCATTTGGCGTGGCTTGCTGGCCGGCGCCGCCGCGGGAGTGCTGTCGTTCATCTTCGCCCGGATCTTCATCGAGCCGGTGATCGACCGGGCCATCGGGTACGAGGACGGCATCGGTGCCGCCCACGAGGCGCTCAGCGGCGCCGCGGGCGGACATGACCATGGCGGCGGCGACGGCGGATTCGAAGGCTTTACCCGCGCCGTGCAGATGAACATCGGGATGGGACTGGGAGTGCTGCTCTACAGCGTCGCCATCGGTGCCTTGTTCGCCGTCGTGTTCGCGGTCGCCTACGGCCGGGTCGGCAACATCTCGGCGCGGCTGTTGTCGCTGTACGTCGCGGGTGGCATGTTGCTGAGCGTCTTCATCGTGCCCGCGCTGAAATACCCGCCGAGCCCGCCCGCGCTCAGCCTCGACGAGACGCTTCGTCAGCGCACGCTGCTGTACCTGCTGATGGTGGTGCTGTCCGCGGCGCTCCTGGTCGCGGCGGTATACCTGGGCCGACGGCTCAACGAGAAGCTCGGTGCCTGGAACGCGACGTTGGCGGCCGCCGGTTCGTACATCGCGGCGTCCGCGATCGTGATGCTCGTGCTGCCGACCATCGACGAGACCCCCGGACCGCTGCTCGACGACGCGGGCAACATCGTCTATGAAGGCTTCCCCGCCGACCTGCTCTACGACTTCCGGTTGTTCTCGCTGGGGAACCAGCTGGTCATCTACTTGACGATCGGTTTGGTCTTCGGTGCGATGGCGGCGAAGCTGCTCGGCGACAAGCGTCGGGACACCGTTTCGGTGTGAGCGCCGAGGCATGAGTGAGGTCGTCCGGCTGACCCTCGTATCGCACGCCATGACCGATGCGATGGCAGCCGGGCGGTTCGCCACCGACGAGCCATTGAACGCTGTCGGTCATCGCCAGGTCGACTCCTCGATCGAACTCGGCGTCTCAGAGCGGGCCTACTGCGGACCCGAGAAGCGGACGCGGCAGACCGCGGAATTGCTTGGCCTGCAGGCGGGTATCGACACCCGGCTGGCGGATCTGGACTGCGGGCGCTGGCGTGGTGACGTCCTCGGCCGGGTCGATGCGGCGGATCTCGCGATTTGGCTGACGGACCCGACACGCGCGCCGCACGGTGGCGAGTCCGTCGTCGACCTGATCGACCGCGTCAAGGGCTGGATGGACTCACTGACGGCCGATCGGGCCCGGCTGGTCGCGGTCACGCATCCATCCGTGATCCGCGCAGCCATCGTGATCGCTCTGGACGCGCCGCCGAAGTCGTTCTGGCGCATCGACATTGCACCGGCGAGCCGGACGGTCCTGCACTTCCGCGGACACGCGTGGAACCTGCGGTCGAACAACTAGTTCATCGGGACCAGGTCGAAAGTCTTGTGCGCGACCGACAACAGCCAGCCCGCGGCGGTCTGACTGCGAAAGCGGGGCCAGTTCATCTGGAAGCTGACCACCCAGGGCTGGCCGGTGCGGTCGACGGCGTACCAGCTGAATGTCAGATCGCCGGGCAGGTTTCCGCCTTTGGCGCCGATATAGGGCCACTTCGACTCGTCCAGCGAAATCCCGGGAACAGCGGAGAGGATCTCCCGTACCGGGGCGGCTTCACCGACCGCGGCGGTCTGCAGAGCGGCATGTACGCGGCAGATGTCGGCCGCGCTGCCGTACCATTCGGCGCCGTATTCGGATGCCGGAGTGCCGGTACGGACTGGGTCTGGTTGGAACGGGCGGGAATTCGTCTGCTCGAGCAGCTGCGCGCGGACCTGCGGAGAGGCCTGCTTCCATTGCTCGCGAAGGTCGGGCTGACCCCAGCCGATCGAGAACAGCTCGTGCATGGTCGGAAACGGTGTCATGCTCGCCGGGTCGTGATGACCCGCGGTGACGAGCGCGCGCTCGACAGCACCGGGGCCGAGGCGCGCGATCAGCAGGTCGGTCGCCATGTTGTCACTCGCCGAGATCATCTCCTGCGCGGCCTTGCGCACCGACACCTGCGCACCGGGTGCGAGCTCCTGAAGCCCTGCGGATCCGACGGCCTTGGCCTCTTTGGTGATGGTGAGCGGGTCGGTCCATTCGACCGTGCCCGCCGTGACGGCTTCCGCAACCGCAAGCAGGACATACAGTTTGAAGATCGACGCCAGCGGTAGCGAGAGATCGACGTTCGTGCCTGCGACCGTCGTGCATCTCCCGACCGTCCCGTCCGGGACGACCTTCGAGACCTGGTAGGAATACCGCGCGCCCGTCTTCGACAGTTCGGTGTCGATGTCCTGCCACGTGTTGATCTGGGGTTCTTCGAGTGACACCTCGAACCGGTCGACGAGTCCTGCATCATTGGTGCGTAGCGAAATGTCTTGTGCGACACCGTATGACGTCAGCACGTGCAGGGTTGCCTGCCCAGCGCCGATGTCGATCCCCGCGACGGTGATCGGGCGGTCCAACCACAGGTTGCCCATGGCCGATGTCACCCCGTTGACCTGTTCAGGGGCAGCCAGTGTGCGCACCCCGACCGTGCCGATGGGCCACTCGGAGTTGAGCATGTCGATGGTCTGTTTGGCGCGCAGACCCTGGGGGGTGTTGACCTCGATGGGCACGCCATAGGTCGCGTCGGCCGCGGGGACCGGCGCCGAGCTGTTGGTACAGCCGCATGCCAGCGTGACGACCAGCGCGACGGCCGACAGCCGACCCGTCGCGCGGCGCGCTCTACTTGCTGCCAGCAACGTCCAGGACAACCTCGAACTCCAGCAGCGAAGCGCCGGTGGCCACGGGGTTGGCGGCCTGTCCCTTGTGTGCCTCGATGGCCGGGCCCGACGCCCACGCCTGAAATGCCTCTTCGGACTCCCACTGCGTCACCACGAAGTAGCGGTCCTCGCCCTTGATCGGGCGCAGCAGCTGAAACCCGAGGAAACCGGGCTGGTTGTCGACGGCGTGCGCGCGGTGCGCGAATCGCTTCTCCAGCTCAGGGCCGGCGTCGGGTGGTACCTCGATTGCGTTGATCTTCACCACGGTGTTTGGGGCGGACATGTCGATCAGGTTACCGTGCGCTCCCATGGCCCCCGACCTGCTGACGCCCCGAGGAGGAGCCGGCGAGCCGCTGGTCCTCGTACACGGCCTGATGGGCCGGGGCAGCACGTGGTCGCGACAGCTGCCGTGGCTGACCGGGCTGGGTCGGGTGTACACCTACGACGCGCCGTGGCACCGCGGTCGTGATGTCGACGATCCGTATCCGATCAGCACCGAGCGGTTCGTCGCCGACCTCGGTGACGCCGTCGCCACGCTGGGCGCCCCGGCCGTCATGGTCGGACATTCGATGGGCGCGCTGCACTCGTGGTGTCTGGCGGCGAGCCGGCCCGAATTGGTACGTGCGCTCGTCGTGGAGGACATGGCTCCGGACTTCCGGGGCCGCACGACTGGCCCGTGGGAACCGTGGCTGCATGCGCTGCCGGTCGAATTCAACACGGCGCAAAGGGTTTACGACGAGTTCGGAACCGTCGCTGGGCAGTACTTCCTCGAGGCGTTCGACAAGACCGATACCGGTTGGCGGCTGCACGGGCACACGAAGACCTGGGTCGAGATCGCCGCCGAGTGGGGCACCCGCGACTACTGGCAGCAGTGGTCGATGGTGCGGGCGCCCTCGCTGCTGTTGGAGGCCGGCAACTCCGTCACGCCGCCGGGCCAGATGCGCACAATGGCGGAAACCGGCTACCGGACGACGTATCTGCACGTGCCCGGCGCCGGCCACCTGATCCACGACGATGCGCCGCAGATCTATCGAGACGCGGTCGAGTCGTTTCTAGCGACCCTGGCTCAGCGACCCTGACGAGGGCCAGAACGGCTGCTGCTCGAAGCGCGTGCGCACGGCATCGGCGTCGTGGCCGATGCGGAAGGCGTCGCGGTCGTCAGCCAGATCGGGACTGAAGTACCGACCCGTCATGGGACCGGCCATCCGGAACTGGTCGAGTCGCAGCCGCAGCGATCCGGAGCGATGAGCGGCCCAGCTGAGGGACACTGCCACCGCCAGGGGGGCGATCAGGATGAGGAAGGTGAGTGCAGTGGTCATGGCAGTAATACTCCGCTCACAAATATTCCGCCAACAGTGGCAGGAAGGACACCTTAGGATAAAATGCTGCCATGGCAATAAAGAGCGTATCGGCGCTGGTGCTGGACCGTCTAGCGATTTTTGAGTTCGGTGTCATCTGCGAGGTTTTCGGCATCGACCGCTCGGCGGACGGCGTGCCCAACTTCGATTTCAAGGTCTGCGGGCCGGAACCCGGCAAGCCGCTGCGGACCTCGGTCGGCGCGACGATCACCCCCGACCACGGCCTTGACGAACTCGTCGGACCGGACCTGGTGGCCATTCCCGCGATCGGCGGATCGGACTACCTACCCGCGGCGCTGGAGGCGGTGAAAGCTGCCGCCGACTCCGGGTCGATCATCCTCACGGTGTGCTCGGGCGCGTTCGTCGCGGGCGCCGCGGGGCTGCTCGATGGCCGGCCTTGCACCACGCACTGGATGCACGCCGACGACCTGGCCCGCCAGTATCCGACCGCGAAAGTCGATCGCAATGTGCTGTTCGTCGATGACGGCAACCTGATCACCAGCGCGGGGACAGCGGCGGGTATCGACGCGTGTCTGCATCTGGTTCGCCGCGAACTCGGCAGCGAGGTCACGAACAAGATCGCGCGCCGGATGGTGGTGCCACCGCAGCGCGACGGCGGCCAACGGCAGTACATCGATCAACCGATCCCGGTGCGATGCTCGGAACGCTTTGCGCCGCAACTCGACTGGATCCTGGGCAACCTCGACCAGCCGCACACGGTCGCCAGCCTTGCCGCCCGTGCGCACATGTCGGCGCGCACATTCGCGCGCAGGTTCGTCGAGGAAACCGGCCGCACGCCGATGCAGTGGGTCACCGATCAGCGCGTGCTCTACGCCCGCACACTGCTCGAAGAGTCCGATCTCGACATCGACCGGATCGCCGAGCGATCCGGCTTCGGCACCGCGACGCTCCTTCGGCACCACTTCCGCCGGATCATCGGCGTCACACCGTCGGACTACCGGCGCAGGTTCTGCTGCACCGACAGCGATTCCGACGACGAGGAAGCGGCCACCGCCTGACGCTATTCGCGCACCAGCGCGTAGACCCGCCATCGGCCGGGCACGCCCTTGAGATCATGCTCGCCTCGGTCGTCGAAACTCAGCCGTGATCCCGTCACGATCTCGCGCACCGTAGAGGACACCAGCACCTCGCTGGCGCCCGCCAGACCCGACACCCGGGCCCCGATGTGCACCGCCATCCCGGCGATGTCGTCACCGCGCACCTCGACCTCCCCCGCATGGACGCCCACCCGCACCTCGATGCCGAGTTGACGCACCGCGTCGACAACCGCGGACGCGCACTGGATGGCCGCACTGGGGCTGGGGAACATGGCGACGAAGCCGTCGCCGACGGTGTTGACCTCGATGCCCCGGAACCGCTCGAGCTCACGACGGACGACGGTGTCGTGGTTGTCGAGCAGGGCGTGCCACCGGTCGTCGCCGAGCGCGGCCGCACGCTGAGTCGACCCGACGATGTCGGTGAACACGATGGTGGTCAGGACGCGTTCGAATTCGGCACCGCGGCGCGAACCCGTGACGAACTCTTCGATCTCGTCGAGGATCGGCGAGCTGTCGCCGACCCAGTACAGCGAGTCCGCGCCCGGCAACTCGACATAGCGGGCGTCCGCGATGTGCTCGGCCAGATATCGGCCGTGGCCGACCGGAACAAAGGCGGTATCCCTGCGATGCAGCACCAGCGTCGGCGCCGTGATGTGCGGCAGCCTGTCCCGCACGTCGCCTTCCGCCAGCGCCTGGCTGGACCTGCGGGCCATGCTGGGTGACGCCGCCCGGTTGCCCGCGGCGTCCCACCAGGTCCGGAATGCGATGTCGTCGGCCACCGACGGCGCCAGCAGGGCCAGGACGTCGAATCCCCGCTCGACGGCATCGGGTTCGACGGCAACGGTGGTGAACGGGCTCGCCGCTGTCGCGCGCGATCCCGGCTCGTAATCGGGCGCCCACAGCGCTCTCGCCGAACCGTTGACGATGACCAACTTCGATACCCGCGCCGGGCGATCACCGGCCAGAAAAAGTGCACTCATCGCGGAGAACCCGGTCGCGAACACCGTGGCCTGCTCCGAGCCGACGGCATCCATGACGGCGACGACGTCTTCGGCCCAGCAGGCCGGGGTGATCTTGTCGGCGCCGATGCGCGACGACATGCCCATGCCGCGGTGGTCGAACCTGATCAGCCTGCAAAACGACGACAGTCGCCGGTGAAAGCGGTACATCGAGGGTTCGGCGTCAATGGAGTCGATCGGGACGAAGGGGCCGGGCATGGCGACGACGTCGATGGGACCATCGCCGAGTACCTGGTATGCGATGTCCAAGTCGCCGCGCGATGCGTAGCGAGTCCGCGGCGCCCCCGAACCGGTCACAGCCACAGCACCAGGCTAACTAGTCGCCTTCCCCGGCAAGTGCGAAACGCCCGTCTGCGGTCTGCTCGACCAGCCCGTCGACCAGCAGCGAATCCAGTGCGCGATCCCGTTGCGCGGTGTCAGTCAGCCACGCCATGTCGAGCTGGGCCCTGGGGACCGGAGAGTCGTTGCCGCGCAACACATCCAGCAACCGACCGCGCACTTGGCGGTCGGTTCCGGCGTAACGCTGTACGCGGCGCACCGGCGCCGCCGCCTCCGGATAACCTCTCGAGCGCCACGCGCAGACAGTCAACGGGCACAGCCCGCACCGGGGTGCGCGCGCCGTGCACACCGTCGCTCCGAGTTCCATCAAGGCCACCGAAAACGTTGGCGCGTCGGCACTGTCGGGCAGCAGCGCCGCGACGTCGTCGAGATCGCGAACCGAAGACGGGGAGTCTGCGCGTCCGTGCACCACCCTGGCCACCACCCGGCGCACGTTGGTGTCCACGACGGGCACCCGCTTGCGGTAGGCGAAGCAGGCAATCGCCCTTGCGGTGTACGTGCCGACGCCGGGAAGGGTCAACAACGTCTCGATGTCCGACGGCACGACGTCGTCGAGCTCGGTGGCGATCACCGTCGCGCACTCGTGCAGCCGCTTGGCGCGGCGCGGATAGCCGAGCTTTCCCCACGCGCGCAGCACATCGGCCGCGCTCGCGGCCGCGGTCGCAGACGGGGTCGGCCAGCGCTCGATCCACGCCAGCCAGATCGGCTCGACCCGCGCGACCGGCGTCTGCTGAAGCATGAATTCGCTGACCAGAATCTGCCATGGCGACACGCCAGATCGCCGCCACGGCAGATCGCGCTGCTCGGTGCGGTACCAATCGAGCAGCTGGGGCACAATGTCGGTCATGCCCAACACCAGCCCAGTGACCGCGTGGAAAGCACTCAAAGAGGGTAACGAGCGGTTCGTCGCGGGTAAGCCTGAGCACCCGAGCCAGGGAATCGAATACCGAGCGAGCCTGACCGCCGCGCAGAAGCCGATCGCCGCCTTGTTCGGCTGCGGCGACAGCCGGGTGGCCGCCGAGATCATCTTCGACCAGGGCCTCGGGGACATGTTCGTCGTACGCACCGCCGGTCATGTCATCGATTCGGCGGTGCTCGGCTCCATCGAATTCGCGGTCACCGTGCTCAATGTGCCGCTGATCGTCGTCCTCGGTCACGACAGCTGCGGTGCGGTGAAGGCGACACTGTCGGCGCTCGACGACGGTGTGGTGCCCGGCGGTTACGTGCGTGACATCGTCGAACGGGTGATGCCGTCGATCCTGGCGGGCCGTCGTGAGGGACTGAGCCGGGTCGACGAGTTCGAGGCCCGGCACGTCACGGAGACCGGCGCGCAACTGATGGCGCGATCGACCGCCATCGCCGAACGCATCGACGCGGGCAGCTTGGCGATCGTCGGCCTGACCTATCAGCTGGCCGACGGCCGCGTGGTTTTGCGGGACCATATCGGCGACATCGGCGAAAGCTGAGTCGAGGCTCACTCGCGACACGCCGGGCGACCTCGGACGAACAGGCATAATCCGGCCTTACCGTGTGAATTGTGCTGGATCTAGAACCGCAGGGCCCACTACCCCAACAGATTTACTGGCGCCGCAGGGCACTGGCGCTGGGCGTTGCGGTGATCGTCATCGGCGTGATCGCAGCCCTCTCTGTCGTGATCATCAAGTCCGTGGGCGGCACCGAGAACACCGCCGCCGAACAGCCCGCCCCCGCCGCCACGCCGACGCCACTGCCGGGGGAGAACCCCGAGGTCAAGACCCCGGTGATACCGCCGGCGCAGAATGCCCCACCGCCCACCCCCACCCCCACCGCGGCTGTCGCCCCGCCGCCGGTGCTCAACGAGGGCGATGACTGCCCCGATTCGACGCTGGCCGTCAAGGGCATCACGAACCAGCCGCAGTACGTCGTCGGCGATCAGCCGAAGTTCACGATGGTTGTCACGAACATCGGCCTGGTGGCGTGCAAGCGCGACGTGGGCGCCGCGGTGCTGGCGGCCTACGTCTACACGCTGGAGAACGGCAGGCTGTGGTCGAACCTGGACTGCGCGCCTTCGAACGAGACGCTGGTCAAGACATTCCAGCCCGGCGAGCAGGTGACGACCGAAGTGACCTGGACCGGGATGGGCTCGGCACCGAACTGCCCGCTACCGCGGCAACCCATCGGGCCGGGCATGTACAACCTCGTGGTCCAGCTGGGCAACCTGCGCTCGGCGGCGGTCCCGTTCGGCCTCGCCGCCCCCGCGCCTGCGCCGCCGCCCGGTGAGGCGCCGCCGCCACCGCCCGCGGTGGGTTAGGCCAGCCGGTCGGCGATCGTCGATTCGGCCAACTGCGACAACCCTTCTCGGATGTGGCGCGCCCACATCGATCCGATGCCCTCGACGTTCTGTAGATCGGTCGCGCTCGCGGCTAGCAGTCCCTGCAGTGAGCCGAACGAGCGCACCAGCAGGTCGACGTGGGCGAACTGCAGTCGCGGGATGCCCGCCATCGCCCGGTAACCGCGCGAGCTCATCGCCGAATCCTGTGCCTCGGCGGTCGATGGGTAACCGAAAACCCGTGCCAGCGCGGTGAAATCGAGCAGCTCGTTGTCGGAGAGGTGGTCCAGCTCCTCCAGCGTTGCGCTGACCTGAGCGGCGGTCGGCGGGTCCGGGTTGGCGTGGTAGTCGCGCACGATCAGCTCGCGCGCGGTCTCGTTGTCGCCGACCAGCTCTTCCAGCTGCAGCTTGAGCTGACGTCCGTCGGTGCCGAGTTCGACCACGTCCGAATCGATTTCCAGGCTGATCCGCCGCACCATCTCCAGCCGCTGCACGAGCGTCATCACATCGCGCAGCGTGACGAAGTCCTCGATTTCGGCCGTCGACAGTTGCCTGTTGACCTCGTCGAGGCGGGCCTTGTAGCGCTCCAGTGTGTCGATGGTCTGGTTGGCGCGCGACAGGATGGTCGCCGAGTCGGGGATCACGTGGCGTTCGCCGGCCACGTACACGGTCACGATGCTCATCGAATGGCTCACCGAGATCACCGGGTAGCCCGTCTGGATGGCGGTGCGCTCCGCGGACCGGTGCCGAGTGCCGGACTCTTCGGTGGGGATCGACGGATCGGGCACCAGCTGGACGTTGGCCCGCAGGATCCGGCTGCCGTCGGAGGACAGCACCACGGCGCCGTCCATCTTGGACAGCTCGCGCAGTCGCGTCGGCGCGTAGCGGACGTCGAGCGAGAAACCGCCGTCGCAAATCGCCTCGACGCTGTCGTCATAGCCGATGAGGATCAGCGCGCCGGTGCGGCCGCGCAGGATGCGCTCGAGCCCGTCGCGCAGCGCGGTCCCCGGGGCCAGTCGGGAAATGGTCTCGCGCATGGTTGGCCTCGCCAGCGGCACAACGGTGCGGCCGGACCTCCCACCAGGCTTGACAGCCATTGAACCCCTCCTACGACTGGCCGCTATTCTGCGCGATTTCTCGCAGCACCCGCAATGCCGAGCCGATGTTGTCGGCCGATATCGCGCGCAGTCGGGCGGGCACCGCCGTCACGCCGGGAGGCACCACGGCCACAGTGAAGCCCAGCCGTGCGGCCTCGGCCAGCCGGCGATCCATACCGCTGACGCGGCGCAGATCACCGGCGAGTCCGACCTCACCGATCGCCACGGCCGAGGCGGGCATCGGCAGGTCCATGCACGACGACGCGATCGCCAGTGCCACCGCAAGATCGGCGGAGGGATCAGTCAACCGCATGCCCCCAACCGTCGACAGGTAGATGTCGTTGGCGCCGACCGGCAGCTTCGCCCGCTTCTCCAGCACCGCCGTGATCATCGCCGCGCGCGACGAGTCGATACCGCTGACCGCTCGCCGCGGCGACCCGCTCGCCGGTGCTCCGATAAGCGCCTGTACCTCGCCGATGAGCGGGCGCTTACCGTCGAGCGTGACCGTGACGGCCGTCCCAGACACCGGCTGGGGCCGCTGATCGCGGAACAGTGCCGACGGATCCGAGACACATTCGATTCCCTTGTCGTGCAACAGAAAACAGCCGACCTCGTCGGCCGCGCCGAAGCGGTTCTTCACACCGCGAACCATGCGCAGCGACGACTGTCGGTCACCCTCGAAGTGCAGGACGACGTCGACGAGATGCTCCAGTGAGCGGGGCCCCGCGATCGCACCGTCCTTGGTGACGTGGCCGACCAGGATCAGCGCCACGCCGGAGGTTTTGGCGGCCATCGTCAGCGTCGTGGTCACCGCGCGCACCTGGGTGACGCCACCGGTGACGCCGTCGGCTTCGGTCGTCGACATGGTCTGCACCGAGTCGACGATGACCAGGCTGGGCTTCACTTCGTCGATGTGGCCGAGCACCATCTGCAGATCCGACTCGGCGGCCAGGAAGACCTCGTCGTGCGTGCAGCCGGTGCGCCCGGCCCGCATCCGGATCTGGCCGGCCGATTCCTCCCCGGAGAGGTAGAGCGCGCGCTTTCCGCTCTCGGCCCACCGGTGCGCGGCCTCCAGCAGCAGGGTCGACTTCCCGACTCCAGGTTCACCGGCCAGCAGCGTCACCGACCCGGGGACCACTCCGCCCCCGAGTACCCGGTCGAGTTCGGTGATTCCGGTGCCGATGTGCCGGGTGTGGCCGGGATCGATCGAGCTGATCGGTACCGCGGGCGAGGTCGGGGCGACCGCGCGCCGCATCGATGACCCGTTGACGGCGGAGAGCACCGCCACCTCGTCGACCGTGCCCCAGGTGCCGCAATCCGCGCACCGGCCAACCCACTTCGCTGTGACGTGGTGGCATTCGGAGCAGCGGTACTGCGACCGTGGCTTGGCGCCACTTTTAGGCATGGGGCGACCGTAGCCGCACGGACCGACAGAAATCCCGTGGTGAGCGGCCGTGTCGCGGAGTTGTGCGGTCAGTGACCGCCGGAGCCGCCGCCCGAGTGGCCTGCGCTGCCGCCCTCTTCGCGCCGCGGGCTCTCACCGGCGGAAATCGGCACTGCGAACGTGCCCTCGCCGCCCTTCTCGAACGTGAACGTGAAGTTGTACGTCAGGCCGTTGGTGATCGGCTTCGTCAGCTCCACCTTCGCTTCGGCCGCGTCGACCGTCTCGACGCTTTCGAGCGGAGTGATTTGCCCGTCGGGGGCGCCCACTACGAGGTTGCCCGTCGCGGGCAGGGCGGTGTCGCCGCTCAGCGTGACCGTTCCGACGTCGGACGTGATCGACACCAGCTTGTCGTTGACGTCCGGCGAGTTGTTGGAAGCGACGAAAATCAGGTCCACCTCACTGCCCGGCTGCACGTAATCCGACGTCTGGTCGACCCGCAGGTGGGCGTTGCGCACCGCGATCTGGCCGATGTTCGCGCTGGTGCCGTTCACCGCGGGTTCCTGGGTGGCCGTCTGGGAAACCTGCCCGGCCCCGCAGGCACTCAGGACGACGGTGGCTGCCAGTCCACAGGCGGCCAGTTTGAAGCGGTCCACACGTGCCTCCTGCTCGACGGACTTTGGATTCGACTATGGACTGTAGTAGGTGCGCGTGGCGGGCGGTAGCTGAGGGCCGACGGACGGTCCGCAGATTTCTCGATGGCAGCAGCGTGTTGCACGTATTCATCCGCCTGTCAACCCCTAGTCTCGACCGGGAGTGCCCCTGACCTGCACCGTTGATCCACGCCTGTCTGGACCCCGTGCTAACATTGGGTTGTGAAAGGGGCTCTAATCTGATGATTTTCAAGGTCGGAGACACCGTCGTCTATCCACACCACGGCGCCGCGCTGATCGAAGCGATCGAAACCCGGACCATCAAAGGCGAACAGAAGGAATACCTCGTCTTGAAGGTCGCCCAGGGCGATCTCACCGTTCGAGTCCCAGCGGAGAATGCCGAATACGTGGGCGTGCGAGACGTCGTCGGGCAAGAAGGTCTCGACAAGGTTTTCCAGGTGCTCCGCGCGCCGCATACCGAGGAGCCGACCAACTGGTCGCGCCGCTATAAGGCCAATCTCGAGAAGCTGGCCTCCGGCGACGTGAACAAGGTCGCCGAGGTGGTTCGCGACCTGTGGCGTCGCGATCAGGAGCGTGGCCTGTCCGCCGGCGAGAAGCGGATGCTGGCCAAGGCGCGTCAGATTCTCGTCGGTGAACTCGCGCTTGCGGAGAACACCGACGACGAGAAGGCCGCGACCATTCTCGACGAGGCACTTGCTGCCGCCTCCTGACGGCCATGACGAGCCTGCCCAGAGTCGGGCTCGGTACCGACGTACACCCGATCGAGAGCGGTAGGCCGTGCTGGCTGCTGTGCCTGTCGTTCGCTGACGCCGACGGCTGCGCCGGACATTCCGACGGCGACGTGGCCGCTCATGCGTTGTGTGACGCGCTGCTTTCCGCGGCCGGTCTCGGCGATCTCGGAGAGGTGTTTGGCACCGGCCGCCCCGAATGGCGCGACGTCAGCGGTGCCGACATGTTGCGCCATGTACATGGTCTGCTGGTGGCCGAGGGCTACCGCGTCGGCAACGCCGCCGTTCAGGTCATCGGCAACCGGCCCAAGGTGGGTCCGCGCCGGGCCGAGGCGCAGAAGTTGCTGTCCGAACTCCTCGACGCCCCGGTGTCGGTATCGGCGACCACGACAGACGGTCTGGGACTGACGGGCCGTGGCGAAGGTTTGGCCGCGATCGCGACCGCACTGGTCATTCCGCCCGAATAAGCCCGGTAAGCTGGCCCGTCGTGACCGACCTGCGGCTATACGACACGATGACGGGCGCCGTCCGCGACTTCGTGCCGGTGCGCGAAGGCCACGTGTCGATCTATCTCTGCGGCGCGACGGTGCAGGGTCTGCCTCATATCGGGCACGTTCGCAGTGGTGTGGCGTTCGACGTCCTGCGGCGCTGGCTGATGGCGAAGGGTTACGACGTCGCGTTCATCCGCAACGTCACCGACATCGACGACAAAATCCTGAACAAGGCCGCCGATGCGGGCAGGCCGTGGTGGGAGTGGGCCGCCACCTACGAGCGCGCGTTTTCGGCCGCCTACGACGCGCTGGGCGTCCTTCCGCCGTCGGCTGAGCCGCGGGCCACCGGGCACATCACGCAGATCGTCGAGCTGATCGAGCGGCTGATCGAACGTGGCCACGCCTACGTCGGTGGTGGAGACGTCTACTTCAACGTGCTGAGCCTGGCCGACTACGGAAAGCTGTCGGGCCATCGAATCGACGACGTGCATCAGGGCGAAGGCGTTGCCACCGGCAAACGCGACGAGCGCGACTTCACGCTGTGGAAGGGCGCGAAACCGGGTGAACCGTCGTGGCCGACGCCGTGGGGACGCGGCCGTCCCGGCTGGCACACCGAGTGCGTAGCGATGTGCGAGGCCTACCTTGGCGCCGAATTCGACATTCATGCCGGCGGTATGGACCTGGTGTTCCCGCATCACGAAAACGAGATCGCGCAGGCCGAAGCCGCCGGTGATCCGTTCGCCAGGTTCTGGTTGCACAACGGCTGGGTGACCATGGGCGGCGAGAAGATGAGCAAGTCGCTGGGCAATGTGCTGGCGATACCGGCTGTGCTGCAACGGGTTCGGGCTGCCGAACTGCGGTACTACCTGGGCAGCGCGCACTACCGGTCGATGCTGGAGTTCTCCGAGACGGCGCTGCAGGACGCGGCGAAGGCCTACACCGGGATCGAGGATTTCCTGCACCGCGTGCGCACCCGGGTCGGCGCGGTGGTGCCGGGCGAGTGGACACCGAAGTTCGCGGCGGCCCTGGACGACGACCTGGCGGTGCCGATTGCGCTGGCTGAAATCCACGCCGCGCGCGCCGACGGAAACCGGGCATTGGACGCCGGCGACCACGAGACAGCGCTGGCACAGGCGATGTCGATCCGAACGATGATGGGCATCCTGGGCGCCGATCCGCTCGACGAGCGCTGGGAGTCCAAAGACGAGACTTCGGCCGCGCTGGCCGCGGTCGATGTGCTTGTGCAGGCCGAGGTGCAGCGCCGCGCTGACGCCCGGGACAGACGCGACTGGGCCGAGGCCGACGCCATCCGCGACCGTCTCAAAGCGGCCGGAATCGAGGTCACCGACACCGGTGACGGACCGCAATGGACACTGCTGGACGGTTACACAAAGTAAATGGCTGGAAACTCCAAACGCCGCGGCGCAATTCGCAAGCCGGGCACCAAGAAGGGGCCGACCGTCGGTTCTGGCGGTGTGCGCCGCCGTGGCCTCGAGGGCAGGGGAGCGACTCCGGCCGCCAAGGACCGGGTCAATCATCCCGCGGCCAAACGCGCCGCCAAGGCGGCCAGGAAGCAACAGGGCCGGCAACGCAAGACCGACGACGTCGAATTGGTGCTCGGGCGCAATCCCGTTGTGGAATGCCTGCGCGCGGGAGTGCCTGCCTCCGCGCTCTACGTCGCCCTCGGCGCGGAATCCGACGAACGTCTGACCGAATCAGTCACGCGGGCAGCCGATTCCGGTATCGCAATCCTCGAGGTGCCCCGGACCGATCTGGACCGGATGAGCACCAACGGGCTGCATCAGGGCATCGCTTTGCAGGTGCCGCCGTATCAGTACGCACATCCCGACGACCTGCTGAAGTCTGCGACGACGGACGTGTCGCCCGCCCTGCTCGTCGCCCTGGACAACATTTCCGATCCGCGCAACCTCGGCGCGATCGTGCGGTCGGTGTCCGCATTCGGCGGTCACGGTGTGCTCATCCCGCAGCGCCGATCGGCGTCGGTTACGGCGGTCGCATGGCGCACCAGTGCCGGTGCGGCCGCCCGGCTTCCGGTGGCTCGGGCGACGAATCTCAATCGCACGCTGAAGGATTGGGCCAACGCGGGCCTGCAGGTGGTGGGTCTCGATGCCGACGGTGACATCACGGTGGACGAGCTGGACGGCGCCGGCCCGATCCTGGTCGTCGTCGGATCCGAGGGCAAGGGTCTGTCGCGGCTGGTCAGGGAGAACTGCGATGTGATCGTGTCGATTCCGATGGCCGGGCCGACGGAATCGCTGAACGCATCGGTGGCCGCCGGGGTGGTACTCGCCGAAATCGCCCGCCAACGTCGCAGTTAGTACGCGGGCTGCAGAATCTCGACCAGCCCAGGCAATTTCGGTTCTATACCGGCACCTGGCGTCACGCGCCGTAGCCGACGCGCCACCCACGGCGCAGCGAATGCCGTCGCCCATCGCAGGTTCTGCCACCAGGTGTGTACCGGAGGTGACGATGTCAGCACGGCGGCTGAGCGCGACGTGAGGCTGTGCGGCACCGTGAGTGTGTCGAGGACTTTGGCGGCCATGCGTTCATGCCCGAGTGGGGACAGGTGAACGCGGTCGCCCGCCCACAGTCGCGGATCCCGAAATTCGTTGAACCGCCAGAAGTCCACGAGCTGTACACCGAGATCGTCGACGACGGTGCGCAGCAGCTCGTTGTAGATCGCGGCGCGGCCGCGCAGCCGGCGGAACAGCGGCACGGTGCCGAGATCGGCTGCGGTGAACGTGAGCACTACAGCACCCGTCTGCTGCAGCGTCTTCAGCGCATCGGCATAGCGCGCCATCATGGCGTCGATGTTGTTGCGCACCAACATCAGATCGTTCATCCCGGCGTAGACCGTCACGATATCGGGCTCGAGCATGACGGCGGTCTGGATCTGCTCGGTGAGGATCTCGTCCATGGTGCGCCCGCGCACCGCCAGATTGGCGTACCGCATGTGCGGGTTGTGTTGTCCGAGCACTTCTGCGACGCGATCCGCCCAGCCACGTAGACCGTTCGGGCGGGCTGGGTGGGGGTCGCCGATACCTTCGGTGAACGAGTCACCGAGTGCCACGTATCTGCTGAACACCGTCGGCGGAGCCGACGATCGGGACACAGCCATAGCACCAATGTGGCCGATGCTACGGCGACGCGCACCCCGCAGCGCCGCCGGTGGCTCAATCGACATGCGTTGTCCCACTGTCGTTTGAGCGCAGGTAACCGGGCCTACACACCGATCAATTGGATGCTCAGCCACAGGGCTGCGACCGATGCCAGCAGGGTGAGCGGCACGGTGCACAACCCAATCCGGGTGAACTCGACGAACCCGGTCGGCATCTCCCGGCGTACGACACCACGCCACAGCAGGTTGGCCAGTGAGCCGACGTACGTCAGATTCGGACCGATGTTCACGCCGATCAGTACGGCGAGCACGGCGGCCGGGCCCGACGCCGCGACCAACGGAAGCATGACCAGGACCGCGGGCAGGTTGTTCACGAGATTGGACAGCACGGCGGCGATAGCGGCGATTCCGAGCAGTGCGAGCATCGTGCTCCCGGTGGGCAGCACATGCCGCATCGCGGAGTCGAGGCCGTGCAGCATCACCGCGTCGACGACGACACCGAGGCACAACACGAACGCGAGAAACGGTGCGTCGACAGCGGACGCGATCCGCGTGACGGTGGTGTCGCGGCGCGCGAGTGCGCGCACGCCCAGGACGGTTGCGCCGGCCAGGGCCGCCCAGGCGGGGGAGTGTCCAAGGAGCGAAGTCACCGCAAACCCGACGAGGGTGAGCGCGAGTACCACCAGCACGAACACCGGCACGTCGACGGGCTCTGAGGTATTCACCCGCTGCGACTCGATCGACAGATCGCGCTTGAAAAGCCAACGTAGAAGGACGAACTCGACGGCGATCGCCGCCAGCCACGGCAGGGCCATGATCGCGGCGAAATGCAGGAACGTCAGGCCCGCCGCCGTGAACGCCAACAGGTTGGTCAGGTTGGACACCGGCAGCAGCAGCGAAGCGCTGTTGGACAGGTGGGCGGTGGCGTACGCATGTGGTCGGGCCGGTACCGCCAGCGTACGTGCGGTCGCGAGGACGACCGGTGTCAGCAGCACGACCGTCGCATCAAGGCTCAGGATCGCGGTGGTTGCCGACGCGACGACGAACACCATGGACAGCAGGTGTTTGGGGTTGCCCGCGCTGAACCGCGCCATCGCGACGCCCGCGGCGCGGAACAGGCCTTCGTCGTCGCACAGCTTCGCGAGCACCAGGATCGCGGCAAGGAAACCGACGACGGGCAGCAGCCGGTTCACTTCGGCCAACGCCTCCGGCACCGAGATGACGCCGGCGACGATCAGCGTGGCGGCCGCCGGTACCGCGACGATGGCCTCGGGCCAGCCGTGCGGGCGCACTATGGCGAACAGCAGCACGACGACCAGCGCGACGAGCGCCAGGCTCAACCCCACGGGTCTGCGCGCTGCCAGAGCGTAGGCAGATGCAGCGCGACACCGTCCTCGCGCGCCAGCCGGGATAGCACCTGCATCGTGACGTCCAGATCGTCACCCGCGTAGGGCAGCGCGCGCAGCGGCTTGTGCAGCGGGCGGAAGAAGTCGTCCCAATGGATCAGGACGACGCGGCGCGCACCCACCGCGCGCACAGCTTCTGTCCAGTAGTCGAGCAGGTACTGCTCGGGCTGCACACCGAGCTGCCCGACGCCGAGGTACACGACGTCGGCCCGCTGTGTGGCCAGCGCGCCGGGCAGGAAACCGGCGCTGCCGACGATCAGCAACCGCCGGTCCGACGGCCGGTGATGCACGACCGTCGACCATGCTTCCCCGCACTTGTATGCCGACGCGCGCACCGGTGGCGCGACGGGTTCGGTGATGACGCCGGGAAAGCGGTCGGGTGGGCAGTGTTCGGACTCGATCAGCGTGACGTCATACGCCCCAAGGGTTATGGCTTTGCCCGGTGTCGCCACGACGAGGCGATCGTCGGGCAACCCGTGACCGAGGCCGACCTGTCGCGCCGACGTTCCGCCGACCACCTTCGCGCCGGTGCGCTGGGCGACCACGGCGCTGTCCATCGCGTGGTCGAAATGGGTGTGCACCGGCAACACTGCCTCAAGGCGCTGCACCCCCATTCGCGCCAACGAGCCGTCGATCCGCGGCGTCGACGGCGACAACGACCGCAGCCCGACCTCAGCCAGGCTCGGCCGGGAGAAGAAGCCGTCGGTCATCACCGCGGACTCACCGTCGTCGACGAGCAGCGTGGTGACGCCGGCCCAGGTGACGGTCAGCGGCGCACCCTCGGTCGCAGCGGGCTCGTCGAAGTAACCGGCGTAGTCGGCCAGGTCCGGCCTGCCGAGCTTGAGGCGCATAGCGCCAACCTTATGTGCGGTCCCCGTAGCGCCTGCGGAACTTCTCGACCTGCCCGGCGGTGTCGATGTGGCGGCGCGAGCCTGTCCAGAACGGATGCGACGAGGCGCTGATGTCGACGACGACAAGCGGATAGGTGCGGCCGTCCTCCCATTCGACGGTGCGCTCGCTCGTCAACGTCGATCGTGTCAGGAATGCGTCACCGGTGGTCGCATCCTGGAACACCACGGGGTGGTAGTCGGGATGGATGTCGGGTTTCACCGTTCGTCTCCTTCGTGCTTCGCGATGACGTCACTGGCGTGCTCGGCCATGTCCTCGCATGGGTCGTGGTGCCAATCGCCGAACGGGTCGGCGTACGCGCGCCATTCGTGCGGCCGCGCCATTTCCTCGTCGGTCAGCAGCGCCGCCTGAAGTCCGTCGGCGATGGCCTCGGGTTGGGCGCCGCAGACGAGCACCGTCAACGCCACGTGACGATCACCGACGGTGTCGTGCCAGTCGGCCGACGCTAGCGCGCACCGTTGCGGGTCCGCGTACGCCAACTGGTTGGAAGTCATTGCGGCCAGCCACTTTCCGGCGTACTCGGTCCGCAGCCCACAGCCGGCGGATTCGATCCACATCGCGTCGTCGAACCGGTTCGCCAGCCACAGCCTGCCCCGGGTCCGCACCACACCGTCCAACAGCAGATCCAACGCATCGTGCAGGCGTTCGGGATGGAACGGCCGTCGCGCGGAGAACAGGATGAGCCCGACGTCGCCGTCGCCGGACAGCGACGGTTCGCCGGCGAGCAAGGGATCGTGTGGATTGTCGCTGCGGCCACGGCGGCTGTCGGGCTCGAGATTGGCCAGCGCGGTCTCGGCGCGGTCGGCTCCGACGGTGAGTCGTGCGAGTGGCGCCAGCCTGCGCAGCACCGCCAGCGTGCGGGTGTCGGGTTCGGTGAGTACGAGTGCATCCGCGAACTCGGCCTGGGCCACCACCACCTGCGCGACGGTGCGCCCGTCGGCGAGATCGTCGTCACCGAGCGATTGGCTGAGCCAGTTCGCGGAGTCGATGCACGTCACCACCGCGTCGATACGGACGTCGCAGGCGGCAGGCCCGTCGAGGTAGCCGGGCCCCACGCGCACCCGGACGTTGTTGATCGCCCAGCAGACGGGTTCGGGTTCCAGCCACGGCATCAAGCGCACGACGATGCGGTCGATGTCGCTGCGACGGTGCAGCCGTCTGAGCAGGATCAGCAGGTCGTTGCGCACGGTGCAGGTGACGCAGCCCTTCCTCAGCTCGAGCGGCCACTCCGTCGTATCGCCGGCCACGCCGACGCGCCGTAGCACCACCTGACCGTCGAACCTGTGCTCGACGACGACGGTGCCAGGTTGTCTGGCCACGACGTCGACGACGCCATCGGTATCGCCCTGACCGCAGATCAGGACCAGCGGCGTTCGCATGCGTACCTCCTGTACTATTGAAAACGATTATCATTTACATTAGCGCAACGAAGGGAGGGCCGTGTCCGCGCACTGTCAGGTCACCGGCCGATCGCCGAGCTTCGGCAATTCCGTATCGCATTCGCACCGTCGCACCCGTCGGCGGTGGAACCCGAACATCCAGTCCAAGACCTACTACCTGGCCTCGGAGCGCCGTCGCGTCACGCTGCGGGTGAGCGCCAAGGGAATCAAGGTCATCGACCGTGACGGCATCGAGGCCGTCGTCGCCCGGCTGCGTCGTGAAGGGACGAACATCTGATGGCGCGCAACGATATCCGGCCCATCGTCAAACTGAAGTCCACCGCGGGCACGGGCTATACCTACGTCACACGCAAGAACCGTCGAAACGACCCCGACCGGATCGTGCTGCGCAAGTACGACCCGGTGGTACGGCGCCACGTCGACTTCCGTGAGGAGCGTTGATGGCCAAGAAGAGGCAGGTCCGCCGATCTCCTGCACCTGAACCCAAGCGGCATAAGACAAATCCGCTGAAGGCTGCCGGCATCACCCACGTCGACTACAAGGACGTGCAGCTGCTCCGCACATTCATCTCCGAACGCGGCAAGATCCGGTCGCGCCGTGTGACGGGGTTGTCGGTGCAGCAGCAGCGGCAGGTCGCCATCGCGATCAAGAACGCTCGAGAGATGGCGCTGCTGCCGTACGCCACCCTGCGGTAATCTCCGCGCGTGAGAACCGTTCCAGTCATCGCGTTGACTGGTTATCTGGGCGCAGGTAAGACGAGTCTGCTGAACCATGTCCTGCGAACCCCGAGAGCGCGACTTGGCGTGATCGTCAACGACTTTGGCGCGCTCAACGTCGACGCCGGGCTGGTCGTCGGCCAGATCGACGAACCCAGTTCGATCACCGGTGGTTGTGTGTGTTGCCTGCCGGACAACGGTGGGCTCGACGACGCGCTGACCAAGCTCACCGACCCGCGGCTCGACCTCGACGCCATCATCGTCGAGACCAGCGGCCTGGCCGACCCGGTCGCCGTGGCGCAGCTGATCCGCTTCAGCGGCGTTGACGGCGTGCGGCCAGGCGGCATAGTCGACGTCATCGACGCCACCACCCACTTCGACGTCGTCGATCGCGACAGAACTCCGCCGGCTCGCTACGGCGCCGCGTCCTTGATCGTCGTCAACAAGATGGACCAACTGCCCGAGGACGACCGGCAACCGCTGCTCGAACGAATCGAGCAGCGTGTTCGCGAGCGCAACCCACTCGCCCCCGTGGTCGGGACGGTCGGCGCGCGAATCGATCCCGCGCTGCTGTATGACCTACCCCGAACGGATGACGAGCTGGGCCAGCTCTCGTTCAGGGAACTCCTCTTCGAATCCGCGGAAGAGACGCATGCCCATGCCGACGATGACCACGCCCACGCCGACGCGGTCACGGTGACCAGCTCGGGGTGTATCGACCCGGGCAAGTTACTCGACCTGCTGGAGGATCCGCCGCCTGGGGTCTATCGGGTCAAGGGCGCGATCGCCGTGCGATATCGCTCCGCAGTGCGGCCCTATGTCGTCCATCTGGTTGGTCCGTCCATACATGTCTCCACCGCTCCCGCGTCGGCGACGCCGAACAGCCTCGTTGCCATCGGAATGGATCTCGACACCGAAGACGTGCGTGCCCTTCTGGATGCCGTCCTCGCCCCATGCGAGGGAAACGCATCGGCAGGCGCGATTCGCCGCCTGCAGCGTTATCGCCGACTCAGCCTGTGAATCAATACTCGTACAGATTCGCGGGCGGTTCGATACGGGTGGCGGAGAAGACCTCCATGACGGCGATCGGGCCATTGCGTGAAAAGGTCTGTCCGGATGGGACTTCAGCCTCGACCCGCAACCAGGTGTTCTCTGGATAGGCGGCGATCTGTTGCGCGGCCGGACCGCTGACGCGGATCCGCGCCAGCGAGGCATCGGCGGCGCAGCAGATGATCACCACGCGCGCCAGATCCGTGCGACCGTCCTCCTTGAACGTGAATCCAGTTACCGTGATCAGCCTGCCGTCAAGGGTGTTCGCCGAATCCCGCGCTATCCGCACCAGAAGCTCCGGCAGCGAGATGGCCGGTGCACGTTCGGCGGGCAACGCGGGGAACGGCCGTCGCTGCACTTCAGAGGACACCTCGGTCACCGACGGGGTGGCGGCTTCGGGGGCGATGGCAGGCGGAACGATGAAACCGATCACCGCGATGGGAACGACCAGCAGCCAGGCTGCCGACGCGCGGTGCGCATGGCCGTCGTCGTGAGGCGCGTCGGCCGCTCCACGGCGGATGTCGCGCACGATCGAGATCAATGCGAGCACTATCAGCAGGATCGCCGACACCGCCAGCCACGGCAGCAGCGAAGGCTTGACGTACCTGGTGTAGGTCCCGGTGATGGTGATGATTCCCGTGGCCATGCCGACGAGCAACAGAAGAACGTTCTCGGTCTCGCGACTCATTGCGTACCCACCAACAGCAGTCCGACACCCGAGGCGACCAGTGTGGCCACCACGAACGTCGTCGGCGCGAACCGCAAAGCGAAAGCGCGACCGAACATCCCGGCCTGCATCGCGAACAGCTTGAGATCGACGGCCGGACCGACGACGAGAAACACCAGGCGCGGCAGCAGTGGGAGCATCGTCAAGCTGGCGGCGACGAACGCGTCCGCCTCTGAGCACAGCGACAAGACCACGGCGAGCAGCGCCATGGTCAAGATGCCGAGCACGATCTGCCCTGCGAGCTTCTCGTACATCCACGGCGGCACGACCACCCGAAGCGCCGCTGCAGCGGCAGCGCCGATCACCAGATACGAGGCCGCTTGCAGGAAGTCGTGCCGGGCGGCCTCGGTGAACACCGTCCAGCGCGACCCCTCGCCGTCGCGCGGTTGCGGCAGGCGCCGGGTTATCCACTCGGTTCGGCCGAACCGCGCCCACACGGCTCCCATGATCAGCGCAGTCACCAACGACGCGATACACCGCGCCGCCACCATTTGCGGCTGGCCGGGGAATGCGACAGCCGTGGCGACCAGCACGACGGGGTTGATGGCTGGGGCGGCGAGCATGAAGGTCAAGGCGGCGGCGCCCACTGCCCCGTCACCGAACAGGCGTCGCGCAACCGGAACCGAACCGCACTCGCAACCGGGCAGCGCGGCACCGCCGACACCCGCAGCGAGGATCGCCGCAGCGGGTCTGCGTGGCAACCAGCGAGACAGCCGTTCGGGCGTCACGAACGCCGCGACAAGTCCACTGATCACGATTCCGAGGGCCAGGAACGGAATGGCCTGCACGAAGATCCCGCTGAAAACCGTTGCGGCGGTCGAAAGTTCCGCCGAGCCAACGACGAATCCCCTCAGCGCAGTGCCGAAAACGGCCAATGCGACCATGCCGACGACCAGCACGTGCATGGACCCGATCCGCCGGCGCGGTTCGGTCAGGGCGGTGTTCAGGTGAAGGCCTTGATCTCGACTCCGTCGGAATGCAGCCGTGCCCTGACTGCATGGGCGATCTGCACCGCCCCCGGTGAATCTCCGTGCACACAAACAGATTCGACCGTGATCGGAATCGTGGAGCCGTCTGCTGCGGCAACTCGACCCGCCGTCACCATCGACGACACCCGGTCTGCGATCTCCTCGACGTCATGAAGTACCGCGTTGTGCAGCCGCCGCGACACCAGCTGCCCGTCGGATCGGTACGCACGGTCGGCAAACGCCTCGGGCACGGTCCGCAGGCCGAGCTCCTGCGCCTCGGCGAAGAACACCGATCCCGATAGGCCGAGGACGGGCAGTGCGGGGTCGACCGCATGCACCGCTTCGGCGACCGCACGTGCCTGATCATGATTGGTGACGATCGTGTTGTACAGCGCGCCATGGGGTTTGACGTAACTTACCGTCGACCCGGCGACTTGAGCGATCGCCTGTAGCGCGCCGATCTGGTAGATCACGTCCGCCTTCAGGTCTTCTGGATCGGCGTCGATGAAGCGTCTGCCGAATCCGGCGAGATCGAGATAGCTGACCTGCGCGCCGATGCGCACATCGCGTTCGGCTGCCGCCCGGCACGTCCGCAGCAACAGTGCAGAGTCGCCGGCGTGGAAGCCGCATGCGACGTTGGCGCTCGTGACGACATCGAGCATCGCGTCGTCGTCGCCGAGTTTCCACACTCCGAAGCTCTCACCGAGGTCGGCGTTGAGATCGACGGTCACGTCGACCAGCCTACGATCGGCGCGGGCGCGGCCCATCGGTTCTCGGCGACGAACTCGCTCAGCGGTCGTCCGACCGCCCAATCGTCGATCTCGAGTTGCGGGCGGTCGGGAAACTCCGGCACCGGACCAAGACACAGCACCGCGACAGCCTCGGCGTCCTCCGGCACACCGAGCAACTCCCCGAGCCGGCGCGGGTCGAATATCGACACCCACCCCATGCCGAGACCTTCGGCACGTGCGGCCAGCCACAGGTTCTCGATGGCGCACGACACCGACGCAAGATCCATCTGTGGCAGCGTGCGCCTGCCGAACACGTGGTCCTGCCTCCCGTCGCCGAGCGCGACGACCAAGAGCTCGGCACAGTCCAGAATGCCTTCGACCTTCAGGGCCAGGAACTCGGCGTTGCGCGGCCCGAGCGCCTCGGCCGTGCGCTGACGTTCGTCGTCGACGACGGCGTGGATGTCGCGGCGCAACGCGAGGTCGGTGATCCGGATGAATCGCCACGGCTGCATCAGCCCGACGCTGGGCGCGGCATGCGCGGCCTGCAGCAATCGAACCAGGACGTCCTCGGGGATCTCGGATCCGGGGACGAAGCGGCGCATATCGCGGCGTGCGGCGATCACCCGGTAGATCGCGCTTCGCTCAGCGGGACTGAATGCGTGCTCGGTCACGCTCGTGAGCTTAGGTGGCACCATCGACGGGGTGACCCGTGAGCTCGTACTGATCAGCGCGGCGGAACTGAAGCGGCGGCTGGATGCCGGCGAGCGGCCGACGATCCTGGACGTGCGCTGGCAGCTCAGCGAGCCCGACGGACGCGCGGCATTCGAGCGAGGGCACATCCCGGGCGCGGTGTACGTCTCGCTGGAGGACGAGTTGTCCGACCACACCGTCACCGGGCGTGGCCGCCACCCGCTGCCGTCGGGGCGAGACCTGGAGGCGGCCGCCAGGCGGTGGGGTGTACGCGACGGTTCGCCGGTCGTCGTGTACGACGACTGGAACCGGGCCGGGTCGGCGCGCGCCTGGTGGGTGCTGACCGCGGCGGGCATCGCCGATGTGCGCATACTCGACGGCGGACTGGCCGCCTGGTCCGGTCCGCTCGAAACTGGTCCGGCGAGCACGCAACCCGGTGATGTGACGGTGTCACACCACGACCTGTACGCGGGTGCGTTGCCGACACTCACCGCCGAGCAGGTGACCGCCGCCGACCTGACCCTGCTGGACGCTCGCGCGCCGGAACGCTTCCGCGGCGAGGTCGAACCCGTCGATCCGGTCGCGGGCCACATTCCCGGCGCCCGCAATGTCCCGAGCACGAGCCTGCTGGACCGCGACGGGCGTTTCGTCGCCGATGTCCCGGAGTCCAGCGGCGCCGTGGGCGTGTACTGCGGATCGGGTGTCACGGCGTCGGTCGTGGTCGCTGCGCTCGCCGCGGCCGGAGTCGGCGCCGCGCTGTATCCGGGCTCATGGTCTGAATGGTCTTCGGAATCAACACGTCCGGTGGAACGGGACTAACTGCGGGCACGGCCGCGACGACCGATCAGCCAGCACACCAAAAAGATCGCGAACGAGATCGTCGTGACGAACACCGAAACCGGTACCCCAGGCGCCAGGGACAGCAGGATGCCCCCGACGGCGGACACCTCGGCGAAGATCACCGATGCCGCGACTGCCGCCCCGGGTGACGAGAACACCCGAACTGCGGCCGCAGCGGGGGTGATCAGCAGTGACATCACCAGCAACGCCCCGACGATCTGCACGCCCTGTGCGGCCGTGACCCCGACCAGCGCGGCGAAGACAATGCCCAACGCGCGCACCGGAACTCCGCGTCCCGCCGCCACCTCAGGGTCGACGGTGGCGAACAACAGGGGACGGTAGGACACCGCAAGCACGACGATGACGACCACCGACACGACGGTCAATAACGCCAGCCCGGAGTAGCCGACGCCGACGATCTGCCCGGTCAGCAGCGCGAAGCTCGTCCCGCTGCGACCGGGATAGAGATGGATGAACAGCACTGCAAGGCCGAGCCCGAACGCCAGCACCACACCGATCGCCGAATCCCGTTCACGTGCACGCTGGCCCAGCACCCCGAACAAAACTGCGGCCAGTGCGCATCCGACCAGTGCGCCGATACCGACGTTGAAACCGGCGAGCAGTGCGAAAGCCGCTCCGGTGAGGGACAATTCGCTGGATCCGTGCACCGCGAACGACATCTGCCGCATCACGATGAACGGTCCGATCAACCCGGACACCAGGGCGAGCAGTGCGGCCGCGAGCAGGGCCTGCTGGACGAAGTCGCGGCGCAAGAGGTCGAGGGTGATGTCGAACGAGAACAGGTGCGCCAGCAGGTCGGTGAGCCGTTCACTCATGGTCGTGGCCGCTCGCGTGTGCCGAGTGGTCGTGCTCGCCGACCACGACGTAGCGGCTGCCGACCTTCACCACCTGGATGTCGGCGCGATACAACTCGGAAAGGGTCGCCGAGGTCATCACCTCTTCGACGGTGCCGATCCGGAATCGGCCGTCGACCAAATACAACACCCGGTCTATGTATGGCAGAACGGGATTGACCTCATGGGTGACGAAAAGTACGGCGGTGTTCGCGTCGCGCCGGCGCGCATCGATCAGCGTCGACACCAGCCGTGCGTTGGCCGGATCCAGGTTGAGCAGTGGCTCGTCGCACAGCAGCAGCACCGGATCCGTGGTCAGCGCCTGGGCGATCCGCACCCGCTGGAGCTCGCCGCCCGACATCACACCGACCGGCATATTCGCGAGTGTCTTGCCGTTGACCTGGTTCAGCGCCCGCTGCACGGCTGTGCGCTTGGCCGAACGGTCGGTCGCCAGACCCCAGCGGTGACCGTCGAACCCCAAACCGACGAGATCACACGCCCGCAGCGACAGCCCGCTGTCGATCGCACGGTGCTGGGGCACGTAACCGATTCGCCTGCTGCCCTTTTCGACCGGCTTCCCGCAGATCGTGACCTTGCCCGCGGTGAGTTGCAGTTGGCCGAGCAGCACCTTGAGCAGGGAAGTCTTGCCGGTACCGTTCGGGCCGAGCACCGCGATGAATTCACCAGCGCGCACGGCGAGATCGAGTTGGTCCCACAGCACGCGTTCGGCGAACGCCAGCCGGGCGCCGGTCAGTTCGGCGACGACGTCAGCAGGCACAGATTGATTATCTGTTCGCCTGTGGCGCCTTATCCAACTGGCTCGCCAGCTGTTCGGCGGTTTGGCGCTGCCAGGTCAGGTAGTCGGTGCCATCGGGCAGGGTCTCCGTCACGTTCACGACGGGTATCGAGGCGCGGTTGGCAGCGTCGGCAAGCTGCTTGGTGACCGCGGTCTCGGTCTGCGGGTTGTACAGCAACGCGGACACCTGCCGAGCGTTGATCATGTCGAGCATCGCGGCCAGGTCCGCGGGGGACGGGTCGGTGTCCTCCTCGATCGCGTTGGCGAAGCCCTCTGGAGTCTTGTCGGTGATACCGGCATTGACCAGCAGGTAGTGTGCGACGGGCTCGGTCGCGACGACGGAGGCCCCCGGATGCTCCTGGCCGATTGCGCGCTCGAGCGTCAGGATCTCGTCGGCCTTGGCGCCGAACGTCGCGGCGTTGGCGCGGTAGGCGTCGGCGTTGGCGGAGTCGATCGTCGACAGTCGTTCGGCGATCTGCGCGGCGACGGCCTTGGCGGTGGCCGGGTCGTAGAAGACGTGCTCGTTCGGAGGCTGCGACGAGGGTGGTAGCAGTGCGTAGGCGTCGACGCTCGGCACGTCCGGATGTTCTTCGAGCACGTGCTCGACCCAGTGGTCGTAGTCGCCGCCGTTGAAGACGACCAGCGAGGCGTCGGTGAGCGTCGCGGTGTCGGCGGGGCTGGCCTCGAACGAGTGCGGATCGGCGACGGTCCCGTTCACGATCGACGTCACGGAAGCATGGTCGCCGGTGACAGCGCTGGCCACGCTGCCCCAGACATCGGTGGACGCCACGACGGACGCGGTGCCGGCATCGGATTGCACCGATTCCCGCTGACTGCATCCGGCGGCGCCGATCGCAACCACCACCGCCGTCATCGCCGCAAAGCTGGCACGCATGGCATCTCCCGTAAGCCTCTGAACAGAAATGAAAACCGTTTCCAATAACTCTAGCCCACGGCATCCCGGGTAACGCAAATTCATCGGCTAACGTCACATCATGTCCAGGAGTCCAGCGCCCCGGCGCCGGGCGACTCTGGCCTCGTTGGCCGCCGAGCTGAAGGTCTCGCGGACCACCATCTCCAACGCCTACAACCGGCCGGATCAGCTGTCGGCCGATCTGCGTGACCGCGTACTGGCCACCGCTAAGCAGCTGGGCTACCCGGGACCGGACCCGGTGGCCCGGTCGTTGCGCACTCGCAAGGCAGGGGCGGTCGGGTTGATGATCACCGAACCCCTCAACTACTCGTTCAGCGATCCCGCCGCGCTCGACTTCGTCGCCGGCCTCGCGGAGTCGTGCGAAGAGGCCGGGCAGGGACTGCTGCTCGTGGCGATCGGTCCGAAGCGCAGCCTCGACGACGGTTCGGCCGCCGTCCTGGCGGCTGGGGTGGACGGGTTCGTGGTGTACTCGGCTTCCGACGACGATCCCTATCTATCGGTGGTGCAGCAGCGGCACCTCCCGATCGTCGTCGTCGACCAGCCTAAGGATGCGCCTGGCACCTCGCGGGTGTGTATCGACGACCGCGAAGGCATGCGCCAACTCGCCGAACATGTTGTGGGCCTTGGCCACCGGGAGATCGGCCTGCTGACGATGCGACTGGGACGCGACTGGCCGCATGGGGGACCGGAGGCGGCATTGGCGGACCCCGACCGAGTCCAGACTCCGCATTTCCACGTCCAGCGCGAGCGCATTCACGGCGTATACGACGCGATGACCGCCGCGGGCCTCGACCCGGCGTCGCTGACCGTGGTCGAGAGCTATGAACACCTGCCGACGTCCGGTGGGGCGGCCGCCGAGGTGGCACTCCACGAGAACCCACGCATCACCGCTCTGATGTGCACGGCCGACGTGCTGGCGCTGTCGGCGATGGATCACTTGCGGGCGAAGGGTGTCTACGTTCCCGGTCAGATGACGGTGACCGGCTTCGACGGCGTACCCGAGGCGTTGCGGCGCGGCCTGACGACGGTGGTTCAGCCGAGCATGGAAAAGGGCAGACGCGCGGGCCGGCTGCTGCACAACCCGCCGCGCTCCGGCTTGCCGGTGATCGAGGTGCTCGAGACCCAGGTGGTGCGCGGCCGCACGTCGGGTCCGCCCGCCTAGACCTCGGTGATCGGCGGGCTGACGCGCCACTCGTCGAGTGTCGGCGTCAAACCATCGGCCAGCATCGGCAATTGCGGCACCATCGCCAGCGCCGCAGCTGCCGCCAGGCGGCCCGCCGCCTCGGTGACCCGCAACACCCGTTCGTCGACAGGACGAAGGCCCGCGGCCGTGGCGGCCGCGTTGTAGGCCGAAATTCCTTCGGGTCCCACCATCGCGAGGTCTGATTCGATCGCACCAAGGGTGACGAGTTCGAAGTCCGACCACAGGTCCCCGTCTTGTGTGCTGATCATGTTGTAGTGGGGCGCGTCACCGTGAATGGGCTGAATGCCGACCCCGGGAAAAGTCTGTTCGAATGCGTGTGGTGACGTCAGCACCGGCGCGATCACGGCCCATTCCCGTTGCGCCCGTTCAAGATCGGCGGCGGACAGCAGCTCGGGCATGCGCTCCAATGCGGCCAGCCCGTCGGGGATATAGGTTGCGAACGGTGCCCAGAAGTCGAGATCGCCGTCGTAGCAGCGCAATGCGGCGTGCAGGTGTGCGGTCTGCTCGATGCGGCGCATGATGTTCGTGCTCGCGTCGGGGACTTCGTCGATCAACTGCCAGAAGGTCATCGAGAAGCCGTCGCGCCGAACGGGTTCACGCGGCACCAAAGGACTCGGGGGCACCACCGGATGGCCGCGGTCGGCCAGCCAACCCGTCACGGCGAGTTCGCGACGCTGCTGCGCGGTCTGGGTTTCCGGGGTCGCCGAATAGGACGGTGGCAGCACCGTGGGCACTCGGACGACGACGGGTACCGGAGCAAGATGAACGATCACGGAAAAAGCGTCATAGAGGACACGCGGCTGGGAGACCTCCAGTCCGAGGCCGCGACCCGCCGCGGTCGCGGCCGAAACCGCTCGTGCCGTGCGGGCTTTCAGCTCGTCAGCGGTGAGCACGTGCATTCAGCAGGTACGCCAATGCTTCTGCGACATCGTCAGGCGATCCGATGCGAAAGCCCGCTGCTGTGTCACCGGGTCCGACCTTGACGCCGATGTCGCCGTCTCGCATCCGCGCGAACGCCTTCTCGTCGGTGACATCGTCCCCGAGAAAGACCACCGCTGTGGAGGAGTTCTGGTCGCGCAGTATGTCGACCGCCTCGCCCTTGTCGGTCTGGATCACGGCGAACTCCAGCACCGCCTTGCCCGCGGTGGCGTGCGCGTCCCAGCTCTCCGAGGCCAGGCGGGCCTGCTCCAACGCCGCCTCTCCGTCGGCCGGACTGGCATTGCGGACGTGCAGGGCGACCGATGCCGGCTTGGTCTCCACAGTCACGCCTGGCTTGTCCGCTGCAATCTCGTTCAGCTCGGCAATGATTCGCGTCAGCAGAGCCTCGTCGATGTCGTGGGCGAACCCGGTGTCGAACTCGGCCCCGTGGCTGCCGACCAGATGAACGGATGCCGGCATCCTCGACAACGATCGCAGCACGCCGAGCGCCCGTCCGGATATCAGGGCCACGTCGGTGTCGGGCAGTTCGGCGAGCGCGGTCAACGCGGTGGCCGCATCGGGCAGCATCCGAGCGTCGGCCGGGTTGCTGACGATGGGTGCGAGGGTGCCGTCGAAATCACAGGTGACCAGTAACCGGGGAACCCGGCAAACCGTATCGAGCGCGCGCTGCAGTTCGACCGGGAGCACGCCTAGATCTTAGGGTGCTCGCCGTCGCCGATCAGAAGCCGCACGGCGAGATCCAGACGCTTGGCGACATCGGTCGCCGACGCCCGCCGCGTCAGCCAGGCCAGCAGGTTCGAAAGCCAGACGTCAGAGATGACGCGCGCGATGTGGTACTGGTCCTCGGTCGGCTCGCCGTCGCTCATGGCGCGGGCGAACATCGAGTCCATCAGCTTGCCGACGTGGTCGACCTCACCCGCCGCCGAGGCGTCGGCGAATACGAATGCCCGTGTCATCGCCTCGGTCAACAGCGGATTGCGCTGCATCGAGCGGTTGAGCTTGCCGACCATGACGTTCAGTCGCTGGTAGGGGGTGCCTCCGACGATGGTGGCACGGTCGGTCTTGGCGTCGATGCGCTCGAATTCCCGGCCCAGCGCCGAGACGAGCAGGTGCACCTTCGAAGGGAAGTAGCGATACAGCGTGCCTACCGCCACATCCGCCCGTTCCGCGACCGCGCGCATCTGGACCGCCTCGTAACCACCCTTGGAGGCGATGGCCAGGGTAGCGTCCAGGATTCGCTTGCGGCGCTCCCGCTGGGCTTCGGATCCCAGTTCGGACTCGGCCAACACCGCCACGGTCATCACCTGGGGCGGTCGCGAATCCGACCCCGATCCCTGGTTTGGCTGTGACAGGCCGGACATCTGTTCGACTACTCCTTCTCCGCACGGGTATCGCCGAAAACGATACGCATGCCGAACTACATTTTCTCACTTCAGAAACGCCGCGGCACCGACGTGTCCTGCTGCTATGGCGGTCGACTTGACGGTCGATCGCTGGCACTATTAGAACACGTTCTAGTGGGAAGCATGGACTTCTCACCCAAACGCTAGGAGCAGACGGTGTCAGCCACAATGACCGACGAGCAGTTTGCCGCGCGCGAACTGGTCCGTAGCTGGGCAGCTGCTTCAGGCCCCTCCGAGGCGGCCAGGAAGGTCGAGGCGGGCCAGCCGGACGCGTGGCGTTCAGCCTACGACGGACTGGCCCAACTCGGCCTCTTCGGTGTCGCGCTGTCCGAGGAGAAAGGCGGCGCCGACGGCACCGTCGAGGATCTGTGTGCGATGGTCGACGAGGCCGCCGCAGCCCTGGTCCCCGGTCCGGTCGCGACTACGGCACTGGCCACTTTGCTGGTCGAGCAGGCCGACATCCTGGAGTTGCTGATAGCCGGTGAGCGCGTTGCGGGTGCCACGCTGACGGCCAACATCGAATTCGACGGCGCGCACGCATCCGGTACCGCCGATTACGTGCTCGGAGCCGATCCGGCCGGGATTTTGGTGCTGCCCGCTGCGGACTCCGTTGTGCTGATCGACGCATCTGCCGACGGGGTCACCGTCGAACCGCTGACCCCGACCGACTTCTCGCGGCCGCTGGCGCGTGTCGTGCTGGACGCCGCACCTGCGGTAAAGCTGTCGACGTCGCCGCAACGTTTCGCCGATCTGGCTGCCACGGTGCTGGCCGCCGAGGCCGCGGGGCTGGCGCGCTGGGCACTGCAGACCGCGACGGAGTACGCGAAGGTGCGCGAGCAGTTCGGCAAGCCGATCGGCAGTTTCCAGGCCATCAAGCACATGTGTGCCGAGATGCTGCTGCGCTCCGAGCAGGCTTCGGTGGCCGCGGCGGACGCGGCCAGGGCGGTGGCCGAGGATGACGAGCAGCAGCTCTCCATCGCCGTCGCGGTGGCTGCGGCCGCCGGAATCGACGCCGCGAAAGCCAACGCCAAGGACTGCATTCAGGTGCTCGGCGGCATCGGGATCACGTGGGAGCACGACGCGCATCTGTATCTGCGGCGCGCGTACGGCATCGCGCATTTCCTCGGTGGCGCAGACAAGTGGCTGCGCCGTGTCGCGACACTCACTCAGCAGGGTGTGCGCCGCGATCTGAAGATCGACCTCGAATCGGTGGAGCATCTGCGCCCCGAAATCGCTTCTGCAGTAGCCGAAGTCGCCGCGCAGCCCGCGGAGAAGCGGCAGGTTGCGTTGGCCGATTCCGGACTGCTGGCGCCGCACTGGCCGCGTCCGCACGGCCGCGAGGCCGGCCCGGCCGAACAGTTGCTGATCGATCAGGAGCTGGCCAAGGCCGAGGTGGTTCGCCCGGATCTGGTGATCGGATGGTGGGCGGTGCCCACGATTCTCGAGCACGGCTCTCCCGAGCAGATCGAGCAGTTCGTCCCCGCCACGCTGCGCGGCGAGTTCCTGTGGTGCCAGCTGTTCAGTGAGCCCGGCGCGGGGTCGGATCTGGCAGCGCTGCGGACCAAGGCAGTACGAGCCGACGGGGGCTGGAAGCTCACCGGACAGAAGGTGTGGACGTCGGCGGCCCACAAGGCGGCATGGGGTGTGTGCCTGGCCCGTACCGATCCGGACGCCCCCAAGCACAAGGGCATTACCTATTTCCTCGTCGACATGAAGTCGGCGGGCATCGACATCCGTCCGCTGCGAGAGATCACCGGCGACAATCTGTTCAACGAAGTGTTCTTCGACGAGGTCTTCGTGCCCGACGAGATGGTGGTCGGCCCGGTCAACGACGGCTGGCGGCTGGCGCGCACGACGCTGGCCAACGAGCGGGTGGCGATGGCACATGGCACCGCGCTGGGCAACCCGATGGAGGAGTTGTTGCGTCAGGTCGCCGATCTCGATCTCGATTCGACCGGACAGCACCAGCTCGGCTCGCTGATCCTGGCGGCCCAGGTCGGCTCGCTGCTGGATCAGAAGATCGCGGAACTCGCTGTGGGGGGCCAAGATCCGGGTCCGCAGGCCAGCGCGCGCAAGCTCATCGGCGTGCGCTACCGGCAGGCGCTGTCCGAGCTGAGGATGGAACTGTCCGAGGGCGCGGGCGTCGTCGACAACAAGACCGTCTTCGACTTCTTGAACACCCGCTGCCTGACGATCGCAGGCGGAACCGAGCAGATTCTGCTCACCATGGCGGGCGAAAGACTGCTCGGCCTACCCCGCTAGGTTGCTAAGAGAACGCGGCCTGCGCACAGGCGTTGGGTGACGTCAGGTTGACACCGGCGTACACCACCTGGATGTAGGAGCACACGATCAGCGGAACGTCGGTACGCGGACGGCCGGTGTAGGAGTCGATGGGCCATGCGACGCCGTGCAGGGCCACCCTGTCCGGCGGTCCGCCGCCGAAGTAGACCGTCGAGATCTCGTTGTCGGTCAACGATTTGAAGATCCGGGTGTTCGGGGTCGCGACGTTCGAATTGATGTAGACGGAGCGGTCCATCGTGCGCAGCGTCACGTTCTGCCGGGCGTACAGATCACCGGGAAACCCGACCACACCGTTCGGTGTGCGCAGGTTTGCGACGGTGTCGAACAAGCATCTCGCCTCGGCAGCAATGCAATTGGCCGTCACACGCATCTGCAGCGTGTCCACCGGGTTGACGGGAATCGACGAGTCCGCCGTGTCCAGCGCAGCCGAAGACACGGCTGTCGGTGTGATGGTCGCCAGTGTCAGCACTGTCGCCGAGATCGCCACGAACGCGCCGGCCAACCGCTTCATCACAGAGATGCTCCCTTCGGTGCGCGCATCGTAGCCTGCGGGTTACTCGTCGTAAGTGACTTCGACCGAATCGGATCGCGGCAGCGCTTGGCAGCCCAGGATCAGACCCTCGTCGAGGTCGGACTGCTCGAGCACGTCATTGATTTCCATTTCGACGTCGCCGCTCTTCTTCAGTACCGCGCACGCGCCGCAGTGGCCCTCTCGACACGAGAACGGCGCATCGAGGCCCTTGTCAAGCAGTACGTCGAGCAGCTTCGCCTTGCGCGGCCACGTGATCTCATGCTTCTCACCGTCGAGCGTGACGACCGCGGTGGCCGGCCCCTCATCGCTGTCGTCTTCCTCGATGACCACCGCGGAGAACGGGTCGGAATCCAGTGACTTGAACACCTCGATGTGGATGCGTTGCGCGCCGAGGGACTTGAGCGCTTCTTCGGCCGCGACCATGAAGGGACCCGGGCCGCAGATGTACGCGTCGTGTCCGGCATACGGCTCGGCCAGGCCGGCCAACGCCGCCGCGCTCGGCAATCCCTGCACGCTGACGAGCCAGTGCACGACAGTGAGCCGATCGGGGTACTTGGCCGACAGGTCGCGCAGCGCGGCGTGGAAGATCACCGAGTTCTCGTTCTCGTTGGCATAGATGAGCACGACCTTGCCGCTGCCCTCGGCGAGGGCCGACTTGCAGATCGACATCATCGGTGTGATGCCGCTGCCGGCACCCATCAGCAGGAAATCGGTGTCGAGGGTCTTGGGTACGAAGGTGCCCGACGGTGCCAGCACGTGCATCTTCATGCCGGCGTGCGCGTTGTCACACAGCCAGTTCGACGCGTATCCGCCCGCGGTGCGCTTGACGGTCACGGTCAGCGGGTCGTCGGTGAACGGGGAACTGCACAGCGAGTAGCAGCGCGCCACCGAGCCGGTGCGCTCGCTGGGCACCCGCAGCGTCAGGAATTGACCCGGCGAGTAGCGCAACCGGTCGGCCGGGACATCTGCTGAGTCGGGGCCGTCCGGGACCCTGAAAACCAGCGAACGCGCGTCGGTGGTCTCCTCGACGACGTCGGTCAGCTCCAGCTCGAGCACGTGGCTTCCGAGCGGCTCGTCCGTCACCGTTCACCCTTCCTCGCGAAATATTACGGGCCAATAACTAGAACAGGTTACAGAAATGCATGTCCCCAGGTCCAGCCGCCGCAGCAAGGCCCTTCTCGACACAAATCGTAACGTGTTCTAATCTTCATCTAGGCCCATACTCCGGAAGGCGACGGTCTGTGACATCCATCGACAATATTGAACAGCGTGACGTGCAGTCGGTCCTAGCCGGCATCGACGATCTGCTGCCGCTCATCGCAAAGCGGGCGCAGGCGGCCGAGGAACTACGGCGGTTGCCCGACGAGACCGTCGCTGAGCTCAACGAGGCCGGGTTCTTCAAGCTTCTGCAGCCCGAGCAGTGGGGCGGCCTGCAGTGCGATCCGACGGTCTTTTACGAGGCCGTCCGCCGCATCGCGAGCGCCTGCGGATCGACCGGATGGGTCAGCTCGATCATCGGCGTCCACAACTGGCACCTCGCCCTGTTCGACCAACAGGCGCAGGAGGAGGTCTGGGGCGACGATCCGGCCGTGCGGATCTCCTCGTCGTACGCGCCGATGGGGGCGGGCACGGTGGTCGACGGCGGCTACATCGTCAACGGCGCGTGGCACTGGTCCTCGGGCTGCGACCATGCCACGTGGACGTTCGTCGGCGGTCCGGTGATCAAGGACGGCAAGCCGGTCGACTTCGGCAGCTTCCTCATTCCGCGTTCGGACTACGAGATCGACGACGTCTGGCATGTCGTAGGGCTCAAGGGCACCGGAAGCAACACCCTCAAGGTCAAGGACGTGTTCGTCCCGCGGCACCGCTTCCTGTCCTACAAGGCGATGAACGACCGCACCGCCGGTGGGCTGGAGAACAACACCGCGCCGGTGTACAAGATGCCTTGGGGCACCATGCATCCCACGACGATCTCGGCGCCCATCATGGGAATGGCCTACGGCGCCTACGATGCCCACGTCGAACACCAGGGCAAGCGCGTCCGCGCGGCGTTCGCCGGCGAGAAGTCCAAGGACGACCCATTCGCCAAGATCCGGATCGCCGAGGCGGCGAGCGATATCGACGCCGGTTGGCGTCAGCTCATCGGCAATGTTCGCGACGAGCATGAACTGTTGAAGGCGGGCAAAGAGATTCCGTTCGAGCTGCGGGCGCGGGCCCGTCGCGACCAGGTCCGCGCCACCGCCCGCGCCATCTCGTCGATCGACCTGCTCTTCGAGGCCTCCGGCGCGACCGCGCTGAACTCCGATCAGCCGGTGCAGCGCTTCTGGCGCGACGCGCACGCCGGCCGCGTGCACGCCGCCAACGAGCCGGAGCGGGCATACCTGATCTTCGGGAACAACGAGTTCGGCCTGCCACCGCAGGACACGATGGTTTAACTGGGAAGGCCAGATGACCTCCTTCGCTGCCGAAGCTGCTCAGCAGCAAGAGATCACGTTCGAGTCGACGTCGCGTTTTGCGCAGGTTCGTGATGACATGCGCCTGCACTACCACGAGGCGGGTGTCGGCAACGAGAAGACGGTCGTGCTGCTGCACGGCGGGGGACCGGGCGCGTCGAGCTGGTCGAACTTCGGTCGCAACATCGCGGTGTTGGCCCGCCACTTCCACGTGCTCGCTGTCGATCAGCCGGGATATGGACACTCGGACAAGCACACCGAGCACGAGCAGTACAACCGCTACAGCGCGACCGCGTTGCTGAACCTGTTCGACCATCTCGGGATCGAAAGCGCCGACCTGGTCGGCAATTCGCTCGGCGGTGGGACCGCGGTGCGGTTCGCGCTCGACAACGGCAGGCGCGCCGGGCGGCTGGTGCTGATGGGCCCGGGCGGCTTGTCGGTGAACCTGTTCGCACCGGATCCCACCGAGGGCGTGCGGCTGCTCGGCAAGTTCACCGCCGAGCCGACGCGCGAGAACATGGAAAAGTTTCTGCGCATCATGGTCTTCGACCAGAACCTCGTCACGCCCGAGCTGATCGACGAGCGGTTCGAGATCGCGAGCCGTCCCGAATCGCTGGCCGCCGCCCGTGCGATGGGTAAGTCGTTCGCGGGTGCGGACTTCGAGCTCGGCATGATGTGGCGCGAGGTCTACAAGCTGCGCCAGCGTGTGCTGCTGATCTGGGGCCGTGAGGACCGGGTGAACCCGCTCGACGGGGCGCTGGTGGCGCTCAAGCAGATTCCGAAGGTTCAGTTACACGTCTTCGGACAGTGCGGGCACTGGGCGCAGGTGGAAAAGTTCGACGAGTTCAACAAGCTGACTATCGATTTTCTCGGGGGTGGCTCATGAGCATCAAGTCATTGGGTTATCTACGCATCGAATCAACCGACGTCGGGGCGTGGCGCGAGTACGGCCTGAAGGTGCTCGGCATGGTCGAGGGATCCGGTCAGACCGAGGGCGCACTGTACCTGCGGATGGACGAGTTCCCGGCGCGGCTGGTCATTGTTCCCGGCGAGCATGACCGCCTGCTGCAGTCCGGTTGGGAGACCGCGAATGCCGCGGCGCTGCAGGAGATCCGCAATCGCCTCGACATCCAGGGGACGCCCTACAAAGAGGCATCGGCCGCCGAGCTCGCCGAGCGCCGCGTCGACGAGATGATCACGTTCGACGATCCCTCGGGCAACACACTCGAGGTCTTCCACGGGGTCGCGCTGGAACACCGCCGCGTCGTCAGCCCGTACGGCCACAAGTTCATCACCGAGGAGCAGGGTCTCGGTCACGTGGTGCTCACCACGCGCGACGACGCGGAGACACTGCACTTCTATCGCGACGTGCTCGGCTTCTTCCTGCGCGACTCGATGAAGCTGCCTCCGCAGCTCGTCGGCAGGCCCGCCGATGGCCCGCCGGCGTGGCTGCGCTTCCTCGGCGTCAACCCTCGCCACCACAGCCTCGCCTTCATGCCCGGTGAGACACCAAGCGGCATCGTGCATTTGATGGTCGAGGTCGGCGAGGCCGACGACGTCGGGCTGTGCCTTGACCGCGCGCTACGCCGCAAGGTCCCGATGTCGGCCACCCTGGGCCGTCACGTCAACGACAAGATGCTCTCGTTCTACATGAAGACACCCGGCGGGTTCGACGTCGAATTCGGTTGTGAAGGCCTGCAGGTCACCGACGACGACTGGGTCGCCAGGGAGAGCACGGCCGTCAGCCTGTGGGGCCACGACTTCAGCATCGGCTTCAAGTAGTGGGTGAGCCTATCGATCCCCGCACATTCCGAAATGTGCTGGGGCAGTTCTGTACGGGCATCACCGTGATCACCACCATGCACGACGGAAAGCCCGTCGGGTTCGCATGCCAATCGTTCGCGGCGCTGTCGCTAGATCCTCCGCTGGTGCTGTTCTGCCCGACGAAGGTGTCGCGATCCTGGAAGGCCATCGAGTCCAGCGGGCACTTCTGCGTCAACGTGCTGCACGAGAAACAGAAAGACGTCTCGGCGCGCTTCGGCTCCAAGGAGCCGGACAAGTTCGCCGAAATCGACTGGCATCTCTCGAAACTCGGATCACCGGTCATCAAGGACACGCTGGCGCACGTCGACTGCACGGTGCATTCGGTGCACGACGGCGGCGATCACCTCGTGGTGTTCGGCGCGGTGCACTCGCTGTCGGACGTGCCGCACAAGAAACCGCGCCCGCTGTTGTTCTACAAGGGGCAGTACACCGGAATCGAGCCGGACAAGAACACCCCGGCGCATTGGCGCGACGATCTCGAGGCGTTTCTCACCGCCACCACCGACGACACCTGGCTCTGACACGCGCCTACCGACGAGATTCGATGACCCGCAGCGCGGCGGCCTGACCGTCGCGGAGGAAGGCGACGATGCCCGTCGCCGCGGCACGGAGTCCTTTCTGGCTGGGGCGCTCGGGTCCGAGTAACGCCGTGACGGCGGAGCCCAAGATCTTCAATCGCTGGTCGGCACCGACGAAATCGGTGACCAGCGAATGTGTGACACCGGTGACGAGTGCCTGCACAGCGAACGCCTGATCCGCGGTAACCCAGTCGGTCCGGGCCATCCCGTGCTGACGCCAGAGCGGCAGGGCCGCGCGCAGTACCGCACTCGGCCCCAGTGCTTCGTTGAGCTCGACAGAGCGGGGGTGGTCGGCAAGGACGCCGAGGAGATCGTCATCGTGGCGCTGGAGGGCGGCGATGAGCGGGTGGCCGGTCGCTACCTGCAGCATCATCGGGCAGAAGCGTGAAGGACGAACCAGAGCGGGTTCCTCCTCGAACTTCACGATCAGATCCTCTAGGGCGCGCAGGAATGCTCGACCGACCAACCCGATCAGCAGATCCTCTTTCGTCGGCCAGTACAGATACACCGTGCCTTTTCCGACATGCGCTCGCGCGGCCACATCGGCGACGCTGAACCCCCTCGCGCCGCGACCGAGCAGGAGATCGTTGGCCGCCGTGAGGATTCGCGCCGCCGTGCCGGAGTTCTGTTCCGGCAGTTCGTCGAACGGTGATGCCATCCAACGGACTATATCGGCGAACCAGGTTCGCATGGCGAAGATGATTGAACGAACTGACCATTATCGCCATTTGGTCAGTCAGTCGCTATAGTGGTGGCATGACGACGCAGAAGGAATCCGTGCGACACAGCGGCTCAGTCGGCGCCGACGTCGACCGCCTCGTTGATGAACCCACCCGGGTACGGGCCCTGAAGAAGACGATCTTCGCGGTCGCCGATGGGTTGGCTCCTGTCATCGATCTCTGCCGGATCTATGTCGATGGACTGGAGAACCTGCCGCGCGACGGGAGGTTTCTCCTCGTCGGCAATCACACACTGTCCGGGTCTGCCGAGATCGTGCTGATTCCCTACTTCGTCCACCGCGAACTCGGTGTCCGGGTTCGCGGCCTCGCCAACAGGCAGCTGGGGGAGACGAAAGGTGTTGTGCGCGATGTGCTGGAGGCCGCAGGCGCGGTCCCGGGTCATCCCGACACGTGCGCGGAATTGATGCGACGGGGTGAGACCGTCCTCGTGTTCCCCGGAGGCGGCCGGGACATGCTCAAGTTCAAGGGGGAGGAGTACGTGCTGCAGTGGGAACGCCGCAGCGGCTTCGCCCGGTTGGCGGTCGCTCACGACTATCCGATCGTGCCCGTCGGGCTGGTCGGCGGCGACGACGTCTTTTCCAGCCTGGTCGAACGCGGTGGGGCCTGGGAGACACGGAGCCGGGGTCTCGGCGAGCGTCTACACGGCCTTCCGGGAGTCGGTATCCCGATCCTGCGGGGTTGGGGTCCGACCGTGGTACCGCGACCACAGCGCATGTACCTGCGGTTCGCCTCGCCAATCGATACCTCGCGACCACCTCGCGTCGGAAACGACACGTGGATCGCCACGGTCAAGGAGCAGGCACAGAGCGCATTGCAAGCCACGCTCGCCGAGTTGCAGGAGCTGCGCGAGAACGATCCGTTTCGGAACCTGAACCCGCTCGCATGGGGTCGGGCCATGCAACCTCGATGATGCTCTAGATACAGCCCGCCGAACACGGGTCGAGCGGCGGCATCAATTCGGGGTCCGGGGCGTTCGGATCTACCGGCACCTGTGTCGAGAGGTCGACATTGTGATCGAGGTCGGGCGCCGTCGGGATGATGTTGCAGATGAAGGAGAGCGCAAGGTCACACGGAGGACGCCCTGGCTGTGCGGCGGCGGGGACGGCGAACGCCACCGCCGCGCCACAAATGGCGACGGTCGCGAGGAATGCCTTCTTGATCATCACGAAGAGCCTAGCCCCACCGTCTCGATGAATTCGACGATTGTCCGAGCCACCTCACGGTGCACCGTCTCGTTGAGAATGTCGTGGCGGCCGCCTGGGAACTCGGTGAGCCGCAGCGGCGCAATCTGCTCGGCGTAGGCGCGGACGGCCCCGACCGGTGCTATCGAGTCGTTGACGCCGTGCACCGCCAGCGTCGGCACCGACAGTTTCGGCAGCTCCCCACCGAACCGGTCCCAGGCCCTGTCGAGCTCTCGGGCGAGCGACGTCCCATCGGCACCGACGAACGCCAGGGGGTCGTTCTCGAGCGAATCGACGTAGAAGGGGTCCGCCGAGAGCCAGCCGGGCTCGAGGTCGAACGCCGTGTCGGTGTCGAGGAGTTCGGGGATCGGCACCAGGGGAGCGCCGGAGATGACTCCGGCCCGGTAGCGGTCGGGTTGATCCAGCAGCCGGAACAGGGTCACGACCGAACCGAACGAATGGCCCTGTGCGATCAGCGGCACGCCAGGTCGCTCGCCTTCCACCAGTTCGGTGAGAGTGTCGGCCAGGTCGGAGCTGTGCTCGATCGAACCGAAATCGCCGCGGTCGCCCGGGCTGAGTCCGTGGCCGAACTGGTCGACCGCCCACAGGTCGATTCCCGCGGCGTTGAGTGCGAACCCGTAGCGGTGGTAGACCCCGGTGTGTTCGCCGAAGCCGTGCAGGAAGACGACCGCGGCGCGCGGCTCGGGGGCGGCCCAGTGCCGGTAATACGCGCGCCCCTTCGGATGGTCGATGAACGGCATTCCTCGACGCTAGCGCTGATCGACCACTACACCCCGGCGTTTCCGGCCTTCCACTGCTCCCAGGGGATGTTCCAGTCGCCGAGTCCGTCGACGCCGGACAGCGTGGGGCCGACGGTGTTGACCACCTCGACGATGTCGCCGCGTTTGGTGCTATCGTAGAACCACTCGGCGTTCTGCGGGCTGACGTTCAGGCAACCGTGGCTGACGTTCGAGCGGCCCTGGCTGCCGACGGACCACGGCGCCGAATGGACATAGATTCCGCTGTAGGACATCTGTGTCGCCCAGTTGACCTCAGTGCGGTATCCGTCGGGTGAATTGACCGGAACACCGTACGTCGACGAGTCCATGACGAGGAAGTAGTAGCGGTCGCCGATGATGTAGGTGCCGTTGTCGGTCGGAGTTGCGTTCTTACCCATGGAGATCGGCATCGACTTCACGATTTCGCCGTTGATGCGCACCGTCATCGTCTTGGTGGCGTCGTCGGCGGTCGCGATGACCTCATCGCCGATCGTGAAATGACTCGTCACGTCATCCTGGCCGAACAGTCCGTCGCCCAGGTCGACACCGTAGGTATCGACGCTGATGTCGACCCTGGTCCCGGGCTTCCAGTATTCGGCTGGGCGCCAGCGGACTTCGCGACTGTTCACCCAGTAGAAGGCGCCCTCGACCGGGGGGTCGGTCTTGACCGTGATCGCCTGCTGCGCGGCGAATCGGTCGGGGATGTTCTCGTCGAACCGCACCGCGACCGGTTGACCGACGCCCACCACTTCGCCCTCCTTGGGGAAGACGTAGGGCATCGTCAGATTTCGGGGCGAGTGGGTTTCGAATGTCGCGCTGCTCTGCGTCGCGCCGCCGAGGCCCAACGCTTCGGCGGTCAGGGTGTACTGCTTGTTGTAACCCAGCGGCTCGGCCGAGCGCCAGACGAGACCGTCGGGACTCAGTTCTCCCTCGACCATCCGGCCCGCGTCGTTGACGAGTGTCACCGGACCAAGGACGCCGTCTTCGGCGCTCACCGTGACAGGTGATTCGACCGCAACGCCTACGGCGCCGTCGATGACGGACGTCTGCAGTTTCGGGATCAGCAGATCGCCGTACGGCGTGCCCTTGTCGATGATCGCCTGCGGCTGTGGCGGCGGCGATGACCTGCTACATGCACCGAGCCCGACGACAAGTGCGGCGATGGTCATCACGGTCGCTGTCGTCCACCAGACCCGCCGCATGCGTATTGTCCCGTCGTTCGTCGAAGCAGTTGCATCACTATGCTACGTAGTTACTACGTAGATGCAGGTCGGGCGCGGTCCGGATCGCGGTCAACGCGGAGTTGGCCCGCCGAGGAGCACGTCGGCTTGTTCGGTCATTCGCTGCTGGATCGCATCGACTACGGCCGCGACCTCGGGTCTGCGCAACGTCTCGGCACGCGTGACGAGCCAGTACGTCAATCGCACCGCCACCTCGTCGGGCAGCACTCGCACCAGATCGTCGTGCCGGTCGGCCATGAAGCACGGCAGCAGACCGATGCCCGCCGCCGCCCGCGTCGCCTCGACATGCACGAACACGTTGGTGGACGTCACAGATTCACGCATGGTCGGCGCGAAGCTCGTGGCGACGTCGAGGTCGTCGACCTGCAGCATCGAGTCGATGAAGTACACCAGCGGATAGCGGGCGAGGTCCGCGATGCTCGCCGGTGTTCCGTTGTCGGCCAGGTAATCACGTGCACCGTAGAGGCCAAGACAGTAGTCGCCGAGTCGGATCGCCTTGGCGCGGTGAACTTTCGGCTCCCCGACGACGACTTCAACGTCGAGGCCGGAACGTTGTTGGGTGGCGCGCCGGGTCGCGGCGACGATCTCCACCGCGACATTTGGATGGTTCCGTTGCACCTTGGCGGCGGCGGGTGCGGCGATGTAGGCGGAGAAACCGTCGGTCGCCGATATCCGGACCACGCCTTCGAGCGCGCGCTGGCCGCCGGTGTGAACGGACAACGAGCGCACCGCCGACTCGACGGCTTCGGCGGCCGACAGTGCCTCGCGCCCGAGGTCGGTCAGCTCCCATCCGCCGGCCACCCTGGCCAGCACCCGGCCGCCGACTGACTGTTCGAGCGCGTTGATGCGGCGCGAGATCGTGGTGTGGTTGAGGCCGAGCTCCTCCGCGGCGATGGTGTAGCGGCCCGAGCGCCCGACAGCCAGCAACACGAGAAGGTCATCGGCGCTGGGCTGGCGACCCGATGAGCGAGAGAACACAGCCATATCTGCATTTTTGCAGATAGCTCCTGCAGTTTTGATCATTGCAGGTGGGGGTACCTGCATGAATACTCACATAGGTCTGTGCGGTGCATCACAATCGAGGAGCGTTCGATGACGATTCACAACGATCCGAAAGCGACCGGAAGTGACGTGACGTCGGCTCCGAGCGGCCTCAAACGGGTGGTCGCCGCCTCGATGGCCGGGACCGTCGTCGAGTGGTACGAGTTCTTCCTCTACGGCACCGCCGCCACACTCGTCTTCAACAAGGTCTTCTTCCCGGAGAGTGACAGCGCGTACGGCGCCATCTTCGCGGCGTTCCTGACCTACGCGGTCGGCTTCGTCGCCCGCCCATTGGGCGGCGTGGTGTTCGGGCATTTCGGGGACAAGTTCGGGCGCAAGAAGCTGCTGCAGTTCGCCATCCTGCTCGTCGGTGTCGTCACGTTCCTGATGGGCTGCCTGCCGACGTACGCCCAGATCGGCGTCTGGGCCCCGACGCTGCTGGTGGTGTTGCGTTTCCTGCAGGGGTTCGCCGTCGGCGGCGAGTGGGGTGGCGCCGTGCTGCTGGTGGCCGAACACAGCCCGAATCGGAGCAGGGCCTTCTGGGCCAGCTGGCCGCAGGCCGCGGTACCCGTAGGCAACATGCTCGCGACGGTGGTGTTGTGGGTGCTGACCGCGACCCTGTCGGAAGAGGCGTTCCTGTCCTGGGGCTGGCGAGTCGCTTTCTGGCTGTCGGCAGTGGTGGTGCTGATCGGCTACTACATCCGGACGAAGGTCAGCGATGCGCCCATCTTCCTCGAGGCACAGCAGGAGGTGGAGCGCGTCAAGGCCGTCTCGTACGGTGTGGTCGAGGTGCTCAAGCGGTACCCGCGCGGCGTGTTCACGGCCATGGGACTGCGATTCGCCGAGAACATCATGTACTACCTCGTGGTCATCGTGTCGATCACGTATCTCAAGGTGCAGGTCGGTGTCGACACCAACGCGATCCTGCGGTACATGCTCGTCGCGCACGCGGCGCACTTCCTGGTGATCCCGTTCGTGGGCAAACTGGCCGATCGGTACGGCCGCAGGCCCGTCTACCTCGTCGGCACGATCCTGGCGGCGACGTGGGGGTTCTTCGCATTCCCGATGATGGACACCGCCAACTATCTGCTCATCATCGCCGCCATCGTCATCGGACTGATGATCCACGCGCTGATGTACGCACCGCAGCCCGCGATCATGGCCGAGATGTTCCCGACGCGGATGCGGTATTCCGGTGTGTCGCTTGGCTATCAGGTCACCTCCATCGTTGCGGGATCGCTCGCGCCGATCATCGCCGTGAAGCTGCTCGAGATCTACGACTCCTGGGTGCCGATCGCGATCTACCTGGCAGGCGCGTCGGTGGTCACGCTGATCGCCGTACTCGTGATGCGTGAGACGAACGGCCTCGACCTGGAGACCATCGACGTCGCCGACCGCGAAGAGCTCGCCAAGGCCGGGGTCGTATGACCGAGCTCGCGGGACGCACCGCGCTGGTGACCGGCGGTGCGAGCGGCATCGGCGAGGCGTGTGCGCGGCAGCTGGCTGCGCGCGGGGCGGTCGTCACCGTCGCGGACCGCGACGACGTCGGGGCCAAGTCGGTCGCCAAGGATATCGGCGGAAACGCGTGGGCCGTAGACCTTTCCGATGTCTCGGCGCTCGAAGGGCTACAGCTCGACGCGGACATCCTGGTCAACAACGCCGGGGTTCAGCACGTCAGCCCGATCCCCGACTTCGCGCCGGATCGCTTCCGCCACCTGATGACGCTCATGGTGGAATCGCCGTTCCTTCTCATTCGCGCCGCGCTCCCGCACATGTACCGGCAGAACTTCGGCCGGATCATCAACATCTCCTCGGTGCACGGGATCCGGGCATCGGAGTTCAAGGTCGCCTACGTGACGGCCAAGCACGGTCTCGAGGGTCTTTCGAAGGTGACTGCGCTCGAGGGTGCGGCGCACGGCGTGACGAGCAACTGCGTGAACCCGGGATATGTGCGAACCCCGCTGGTGACCAAGCAGATCGCCGATCAGGCCAAGGTGCACGGCATCTCGGAGGATAAGGTGGTCACCGACATCCTCCTGAAGGAGAGCGCCATCAAACGTCTGGTGGAACCCGAGGAAGTAGCGGCATTGGTGGGCTGGCTGGCGTCGCCGACCGCGGGAATGGTGACAGGTGCGTCCTACACCATGGACGGAGGCTGGAGCGCGCGATGACCGGTGCCGCACCGCAATGGGTGCCGACGGACGAGGACGTCGCCACAGCCCGAGTGACCGACTTCGCGCGCTTCGTGGCAGATCGCACCGGCGTGACGACCACCGACTACCAATCCCTGTGGCAGTGGTCGGTGGACGAACCCGCCGAGTTCTGGGCCACGTTGTGGGACTACTTCGAGCTCGGCCAGCGCGGTGAGAAAGTCCTCGAGAACGACACGATGCCGGGCGCGCAGTGGTTTCCGGGCGTCACGCTGAACTATGTCGACCAGGTCATCCGCAACGCGCGAACCGACCGGCCCGCGATCATCCACGTCGTCGAGGGCGGCACAGACATCGAAGTCTCCTGGGCCGAATTGCTCGGGCGTACCGCCGCATTCGCGGACAGGCTGCGCTCGCTCGGTGTCGGCGTGGGCGATCGTGTCGCGGGATACCTGCCCAACATCCCCGAAGCCGTCATCGCCTTCCTGGCGACGGCGAGCGTCGGGGCGATCTGGAGCGCCTGCGGCCAGGATTATTCGGCGAAGGCCGCGCTGGATCGGCTCGGTCAGCTCGAGCCGGCGGTGTTGGTGACGGCCGACGGATATGACTTCGGCGGAAAGCACTACGACAAGCGTGAGGATGTCGAAGCGCTGCGCAAGGGATTGCCGACGCTGAAAGAGACGGTGCTGGCATCTGAGCTGACCGCGACCGGCGGCGAGCTCACGACGGTGTCTGTCAGCTTCGACCATCCGCTGTGGATCTTGTATTCGTCGGGGACGACGGGTAAGCCCAAGGGGATCGTGCACGGGCACGGTGGCGTCGTGCTGGAGCATTTGAAAGCTGTTGCCCTGCAGTCTGATATCGGGCCAGAGGACACCTTCTTCTGGTACACCAGCCCCAGCTGGATGATGTGGAACTTTCAGATCGCCGGGCTGCTGGTGGGCGCCACGATCGTCTGCTATTCGGGAAGTCCGAACTCGCCGCGGCCGGATGCGCTGTGGGAGATCGCGGCGCGGCTGCGGGCGACCGTCCTGGGCACCAGTCCCGGATATGTGCTCGGATGTGCCAAGGCGGGCGCTGTTCCGCGCAAAGAGCATGACCTATCGGCGCTGCGGACGGTGGGCATCACCGGATCGTCGTTGCCGCCGTCGTCCTCACTGTGGTTGCGCGACAACGTCGGTGAACATGTCCAGGTCGCCTCGATCAGTGGCGGCACGGACGTGGTCTCGGCCTTTATCGGCGGTGTGCGCACCGTGCCTGTATGGCCTGGGGAACTGTCGGCCCCGTTCCTCGGTTGCGCGCTGGACGCGTGGGATGAGTCGGGTAACTCCGTGCGCGGCGAGGTTGGCGAGTTGGTCATCACGAAGCCGTTGCCGTCGATGCCGATTTGCTTCTGGAACGACGACGACGGATCACGTTATCGCAGTGCTTATTTCGAGATGTTTCCCGGCGTGTGGCGCCATGGTGACTGGATCACGATCACCGATCACGGCAGCGTCATCGTGCACGGGCGATCGGACTCGACGCTGAATCGGCACGGGATCCGGATGGGCAGTGCTGACATCTACCAGTCGGTGGAGCGCCTGCCGGAGATCGCCGAGGCGTTGGTGATCGGGTGCGAGCAGGAGGACGGCGGGTATTGGATGCCGTTGTTCGTCGTGCTGGCCGGCGGCGCTGAGCTGACCGATGATCTGCGTGAGCGGATCAAGAAGGCCATCCGCGACGAGGTTTCCCCGCGGCATGTGCCCGACGAGATCATCGAGGCTCCCGGGGTGCCGCATACGCGTACCGGGAAGAAGCTCGAGGTGCCGATCAAGAAACTGTTCGCAGGCGCTGACGCCGCGAAGGTGGTGGAGCGCACCGCCGTCGACGATCCCGATCTGCTGGATTGGTACGCGAACCTGAAGCGCTAGTTCTCCGATCGAATGATGTGGTCGTCTTCGTCGTAGGTGGGTGTCACGGTGACGATCATCTGAGTTCTCCTTTCTTACCATTCCCAAGTTGACGGATCTGACTTGGTGTTTCCTTGGAGATTCCCAAGCGACGGACCCCTCAGCCGCTGTGGCTCGCTTGTGCGCGCAAGTCGCGAAGCATCAGATAGTGCGCCTTTTGCACGTTCTGCTCACCGTCCAATCGTGTCGGCCTGTTGCCTCACGTCAAGATGCGCGCGTGGGGGCATTCGTTGC